>JAURZE010000030.1 GCA_030653545.1 Nitrospira sp. | reverse complement strand
GTCCGCCGACTGGAAGGTGTCGAAGCTGATCCACTTGAGATTCATGCCGGCTTCACGCAGCTTGTAGAACAGCCTTCGTATGTTCTCGAATTCAATCTCGCCGCCTTGGGGTGGCTTCACCTCCAGGATCAAATCGAAGTTCATGACCGGCATCATCTCGAATGTGCTGTCTCAGCGCGGCACTTTCGCTGTAAGCGCCGGAGAGAAAATCCCTCATTGAAGCGGCCAGAAAGTCTGGTTGCGCCGGAGCAAAAATGCCTCGGCAGATAGCTCTTTGCACGGGGTGCAGAGGGCTGGGGGATGAAAAGCGTGGAGCTTTACAGGCAGGTCCGCCATTCGGTGCGGATCGAGGGTCTGAGTCGTCGCGAGACGGGGCGTCGGTTCGGGCTGGATCCTCGGACGGTAGCGAAGATGTTGGCCTTCTCGGTTCCGCCCGGGTACCGGCGCAGCCGCCCGCCCGCCGGCACGGCCGAAGCTGGACCCTTTCGTCGGGATCATCGATCAGATCCTGGAGGATGATAAGGGGCGTCCAACGAAGCAGCGGCACACCTCGAAGCGGATCTTCGAGCGGCTGCGCGACGAACACGGTTACGCCGGTGGCCTGACTATCGTGAAGGATTACGTGTTGAGGCTGGTTTTCTCGCGGGTGCGGGGCTTGGGGCACTGTTCGCGTCGATCACGGCACCCAAACAGCAATCACGGCCCGTGATGCAGAGCTTGGCGATTGGCTGATCGAGGAGATGCCGACCACGGCGTCGTCCCATGCGTGCGACGTTATCCTGAATCCGTTCTATGGATGCGGCACTGCCGTGCATGCTGTTCATATGTCGGCGACCGTTCCGTAGATGCCGAAAGCAGCCTGCGGCGGTGCCGGGGCGAAGGCGCGCTGCAGCGCCTGTGACAAGGCGTCGATCTGATCATCGTGTCTGCTCTTCGGGAAGGAGAGTATTTCCTTCTTGAACTCGTCGAGCCACCCGGCCCGTGTCGGGAGGTGGACGGCTCCTGCCTCGATCGGAGCCGTTTGAGCAGCCATGCGCATGATCTTGTCGCCTTCCGGATTGATGCCGATTGGATGGATGTTTTGTCGCTGCAGATCCTGGATCAGGCTGAGGCCCGATCCCTTTCTCTCGATGAGCAGCGCGTAGGATGAACAGCCGGCGTTCCGCAAACGGCGGTGGTGTTTCAGAACAACCCGTAAGAGATCGGGGTATTCCAGGCGCTCCCGCACGACGTCGAGGATATAGACAGTCTCCTTGCGCACGAGCAGGACAACACAAGCAGAATAGTCAGCCAGTTCGTGGCTGCTCTGCGCAGTATCCCAGCTGACGATCAACCTGTCGCCCGGCTGGGGCGCGGGCTGATGGTCATAGAATTTGAACCACGACCATCTTATGAGATTGCCTCCGATGGGTACCGGCGCCTGCTGGTATTGCGCGGCGAACTCCATTGACCCCATCGACGCCTTCAGTTCGTCGAGAGCAGCACGTGGTTCGCGTTCCGGATGAAGCAGATCTCCGACCCGTCGTCGATGACGGTGGGTTGCGCTGAGGGTTACGACCATCTCTTCCTCAGCGATGGCCGGAAGGTTCAGATGTTTCCAGCCACCCTGTTCCAGGAGATGCCCGACGAGATCGTCGGGGTGAAGGCGCTGCATTACGACGATGATCGAACCTACGCCCTTGTGATCGAGGCGTGACAGCAGGGTATTGGAATACCACTGCTTGAGCGATTCCCGTGCGACCTCGGATTGCGCATCCTGCGGCTTAAGCGGATCGTCGATGACGAGGAGATCACCACCTCGGCCGGTCAACGTGCCGCCGACGGAAGTCGCGAGGCGGGACCCCCTGGCGGTGGTCATTACCTCGGTCTCCGTGTCCTTTGCCGGACTGATGCGGGTCCTTGGGAATACGCCCCGGTACATTTCCGAGCGCATCAGGGCACGGCAATCGTTGGCGTGTTTGCGTGCGAGCGCCTCCGCATAGCTGACGCAAATAATCCGCCGACTGGGGTCGTGTCCCAGGGCAAAGGCCGGAAGGCAAACCGATGCACAGATTGACTTGAGGCTGCGAGGAGGAATGGTGATGAGAAGCCGCCTCGTGGCGCCTCTCATCACCGCGTTCAGCTCGTGCGACATCGCCTCAAGATGCCAGTTTGGCAACAGGCGCCCTCCGCCGGAGACGATCGGGAACGAGGCCTGTACGAAGGAATAGAGATCTGTTGTCAGGATAGCCACGGCAACCTGATTGAGATTGCGGTGACCAGTCGATGGGGCTGGCGCTGTCATCGCACTTCCCCCGGTTTGGACGGATCAGCGGCACCGGCTGAGTTGTCAGGTGACGGTTCGGTATCTATTGAGTCCTCGCGCGTGAAGCGGGCGAGGTACTCATTGAGGATTGCGTTGAGATCCTCTCCTGGCAGAATATCCTGGGTGCTTCCAACGGCCTCGGCGCCGTAGCCACTGTGCTTTATCACTGCGAAGAGTAAGGCGAAGGCCTTCAGATCGCCCTTGAAAGCCCGGCTCAACGTCGTGCGGACTAGGGCCTCGATCGCCGCCATCTGCCGAATCCGGCCGTCTTTACGGACTGGCGTCGGTTCATCAAGAACCTGCTTCACGATTGTCTTCAGGTTGCGGGACTGCGGCGAGCGGCCCCTGGGATTGCCGGACTTCCCCGGCTTGAAGCGGGTGTGCGTCGGTGGGCGCCCATATCCGACGGTATAATTTGCGTCGGAAGCGGGGCAGCTTTCCAGCGCGCCATCTTGCATGCCGTCCTGAACATCAGGCCCGACGCCACCAGGCTGACGGTCCGGCACGCCAAGAATCTTGCGCGACCGCCTGAGCCGAACGGGTTTGGAGGTCTTCGGGTTCATGATGACGACCTCCCCGCCCGAGTGGTCGCGGCACGCCGCCGGCCGGTCGTAGGTCTGTCGATCATCGTCCTCGGGACGTCGACACGGCGATCGCCCATCTCCTCGAAGGTCAGACCGGACTCCACGTGCACGGCGTCGCGGCCGGTGAAGGATTGCCAGCGGCGGATCGCGAGATCGACATAGGCTGGGTCGATCTCCAGCCCGCGCCCCTGACGTCCCACCCGCTCTGCCGCCAGCAGCGTTGCGCCGGAGCCGCAGAAGGTGTCGAGAACGACCTCGCCGCGACGGGTGCAGTCCTTTATGGCGTCGGCGATCATGCCGACAGGCTTCACCGTCGGGTGGCCCCGCAAATCTTCCAGACGGCCCTTCCGGAAGGTGTTGGCACCGGCGTATGTCCACACGTTCGAGCGGTTGCGGCCGTGGCGCCCCAGCTCGATCGTGTTCAGGTGTGGCGCTGTGCCGACCCTGAATACACCGATCAGTTCATGCTGGCTGCGGTAAAAAGAGCCCTGACCCGCGTTGGTCTTTACCCAGGCGACCAGATTGAGCATCTCGCCATATACGGCACGGCCTGCTCTCATGAGCTCTTCGACATGCCGCCAATCCATGCACACGAAGTGGACGGCGCCATCCATCGAGAATTGAGCCGCGGCGCCCAAGGTCTCGGTCAGGAAGGAAACGAACGCGTCGGGGGACATTTCACCCGAGGCCATGGCGAACTCACGGTGCTTGCGAGCGCCTCGTCCCACGACTCCACCGATTTTTAGGTTGTAGGGCGGGTCTTGGAACGACATATGCGCTCGCTCGTCCCCGAGCAGGCGAGCGATGTCGTCCGAGCGGCGGGCGTCACCACACAGCAGCAGATGCTTGCCGAGTTGCCAGAGGTCGCCAGCGCGCGTCGTGGTTGGACCATCCAGATTATCGACATTGATGTCGTCCGCGGGATCACTTGAGGGATCCTCAAAGTCGGCAGTCAGTCGATCGATCTCGGTAGGTTCGAAGCCGGTTACGGTCAGGTCGAGGTTGTCTTCGATGAGAAGCTCGGGCAGCTCGGCCAGTTCTTCAGCCAGTCGCTCGAGGTCCCAGCCGGCGTCTTGGGCGGTCCGGTTATCGGCGAGCATCAGCGCCCGCTTCTTGGCGTCGCTCAGCCCCTTGATGACGGTCGCCGGAATGGACGACATCCCAAGCGATTTCGCGGCCTCCAGACGACCGTGCCCGGCTATCAGCACGTCTTGCTCGTCGATCAGAACTGGCGCCGCGAAGCCAAACGCCCGAATGCTGGCGGCAATTTTCCGGATCTGTCTCTTGGAATGGGTCCGGCAGTTCTTCGGGTTGGCTTTGATGCGATTCGTCGGAATAGTGACCTGAGATGGATGCATAATCTGCTCCTCGCCGGAGCGCGCGCGTCAACGCGCATGCCATTCGGCAGTTAGTGGATTGATGGGAACAAATCGTCCAGCTCGGCATCCACCGAGGCTAGAACTGGGGCATCCACCCCGAGGCTTGCAGCCTCTGAGCCAGTCGTGTGGAATCACCCGTCACGTGGTTGGCTCGGCGCCGCTTGTTGGCCCCAAAGGTCGCGGCAACCTTTGAGAGGATATCCTTCCCGGAGCGCGAACGGCATCCGCTCGATTACGCTCCACCATTTTAGAATTATCATGAATAACTCGATCGCTTCAACAAGAAGCGGTCTCGCTATCCAAGCCGGCTGTAATTCCGCAGAGCGCCACTACCGCGCTTGCACATCGTTCGGTTACAGTAATTATGCCTCTTGTCGCCACTTAGAGAAGCACGCCGCTAACCCAGACCGCGCGGAGTGAACGGCGACATCCCAAGCTGCATCTGGGTCTGCAGGATCGCATCGTGTACGC
Organism: Nitrospira sp.; assembly: GCA_030653545.1. Taxonomy (NCBI): domain Bacteria; kingdom Pseudomonadati; phylum Nitrospirota; class Nitrospiria; order Nitrospirales; family Nitrospiraceae; genus Nitrospira; species Nitrospira sp. The sequence goes on along the minus strand of JAURZE010000030.1, from coordinate 3,358 downwards.
ACGAGATGCTCCAAGGCTTCAGGAATCAGTTTATGCTGTGGTTCGTTGTCAAGGATCGCCTCCAGCATCGAAAACATGCGCTCGTACCATTCCTGAAATCGTTCATCGTGCAGTGCGACACGGAGAGATTGTAAAGCTTCGAAGCGGATTGCGTGAGCTGCTCGAGCAAGGACCACGGCCCCTTCTGGCCAACCTTTCTCGTGTCGTGTGAGTTTGCGGTGTTTGATCATGGAGTCTTTCCTTTGAACGTTAGGATGGGGAGTCCTCTGACCACGCGAACTATGCCTTCGGCGATAGCGCGGTACTGGCGCAGCGAGGTGAGGACAGCGGGTGCTTCTTCGGGTTTGACCTAATCCGATCAACCGAAATGTTGGCGTCGGTGCAACGCATTACTCACTCCTTGCCGGAGCGCGGGCGCGAACGCGCATGCCATCCGGCAGCTAGTGGATTGATGGGAACAAATCGGTCCAGATCAGCTTTCCTGCTGCGTCTGGATTCAGGGCATCCACCCCGAGGCTTCCGGCCTCTGACCAAAGTGCACGGGGTCATCCGTCACATATGGCTCGCATCCGCTTTCTCAGATCCCAAAGGTCGCGGATAAACCTTTGAGTGGGACATCCATCCCGTGCCGCGGCGAGCTTCGCCCGACCGCAAATCCATGGTGATATCAAACCGCGAGTAGGTCAACCGATTCAAGAAGCGATGGGTTGGCAACGCACCCGCCGCCACCAGGCGACAGCGTTTCGGCAGCCACCGCCCGATTTTAGTTAGCAGACTGACTTCCCTGCTAGCCAGCGGACATTCCCTGGTAGCCCGGCTAGGGAATTTGCCGCCAAACCTTTGAAGTCGCTGCACTTCTGGCGCCGAAATTTTTCAAAAGTACCGATTCAGGTCGATAAATCCCTGCAGATTGGCCATTGTCAGGGAATTCGGCCGGAGAACGGTTCGCGTCGGACTGCTTGCACAGCCAGCCACCCCCTAGTGGGGCGGCCATGCCAGAGACACCTCGGCAAGAGTAGCTAACGCCGGGCCTTTTGCCGGCTATGGTGAGACCAGAGACCGGCCTTTTTTCTGAAATTCTGAGCAAATTGCCGGTTTTGGCCCGAGTGTCTCTGGGGCGCCCAGATGGTGGTCTCACTCCATGTGGCGTCTTGCCAAGAACATGGTCGCCGCCACAACCCAAGGGGCCAGATACGGCATCTTGAGACAGAATGACGCGGTGGGCCGACGTCAGAACGAGGTGAGCTGCTGATCCCAGTCGGTGGGAATGCCTCGATTCAGGCGGGCCATCAGGCCGCCGTGCAGGCGCCGCCGGCCATCGAGCAGTTCGCGGGTCAGACCCGGCGCCAGGAACGCAAGAGGCAGGACTTTCTGAACGTACCCCGGGGTGACACCCGCCTTCGAGGCGAGCTCCTGGAAGGAATGGGCCTCACCCTGCTCAAGCCAGGTGCGCCACTCATGGGCCCGACCAAGTGCCTTCAGCAGGACAGGATCGGGGCCGGCCCGTCCGTCGTCGAGGACAACGGCACGATTGCGATGGGCAAGTCTGGCGGGCACGACGATGGTTCGGCTTTCTCCTTCGTCATCGCCGGGCATGTCGTCGGTGGCGGCCTTCACGATCTCGATATGGTCCGCATGCACCACAACGCGCTCGACCCGCTGGCGCAGCAGCTCCGAGGCGGAGCCTGATCCGTCATTGTCGCTGGTTCCCACAGCCTCCTGCACGAGCCGCTCGATTTCCCTGGCAGGGACGCGAGCGACTGTACCGGCACCTGCTTTGTCATTCTGCAGCCGGGCCTGGCTGACATAGTAATGATATCTCTGACCATTGCGCTTGGTTGAATAGCTCGGGCTCATCGCGTTGCCCCGGTCGTCGAACAATCGCCCGCTGAGAGGACGGCCTCCCGGAGCGACGGGACGCCGTTGCCGAGATGCACTTTTCTCGGACAGGAGAGCCTGAGCCTGCTCCCACTGACCCTGCTCGACGATGGCTGCCTGTTGCCCTTCGTAGTTGTTTCCCTTGTGCGCGACCCGCCCGACATACACGGGATTGCGCAACAACCAGTACAGCGCTCCTCGACTGAACGTCGCACCGCCCCAGGTGCGACCAGTCGACGATGTCCATCGTTTGCTGAGAATCCCGCGTCGCTGAAGGTCCGCCCGGAGTTCTGCCACGGAGCCGAGGCGGATATAGCGGTCGAATATGTCCCGAACCGTAGCCGCTTCAGCCTCGTTCACGACAAGCTCGCGGTTCCTGATATCGTATCCCAGGGGGATGGTGCCGCCCATCCACATGCCCTTGCGCTTCGAGGCCGCGATCTTGTCGCGGATGCGTTCGCCCGTGACCTCACGCTCGAACTGGGCAAATGACAGCAACACGTTCAGGGTCAGTCGCCCCATCGAGCTGGTGGTGTTGAACTGCTGCGTGACGGACACGAAGCTGGCGCCGTGGCCGTCCAGCGTCTCGACGATTCGCGCGAAGTCTACAAGGGAACGCGTCAGCCGGTCGACCTTGTACACCACCACGACGTTGATCCGGCCGGCGGCCACGTCCTCCAGCAGCCGTTGCAGAGCTGGACGCTCCATGCTGCCGCCGGAAAAGCCGCCATCATCGTAGGCGACCTTCGCAAGCCTCCAGCCCTCGTGTGCCTGGCTCTTGATAAAGGCCTCGCAGGCCTCGCGCTGGGCATGCAGGGAGTTGAATGCCTGTTCCAGGCCTTCCTCGCTGGACTTGCGCGTATAGACGGCGCACCGGCGAAACGTGGTCATGACTTGCGCTGTTGGCGCAGGCCGAAGAAGCGCGGCCCCGACCAGCGTGTACCGGTGATGTGATAGGCGATCTTCGACAAGGAAGCATGCTTCTGACCATTCCAGGCGAAGCCCTCTTCCAGCACCATCACCCGATGGGTCACGCCATTCCATTCCCGGGTCAGTGTGACGCCCGGCCTCGGGCCAGTATCGGGTAGCGGTGTCGATGGCGGATCGGCTCGAAACGCCTTGCAGAGCTGTCGAAGTCGGCGGCGTGTCGTGGCATCGAAGCCGCCTCTGGCCTGCGCCTGGAGTTCCCACAAGAGCCAGCGCCGTGTCAGGTCGGTGCTGGCAATCTCGGGAGGCGTGCCAAGACGCTCCTTCCACACGCGGCGTAACTCGGCGAGGCCGAGATCGCTTAGGGCGATCCCGGCCTCCGGCGTGCCGTTATATGCGGAGCGCATGGAGCGACCGCTCAGCCGATCCGATACAGGCGGCGGCCGTCGCCGGTTAATTCATGGATGATGGTGAGGCCCTGCTTCTTCTTGAGGGCACCCGACATCGCTCCCCTCACGCTGTGCGCCTGCCACACCAGAGACTTGCTGATCTG
>JAURZE010000029.1 GCA_030653545.1 Nitrospira sp. | reverse complement strand
GACGCCTACATGACCCACCGCAATACCCAGCCCACCCCCTTTGTGTGGACCAAATCCGCGCAGGAAATCTTAGCGAAAGTGAATCGGGCCAAGAGCGCTCTGGATAAGACAAGAACAGCATGAATCACTACACTAGAACAGCTGATCGGTCGGCTTGCTGAAGTGATCGAAGGCAAGCTTTGTCGCTTGGCGGCCGCGGCCGGTGCGGTCGAGGTAGCCGGCTTGAATGAGGTAGGGCTCGTACACATCTTCCAGCGTCCCTTTCTCTTCTTGCACCGCTGCGGCCAAGGATTCCACTCCGACCGGTCCGCCGTTGAACTTTTCGATGATGGTCATTAGGATTTTTCGATCCATATCATCAAACCCGGCACTATCGACTCCCAACCAGGCCAGAGCATCTTGAGCCACCTGTCGGGTGATATGCCCTTCGGCCTTAATCTGCGCATAGTCCCGAACACGCCGGATCAAGCGATTCACGATGCGAGGCGTACCACGGGCTCTTCTCGCAATTTCTGCGGCACCGGCATGATCGATCGATGTGCCTAACACACCGGCCGACCGCGTCACGATGCGCTCCAGATCGGTCGGTGAGTAGAAGTCGAGCCGATAGACGAGTCCAAACCGGTCACGGAGCGGAGAGGTCAGTGCGCCGGCTTTCGTCGTGGCTCCGACCAACGTGAATTGCGGGAGATCCAGCTTGACTGTTCTGGCCGCAGGTCCCTGCCCGACGACCAGATCGAGTTGATAGTCCTCCATCGCCGGATAGAGCGCCTCTTCGACCGAAGCCGGCAACCGGTGGATTTCATCGATGAACAGAACATCGTGCTCTTGGAGATTCGTGAGGATCGCCGCCAGATCGCCGGCATGAGTCAGTACAAGCCCGGAGGTTGAACGGAGCGACGCTCCCATTTCCTTGGCGATGATGTGCGCGATCGTCGTCTTCCCAAGGCCTGGGGGTCCGTAAAAAATGGTGTGGTCGAGCGCCTCACCCCGCTGCAGGGCCGCATCGATGCAAATTCGCAGCGACTCTTTCATCCGCTCTTGCCCGACGTAGTCGTTGAAGGACTGCGGCCGGAGCACGGTTTCCATGCTGCGGTCATCGTCGGTGGTCCGCTGTGCAAGCAACCGCTCAGTCATAGGAGTTTCTGCAAATCTACTTGGTGTCCGGAGCCTGCTGAAAACGCGGGACTGGCGGCAAGGCTCCCTGGCCAGGTTGCCCTGCGCTCCCGCAATAAGGAGGACAGGTCTTTACGCCTTGGCTAGGATCGGGAAGATTCTGTTCCATTTTCTGCAACTGACATTGCGACAACCGTCCCCCATCCTTATTGCCGCAACGGGAGGGGACCGACGAACTGCCGATCTCCGAATAACCCTCGGGACAGGAGCCGCACACAGGAAGCATATTGGCCCCCAGCGGCACGCACTGGACCAGCGTCGGATCTCCATCTTTACAGACTGACGGAGCCTGCGTGGTACCGGTGGTCGCGTACCCATCGGGGCAGGTTCCGCAGGTCATGCGAATGCTCTTCTGCTCGCCGGCGTCCTGCGCCCATCCGGCAAGCGGGAGTCCGAAGAGAGAGCCCACCACGACACCGCACTGAACCATCGCTCGCACGCGCATAGAGTTACCCATCGTTCACCCCCTCGCAAGTTCTTTCAAGCCCTCTCGAATCAATTCCTTGAGACCGGCCTGGCTCTCGACCGTCTTAGCGACTCGCTTCAGGGCGTCTTTGACATCTTGAGGGCGATAGCCAAGATTGACAAGAGCCGACAGTGCATCATCATAAGGACCTGCCGGGACCGCTGGTTCCTCGATCGTGGCGGAAGGCAGACCGGAATGGATCTTCACGATCTTCTCTTTAAGTTCGAGGGCGATGCGCGCGGCCGTCTTCTTCCCGATCCCCGGAATCGTGGCCAGCTTCTCGACATCCTCGGTTTGAATGGCGCGGACAAGCTCGGCGAGTGGAAGCCCAGACAAGACCCCGAGCGCGAGTTTCGGGCCAATACCGGAAACCGTCGTTAACAACAAGAAGGCTTCTTTCTCGCTCAGTGAAAGAAAGCCGAACAGCTGGATCGCGTCTTCGCGCAAATGGGTGTGAATATTGAGCGCGGCGACTTCGTCGAGATTCGGCAGAGCGTAATAGGTGCTCAGCGGAATATGGACTTCGTAGCCCACACCCTGCACATCCAACGTGAGGTGGGTCGGCGCCTTAAAAGCCAGCCGCCCCGTTAGAAAGGCGATCATTGCGACTCACGTCTCGGGTGGCAGATAACGGCTCGACAAGTCGGCACTTATCCCGCCGCGGCGGCGGCCACCTTCTCCATCACTTCTTCAGAGATATCGAAATTGGCATGGACCTTCTGGACGTCATCGTGCTCGTCCATGGCTTCCATCAACTTGAGCATCTGTTCGGCGGCTTTTTCTTCGAGGCGGATCGTATTCTGGGGAATAAAGGTGATTTCGGCGAGCGTGGTCTCGATCTTGGCATCCGCTAAAGCCTTTTTCACGGCTTCGAACTCGTGGGTGCCGCAGATCACTTCGAAGGTTTTGTCGCCCACCTTCACATCCTCTGCGCCGGCTTCGAGTGCCAGCGTGAGTAACTGGTCTTCGTCGGCCTTCCCCTTGTCGATCGTCAGGAGGCCCTTCTTGTGGAACTGCCAGGCCACCGCCCCGGCTTCCGCCATATTGCCATGATTTTTCGTGAAAAGATTGCGGATCTCCGCCACAGTCCGGTTGCGGTTGTCGCTGGTGATTTCGAGCAAGACCGCGGTGCCACCGGGCCCGTAGCCTTCCAACGCATATTCCTCATACGCCACGCCGGGAAGTTCTCCCGTTCCGCGCTGGATGGCTTTCTTAATCGTGTCGCCGGGCATGTTGGCTTCTTTGGCCTTTGCGATCGACAGGCGGAGGCGCGGATTGCTGTCGGGGTCACCACCGGTGCGAGCGGCAATGGCGATTTCGCGGATGATTCTGGTAAAAACCTTTCCGCGCTTGACGTCCTGCGCGCCCTTATACCGCTTGATCGTCGCCCAATGGCTATGTCCACCCATGTGTCCCTCGTCTGTGTCTTTGGAGCTCTCAACTGATGCGAGGCCACAGCTTACGGCTGTATGCCCCACCGTCGTAGACGTAGCATAGGCCTTTGAAAGGTGTCAATCAATCGGGAACCGCGCAGAAATGGCCCAGGCTATTCGGAGTAAACCAGAAGCTGGAGACCAATGAGAAGGATGAGACCAGCCCAGATCGTCTCCCAACGGGAGCGAGACCATCCCATGAAGGCGCCTCTCCACGCGGAAGCGAGCTTGCTGGAACCGGCCGACACCGCCAGTGTGCCCATGACGGCATGATGCATCGCAATCTTTTGGGCGGCGGGATGGGCACCGTGGGAATGGGCAAACAACATGATCCCGCCGATCATGGCAAACAGCGGAAGCGGGATCATCCAGCTGACGTGGGACAACCGATCAAGACGCCGATACAGTTCAATCAGGCCCACGGTCAGGGCAAGGAGGCCATAGGTCTTATGCTGGAGAATTTCATGATCGTTGCCGAAAAATGTCTCGGCGAAACTCAGCGGTCCGATGGGCCAGGCCTGATGATCGCTCCAAATCAGCAGAAAGGCAGCCATTCCCAGCAAGGCCACCGGCAGAAGCATTCTCGCCCAGCCAAGCGAGGAAGACCGCAGCGCCTGCGCCATCTCAGTAAAGCCGATCAGGAGCACGAAGAGTCCGGCGAGATGATGATTGAACTCCGAATAGGCCATACCGGCCTTCGATCCTTCCCAGCTGTCCGGTGAAAGAGTGAGCGCGTGATGATCGTGCCCATGATCCGATGAACCCACGGCAGCCGCCTCATGACCCGGCTCACCATGCTGAGCAAACAAGAGTGCGCCGTCTAAGCCGAGGAATGCGACCATGAAAAAGAGGAATAGCGCCCACATCGCGACGGAATTCGCTCGAATCGCTGACTGCACCAAGTCTGGTAAAGGAAGGGCCCATCCGGGGTGCCGGATGGGCCCTTGAGAACCCCGCTGCATGAAGTTCGTACTCACATGAACTTCATGAATTTGTCTTTGGTCTCGTCCATGACTTGCGCGGTGATCGTCACCAGGCCGCGCTCTTTGGCCACACGTTCAATCTCTTTTCTCGCCATGGGCCGAATGAAGTCGGGGATGTTCTCCAGCCGCTGCTCGGCTTCCCGTGACCAGGTCATCCCATTCGGCGAGTCGGTCTTTGAATCATCCATGACTTGCAACGTGATGGATTTGAATCCGTTCTTCCGCGCATAGGCCTCGACGCTGCTCTGCACCATCGGTTTCACGAAAGCCGGCAGCCGATCGAGCTTTTCTTTGGCATCGGCCGTCCATGTGAAGTCTGAGGATGCGGGAGCAGTTCCATTGCCCGGCTTCCCGGTGCCCGTCAAGCCCATTTCCGCAACCATCGCGGAGAAGGGACAACCGCCGCTCGCTTTTTCTCCGGCTTTTTCCGGTGTCGCCGCTGACGCCGCCACCGGCTGCCCGCCCTGGATCTTTTCGTTCAGATAGGCGCCCATCTGCCCGGCTCCGGCCTGGGCCTCATCCTTGAGCGTGCCCCGCGTCATTTCAAATGGCTCAGCCGCCACCGTGCGACCGCCTAATTTGACTCCGAGGGAGCTGACCATCTGCGTTTCGCCGGGATTGGTCACCATCGAGAACTTGGCGTTGCAGGATGGGCAGCCGAAAAAGACGCCCAGCGATCCCTCGCCGGGCTTTTCAACTTTTTCGAAATTCATATAGGTTTCGCAATTGAGACAAACAAATTTCATAGGAACTCCTCTCGCATCTCTCGGATCACAGCTTATCCGCCAACACCTTCTTGTAATCGAGCAACGTGCGGATCCGCCCGGCTATTTCCTGGTACCGCTGAATGGTCGGATAAGTTTCGTCGAGCAACGGCTGGCCCTTATCGAATGTCCGGGCGATTTTTCGATCAAACGGAACCCTCCCGAGGAGCGGAAGATCGAGCGCTTCGCACATCGCTTCGGTGTTGCCTTCAAACAACTCATTGACTTCACCGCAGGACGGACACCGATACTCGCTCATATTTTCGACGATGCCCAAGACTTTGATGCCCATGTCTCGCGCATAGGTCACCGATTTCTGCACCACATCCGACGCCACTTCGGAAGGTGTCGTCACGACAATGGCTCCGGCCAGGTCGGGGATAAACCCGGCGATCACCGGCGGCTTATCGGCTGCCGCCCCGGGAGGCAGATCGGCAAGCAGATAGTCCAGCTCGCCCCATATCACATCGGAGAGAAATTCCCGAATCACATTCATTTCCATCAAGCCGAGCCAGACCGGACTCACATCCATCGGCCCCTTCCACCGAACCGGCGACGCATCGTCGAGAAAGAAGTCCATCGACGCTACTTTCACGCCAAGCGGGCCAACCGGAGGGATGGCCCCCTGCGGAGTCATCTTCAATGATTGCCCATGCAGACCGAGCATGCGCGGCACGCAGGGCCCGTTCAAATCGACATCGAGCAATCCGACTTTCGCACCTTGCCGGGCAAACGCCAAGGCCAAGTTGACCGTGGTCATGCTCTTCCCGACGCCGCCCTTCCCGCTCATGACCGCCAGCTTGTACTTGATGCCGGCCATGCGGGCATGGACCTGTTTGGTCTGCTCGGTAATTTGCTGGACGACCTTGGCATCATCGGAATACTTCAGTTTGCCAAGAATGGTCTTGAGGTCTTTGTCAGCCGCCATACAAGTCTTTCTATCCACAGGCTAAACGATGCAGGGCGGTACGGTAACACAGCGGTTTCTGGGGAGTCAAACCAAGCGAAAGGTGGGGGTCCCGTAAGAAAATGAACTTTGCGGAACCCTCTTTCTTTCGACCTCGCGCACTAAATCGAATACTGAAAGGTCGGCTTGGCCCCGATCGCCTGAGCCAGTACACCCCGTTTCTTAAGCTCGTCCATAATTTGCTTGGAGGCTTTATCCAGATCCGTCGGTCCGCTCAAGACAATGTCCGTATTCGGCGGCGGCTCTTCACTGGTCTTGCTCATGTGGACCGCGATCACCGGGGCAGGATGGACGAGCGTCCGGATCGCCTGCACAGCCTCTTTATAGTGCATGCCGAATGGATTGGTGGTGGAGACCACGATCAACCCGGTATCGATGAGCAACCGAGCGACTTCACCATACCGCCTGGCCATTTCATCGGTCTGCCCTCGTTCCTCGTCAGTCAAATCTGCATCGAGTCCGCGGCGAAGATTCTCTCCGTCCAGCAGATAGGCATGCCGCCCGTCAGCCACGAGCCGTCCCTCTAACTGCCTGGCGAGCAGGGACTTCCCCGTATGTCGCCCACCGGTAAACAGAACGATGGCGGCACGATGCCCGTACTGCCGCGCACGGTCCTCGACGCCGACTTCGCCTTTGACCCAGGCGAAATCTCTGCGCCGGGCTTCCTCCCGCAAAATCTCTTGATCATCGTGAATCAGTTCCGTGACGATGCCGCCGCCGGCGATATCATATTCATCGACGAGGACAAACCGTCCGGTCGCTTCAAACGAGGCCGAGAGATCGAACGCGACCGGCGTCTTCGTCCGCAATGTCAGTTCAGCCACCTGATTCTTGTTGACCGTCGTGCTCCCCTGTTGCTGCGCCAGATCCATCGTGTCGATAATCCGGTGAATGGTCGCCACTTCGCAGTCGACTTCTTTATTGGCCACCCGCAGCTGATATTTGCGGCCGCGCTCCAGCGGACGCTTCCCCAGCCAAAACAGATTGGCGCGAAACGCCGTCGAGACAGACGGCAGATGGTCCTGATGCGTGGCAATCTCTCCGCGCTCCACGAAGATCTGCTCGTCGAGCGTAATGCCGATCGATTGACCGGCATAGCCTTCCGTCAGCGGCGGATCGATGTTGAAGGCTTCGACCGACCGGATATTGGCCCGCTTGTTCGACGGGGAGAACACCAGGTGATCGCCGACTTTCAACTTCCCGGCGGTAATGCGACCGGCGACGATGCGGCGAGCATCGAATTTATATACGTCCTGGACAGGGAACCGCAGCGGCTGTTCCGATCGTGCCGCTTCCTTCTTGAAACGACTCAGCTGATCCAATACCGTCGGGCCGGTGTACCACGCCATGTGGGTACTGCGATTCGCGATGTTATCGCCGAGCTTGGCGCTCACCGGAATAATGCATTCCGGCACGGCCTTAAACTGGCCAAGAAACTCGCGATACTCTTTCTCGATACCGTCGAACACATCCTGCCGATACCCGACCAAGTCCATCTTATTGACGACCACGGCGAACTGCCGGACACCCAGCAGCGATAGCAGATAGCCATGTTTCTTGGATTGCTCCTTCACACCCTCCAACGCATCGATCAGCAGCAGCGCCGCCTCCGCGCGCGCAGCGCCCGAGATCATATTCTTGAGAAATTCCTTGTGGCCCGGAGCATCGATGATGATGTACTGGCGCCCCTTCCAGATGAAGAAGGTGCGCGCCGTATCAATCGTGATTCCTTGCTCTTGCTCTTCCAGGAAGGCATCGAACAGGAAGGCATACTCAAACTCCTTGCCCTGCTGGCGGCAGATCGCCTGCACCTTCTCGAGCTTGCCATCAGGCAATGACCCGGTGTCGGCATAAAGCCGTCCCAGCAAGGTAGACTTGCCGTGATCGACATGCCCGACAATGACGATATTCAAACTCTCCGAGGGCTTCTGTGTTTGATTATCCATAGTTACCTTCTCTTATAGAGGATGATCAAAAAGGCCATCCAACAAGGCCCGAGGCGAGTCGAAACCGGAAGCGTACCCTCTGCGGTACGTTGAGGATTTCGATGAGCCGAGAACGAAGTTGGGGACCTTTTTCATCATCCTCGTTACATGTACCCGTCTTTTCGGAGCAGCTCCATGCCTCGCCCCTCATCCTGGGCGCGGCCGGCCCGTTCGGCCACCGTCGTGTGACGCAATTCGTCGATGATCTCGTCGACCGTCTTCGCGGTCGACTTGATGGGCGTGGTACAGGGCGCGCAACCGAGGCTCCGATAGCGAGTGCCCTCGCCCTTGTCGAGATACAAATCCATGAAGGGAATATTTTCGTACTTGATGTACTCCCAGATATTGATCTCCGTCCAATCCAGCAACGGATGGATGCGAATATGGGTGCCGGGTGGGAAGGTCGTCTTGAACTGATTCCACAATTCGGGCGGCTGATCGCGGAAATCCCAGTCGCCATGCTTATCGCGGGGCGAAAAATACCGTTCCTTCGCTCTCGTCCCCTCTTCGTCCGCCCGCACACCGAGAATAATACCGGTGTACCCCTTCTGCTCGATCAGTTGCTTCAGCCCGTTCGTCTTGAGGGCGGTACAACAGGCGACACGGCCCATTGTATGATTCATGCCCGCCGCCAAGGCTTCTTTGTTTTGCCCCACCACCAAATCCAAACGCCATTCCCGCGCAATCCGATCGCGGTATTCGATCATGGCGGGAATTTTGTAACTCGTATCGACGTGGAGCAATGGGAAAGGCACCTGCCCAAAGAAAGCCTTGCGGGCGAGCCAGAGCAGCACCGTCGAATCTTTGCCCATCGACCAGAGCATGCCCAAATTGTCGAAATTCTTGTAGGCCTCGCGAAGAATGTAGACGCTTTGATCTTCCAACTGACGAAGATGGTTCACGACCGACGACCTTTCCATTAGCAGGCTGTTGATAAAGTCCACCAGCAGCGTTCTCGCGGCGCTCAGAGACTCCACGTACCACAAGAGTACGCCTCGCCTCTTCGCTGGCTGCGGCCTTGCTGGGCAGCCTTCCTGAACAGCCTGTTAGTTATCCCCGCTTACCCGCCGCAAGAGGCGCCTGCACCAGTTCATCCAGCTTGCGTCCGGCTGCGCCGCTTTCAAGAGCGACTCGTGCCATCGGCAGACAGGCCGGTAACGTAGCCCCTTTGCCGGCGGCATACAGCAGCAACGCCGCATTCATCAAGACCCAATCTTTCGGACCGCCCGGAATCTGATTCTGAATAATTCGTCGCAGCAGCTCCGCTTCCTTATCCTGCTGGCCCGGAGGGAACCCGGCCATGTCGCGAGAGGTGCCCAGCGCCAATCCGAAATCCTTCGGCGAAATCCCTAACGGAGTGATCCGCTCATCCCGCAACTCCAATACCCGGGTCGCCGCCGTGACGGAGAGCTCCGGATCGCCTTCGACGCCCCGAATGACCAGCGCCCGCGGACAGCCCATCATCCGCAACACTTCTGCCGTTTTTTCGAAATGAGGCGGATGCGATAACCCGATCACTTGCGCGGCTGCCCGCGAAGGATTCAGTAAACGGGCAATCGGATGAAAGAGGTTGCGCACCCCGATTTCCTGACGCATCTCCAGGAACCGATAGAGCGGCGGATGGTACATCCCGATATCGAGATAGACGAATCCTTTTTTTGTGACTGCCTCGCCGGCCATCTTCGGGTCGAGATCGACCGGAACCCCGAGTGCCTTCAAAACACCCGCAGCACCCGGACGCCCGGGAATGCCGTCATACCCATGCATCACGATCGCCGCGCCCGCGGACGCCGCCACGATCGCTCCGGCAATCAAGCCATGGAAGGTCTCTGACTTGCCGGCATAGCTCGGCACATCCACCACGGCCAACTCTTTGGGAATCGACAGCGGAGCGACATAGGCGCGCGCCGCCGCCGTAAAGGCCGCCAGCTCCGAGACCGATTCCATCTTGAATCGCATCGCCATGAGAAAGGCGCCGATCTGCGCCTGCGTCGCCTGGCCTTCGATCAAGAGCTTCATGACCTGTTTGGATTCATCCCACGTCAGGTCTTTGGAGGCTCTGGGCCCCTTGGCAATTTTTGCAATAAAATCTTGAATAAGCATATTAGGTCTTGTGGAGCCCACACTCGGTCTTGGTAAATGTTTTCCAACGTCCGGCACGCGGATCTTCTCCCGGCGCCACCGGCGCAGTGCAATGGGTGCACCCGATGCTCGGATAATTCTGATCATGCAGCGGGTTGTAGGGCACCTCATAGACCTTGATGTAAGTCCACACGTCGGCCCAGGTCCAGCGAGCCAGCGGATTCACTTTGACCAATTGGAACTTGCTGTCCCATTCGATCAACCCCGCATTGGCTCTCGTCGGCGACTGATCCCGGCGGATTCCGGTGATCCAGGCCTCATACCCCTTCAACACACGCGTCAGCGGTTCCACCTTCCGTAACTGGCAGCAGCGATCCGGCTCCGTCGACCAGAGCGCCGCCCCATGCTGCGCCGCCTGCTGATCCGGGGTCAGCAACGACTGCACCTGAATGACCTGTGTCGGCTGCAGCGCATACTGCTGAATGATGCGATCACGGGTCGCATAGGTTTCGGGAAACAAAAAATCCGTGTCCAAGTAGAACAGCGGAATCGTGGGATCGATGCGATGCACCATATCGACCAACACGACATCTTCCGCACCGAAACTGCAGGCGACGACAATCTTTGGAGCGAACCGCTTGATCGTGTCCTTCAACACATCTTGGGGCTGCTGAGATTCAAACGCGTCGCTCGCGCGTTTCAGCTCCGCCACCATCTCTGGACTTCCACCACTAGACATACCTTGCTCTGACTCCCTTAGCCTTCAACTTTTTCCACGAGAATGCGATAGTGCGCGGCCTCCGGCTCCAGCGCTTCCTGGAGGAGCAGAAGATGCCCGTCGTTCTTCAAACTCATCGGCACATTCTTGATCGGCTCACCGGCGTCCAACCAGACTTCGAGCTTTTCGCCCGCGTCCATCATTTCAAGTTTGAGCTTCGTCTTCACATAATTCAGCGGACAGGCGACCCCGCGGAGATCGTACACCGGCGCTCCGGTTGACGCAGGAGCGGCCGACACGACCGGCGCCGCCGCAACCGCTGCTTTCACAGGTGCTACGGTTTCTTGGGCCGGCGCAAGCTTCAAATCTTTCCCCATCTGCTCTGTCGCCGCGCGGCAAGCATCGACGAACCCCTTCGCGAAGACCATCTTGTCACGCGCCGACTCCGCGGTCGTATCTTTCGGCCCGAGATCGCCTACTTTCTTATTGAGCTCGCGATACTGCGCAGGGATGACGCCCTTCTGCGCGATCCGGCGATCGAACTCAATGAATGTTTCCGAGTCGGTCGAGGGCTCAAGCCCTTCCGTGACCAACATCGCTTTGGCCGCCGCCAGCACGGCACGGTACGACTTATTCACCGACACGGAATACTGGTGGTTCTCGACCAGCAACTTGGCCTGATACAGCTCCTGGTCTGCCTCAAGAATCCCGTTCTCAATCATCTCCAGCGCACCGCCGGCGCATTCGCCGGGACCGAGATCCTCCAGGATGAACTCTGCTTCTCCTTCCCAGTCGTAGTAGAATGTGGGATCGTCCTTATACGCGGGAACGATGGTGTAGGGAATCAGCTCGTCCTTGAGTTTATTTTTCCCGGCACGCGCGATGAAGGCGGACAGATTTTCCTTTGGCAGGCGATCCCGCCTATACACGGTGACAAGATGCGACAGGGCCGCCGGCACAGACTTCGCCGGCAGCTTGACCGTCATCTGCCCGATCTTCGGAGTACCATCTACTTGCCCCCCGAGGTGCAGCTCATAATGCGGCGCCACGTGCTCCCCCAACCGCTTCCCGACGCCATGTAACCCGATCGTCGAGATGTGGTGTTGGGCGCAGGAGTTGTGACAGCCGCTAATCTTGATACTGACGTCCGAGAGATCTTCGGGCACCCGGCCGGCCGGGAACACTTCGCCCAATGCGCGCGCGAGCCCTTTGGATGAGGTAATGCCCAGACCGCACGTATCGGTTCCGGGGCAAGCGATGATGTCTTCGACAAGTTCGGCGCCCGGATCGGCCAGCCCCTGCGCGACAAGATCCGCGTGCAGCGATTCGATCTGCGATTCCGGGATCCACCGAATCACCATGTTCTGATTGATGGTGGTCCGGATGTTCCCGTTGGCGTACCGCTCCGCGAGGTCCGCCACGCCAAGCATTTGCTCAGATGTCAGATCGCCCATGAACAGCTTGATCGCCGCCGTGACATACCCGGGCTGCTTCTGTTTGACGACATTCGTCCGCTTCCACATTTCAAAAGGCGTTTCGTGCCCGATGCCAGAACCAGACCCATTCGACGACGAGGGGCCGGATCCATTCCGCGTCGGCATGATGAGCGGCACAGGCTCGTCCGCATAGGTAAGCAGCTTGATCGGCTCATGCGATGGTGTGGCGTACCCCATCGATTCGTAGGCAGCTTCCCAGCGCCGCTTAAATTCATCGAATCCCAGCTTTTCGATGACGAATTTCATGCGGGCCTTGTTGCGGTTCTTACGGTTTCCGAGCGTATCGAACACCTTAATGACGGCTTCGATGCTTGGCAGCAATTCTTCCATCGGAGTAAATTCTCGCAGCACTTGGGCGATGCGTGGAGCCGACCCCAAGCCGCCGCCTGCGACCATGCGAAACCCGATCGTCCCGTCGGCACGTTTGGCGGCCAGCAAACCGACGTCATGAATCGGCGTCAGGGCGCAGTCCTGTTTGCAGCCGGACAGCGCGATCTTGAACTTTCTCGGCAGACTTTGATTCAACGGATTGCGCAACAGATGATAGGCGATGGTCTTCGCGTAGGGCGTCACATCGAAGACTTCCCCCTGGCAGACCCCGGCCAAATGACAAGCCGTGACGTTACGAACCGTATTGGCGCACGCTTCACGCGTCGTCAGCCCCACCTCGGCCAGGCCGCGCATGATGGTCGGCACGTCCTTCAACTCGACAAAGTGCATCTGAATGTCCTGGCGCGTCGTGACATGCCCGACGGCGGTGGCATGGCGGTCGGCCAGCTCAGCAACTCGCCGGAGCTGATTCGCCGAGATCCCCCCGAACGGAATTTTGATGCGGACCATCTGCACGCCAGGCTGACGCTGCCCATAAATCCCGTACTGCAACCGAAACGGCTTGAAGAGATCGTTCGAGACTTCCCCCGCCATGGTGCGAAGGGCTTCCGCCTCAAATGTTTCGATTTCCTCCAGCAGGGCGGGAGGAATCGGAGAGGTCTTGATCTCCGGTATGGTCAGCTGATCTTGGGGGCTCATAAATATTCCTCCCTTACCGCGACTAAGACACCACGCTGCCGCCGGAACCAGCCTGCCGAATCAGATGTGGTACATCGGATTCTGTTGCTGATCGAGCACCCGCTGGCGTTCAACTAATTGATCGATCGTGATAGCAGAGAGGACTCCTCGTTCCGCTCGATGCACTTTTTCCCACACCGCCCCGAGTAACAGCTGTTCTCTCGTATCACGGCGATTCTGCCCGGTCCCATTCTGTGATGCGTCGTGAAACACCGGTCCATCAAGCGCCTCAAGCAAATCGGCCACTGACAGCTCTGAGGGAGCACGCAAGAGGAGATAGCCCCCCTGTGCACCCCGCGTACTATCGACGAGACCGGCCTTCTTCATCGCATTCAGCACTTGCTCAAGAAATCGCACAGGAATTGATTGCCGCCTGGCGATGGCCCGAGCCTGAATGGGGACTTCTTTCCCATTCATGGCAAGGTCAACGGCAGCCAAGATTCCATACGTTGCGCGATGTGAAACTTTCATTCTTGATAATTCCGGTAGGAATTAATCTTTCCACGATATACAGCTCCCCGATCCCAACTGTCAAGCAACCAATTTCCTCGCTGAGAGAATTTCGATTCTCGCAGGGGAAGGCTCGACAATATTTCAGCCCGTGAACCGCTTCCCAAGACTCTTCCATGGCGACGCCGACTTTCTGAAAATCGTACGCACAGCTTTCCTAGTGTAGTGATACATAAATAGCTTTACTTATTATACCGTACGGGTATACTCCTCCCCAAGAGGAGGACTGGCCTATGCGCATTGCCCCGTCCCTGCAGCTGACTGATCCCGAACGCCAGCAACTGGCGCAGTGGGC
>JAURZE010000028.1 GCA_030653545.1 Nitrospira sp. | reverse complement strand
CTGGTCTTCGCCCGCATCCACGCCTCCAACGTCTGTTTCTGTTCTCCCGTCATCGGCAACGAGTCGGTTGGTTTCCACATACCCCAGACGATACCAGAACCAACCAATATTGGAAAGATATTACTGAGACACTACACTAGCATTCGGATTTGGATTACCCGATTTGATTGCGTTCCAGCAGTCTACCGGCACCTTACCTCCAGTCGATACGCAGAAAGGCAGGATTTCCTTCTCGAAGAGTGGCCAGAGGTTAAACTTTTCGGAATTTCGAAAATGAGAGAATCCGAAGAAAAAGCGATAGGTAATGAAGTCGCTGGCGAGGTCACCTTTTAGTATGGCGGGCTGTTGATGGGTCCCGTGGGTCGTATGGCTGATGCGGTAGGTTGTGTCGTTCTTGGTGGCGGTGTCACGCAGCGTCAAAACGATTTCGCCGGGTTTTGGAGTCGCTTCGCCCTGCTCGTGGATATTAAGCAGGTTCTGCTGGTCTGTAGGGTCGAAGTATTTAGCGACTTCCGGTGTGGGCTTGCGGGCGCTCTGGAGAAAGGTATAGAACGCCCAGTAGAGAGAGGATTTCCCGGAGCCATTGGGGCCGTAAACAAGGAGATGTCGGCCTTCGAGGTCGAGGGTAAATTCCCGGAAGGCCTTGAAGTTGCAGATTTCAAGACGGTGAAGGCGGGACTTCATACTCTGCCCTCATTTTTAATGACTGCGAGGAGATCGGGGCTGTCTGCGGTGATGCGGAGGAGCCGGTTGCGGATCTTCGACGACGTGGCGTTGAGGGTGCGGTGAAGGTGTGCGAGGAACTCGCGTTGCTGCGCCTCGCTGGCGGTGGGCTCATAGGCGGCCAGGGGCGCTGCGAGGTCTTCTAGGAAGAGCAAGTCGCGCTCCGCCATATGCTCGCGAAAGTAGCACTCCATCACGCAGGCGTCGATCAGGTCGTCGAGAAATTGGGCAGGGGCTTCTTCGCCGATGCGTTTTGCGAATTGGATCAGCGGAACCACCTTCTCGAAAATCCTAAGCGCAATAGGATGCGGGCTCTTTATAGGAATGCGTTCTAGAAACGCTGTCTTGTATGCGAAGAAGCCTCCCGCCTGAGGTGTGGTTATCGACTTGTAGTAGAATTCCAATGTTGAGGAATTGAGAAGCGCGAGGAGATAGCAGCAAAACTCTTCGGACGTGTCTTTGGGTAAAATGTGATACGTTTTGGTGTTTCCATAAAATTTCTCCGTCCTGGCGAAATGATTTCGATCAGAAATCTCTGGGGTAACAATTCGAACTTTTTCAAAGTTGCACCTCTTCCGCTGATTCCATAATTCGAACCATTTTTTATTGGATTTGTCAAAATATCCCCTTCCCTCCAAGAGCAATCTACGATCAAGGAGATACTTCATCGCTTGGGGGTAGCGTTGCTGAAGTTCGGCTTCAGCTATGACTCTAGACTCTTTATTGTAAGGATAAATAACATACGTCCCGGACCACGTTACAGCATACCTCTTAATATCTCTTCCTTTGAGAAGCGGTTTTAGCAGTTCGGGTTCGAGGCGGTAGCCTTCAGCTTCTTGTTTGGTGACGTAAAACACTTCATCCTTTCCAGATGCAATCCCTTGAAAAATTGCAGATGTGTAAGCCTGAAGTGTTTTATGGCCTTGGGATATCTGCTGGATAAGAGAGTCGGTTTCGCTCGATTGGAAATCCCATGTCGGGAGGGCTAGTTCTGAATATCCGATTCTTGATACCTCTTTGATCGGCGTCGCATCTTCCGCGTAGAGCGACTCGACTGCCGAGTCGAAAGTGGGATTATTAGAAGATCCCACTCGTTTGTATCTGTGATATGGAAAGTTTCCGCCTGGGTCGGCTGGGTGTTTTCTGAACAGGAAAATGCCAGTGTAGTTTATGGGGCCGTCGAACATTTGGATGTCGCTGAAGTCATGAATCAACAGAGGATGCAATGCCTCAAAGATAAACCGTCGAATACCTTGGCCAAAATCCTTCCGTAGAAACGTTGTAGGCATGATATAGCAGATACAGCCATTTGGTCTGGCCAGTTGCCCCGCGCGTTCGACAAACACAACAAATATGTCGTATTTTCCGGAAGCCGACGAGTACAGGGGCTCGTAAAGCCGCTTCGCAACTGGGGATAACTTTTTGAACTCTATGTAGGGCGGATTGCCAATCACCACATCGAAGCCATCTGCCAATGAGCGTCCGAACATCCAGTGCGGGTCGAAAAAGTCGGCGCTGGATTGCGGGTCAAATGGGTCCCAGTCGGCAACGTGCTGGGCTTTCTTTGGGGCCATGAGGCTTTCGGCGAGGAGCTTGCCGAGTTCGTTGCGAAGGTCCTTGATCTTGCGCTGGAGGGCGAGCTTGTGGTCGCGACGCTGGATGGCAAAGTGCTTGTGGTAAAGAGCTTCTATCTCCGTTTCAATCTGGTATACGCGCTGGGGCACGAGAGCCATCTGCCCTATTTCCGGGAGACCGATCAGGGTGTCGGCTGCGACAAACTTGGTCTCAAGGTTCGGCAGCGGACGGACGCCGTGGTTTTCCTTCTTGTTGCGATTGGTACGCTGGTCGCAGACGAGGGAAATGAAGAAGCGTAGTTTGGCGATCTGGATGGCGATGGGCTGGATATCCACGCCGTAGAGACAGTTCTCGATGAGGTAGAGCTTGCGGCCGTAGTCGTCCTCGTTGTCGGCAAAGTCGCGCTCGATGGCGGCGATGGCGGCTTCACGTGAGGAAGAGTCAGGAATCTTTGCCGCAGCGTCAATCTGAAGCTGTTTCCAGCGCCCGTTGTCGGGATCAAGTTTGTGGATGATGTACACAAGTTTGTGCAACATTCCCATCGGGAAAGCGCCGGACCCACAAGCGGGGTCGAGAATCTTACAGGAATGGATGGCGTCAAGCAGCGCGGCGACCTCACGCTCGCGGAATGGGTGCTGACGCTCTGTGTAGGCGAAGAGGATTGCGAGGCCTACTTGAGCTTCCTTTTCGCTCATACCAATCTTGGTGAGTGCGCCATTGAGGTGGGCCTTGAGCGACTCGTCCACCATGTATTCGACGATAGGGCGCGGAGTATAGAAGGAGCCGGTTTGCTTGCGCGCGGTAGTCTTGGTTTCCTCGTTGTACGAGGCGAGGAGGTTTTCGAAAACCTTGCCGAGCAACTCGGGGTCGAGGGCGATTTCCTGGTCGATGGGCGTGTTCTCGACAATGGTGAACTTGTACGAGTGCAGGATGCGGAGGAGACCTCGGACTCTTTCGTTCCTTCGTTTTGCCTCTCCGTAAGCGTCGGAGAGATCAACTGTCTGTTCTTCGGCAAAGAAAAGGCGGTTTGGGACAATGGCGCGCTTCTTCTTGTTCCGTGAGAAGCCATCGACGTAGAGCTTCCTGTCCGTACCTTCTTCTGGGCGGTCGAGACACTCGAAGAGGCCACCGTTAAGGAAGGGCACATCCGCAAAGTGGTCGAGGGCGGTGCTGGGATCGCGGAAATGTTCCTCGTAGCGATACAGAGTATCCACACCGTAAGTCGTGCGGTTTTTTAGAAAACCCTCGTCTCGGGCGAAGGTGCGGTAGGGTTGTCCATTCTTATCCTTGCCCATACGTTGATTGAGTGTGGCGAAAAAAAGGTTCTGTAAGATAGCCTGGTGGTATGTGTTGGCATCGCTAGCGAGGTCTTTCAAGATGGGCTTCAACTCAGCCTCGACAAAAAGCTTCTCGGCGATTAGGCCCTTTTCCTTCAGGAACCAGCAAAAGATGAGCCTAGTGAGCAGACGGATGAGCGAAGTGGCCCGGCGTTTCTCGTCGTCTTTTTCGGTATCAGCAGGGAAATCGACCTGTGGGAGGGCCCAAAAGTACCAATTGGCCAATTCTCGGTAAAAGCGCTTGTTCAGCAACTCGATGTTGAAGATCTCCTCCCAAGCCGCATAGAGGTTATCGAAGCAATCTATCGGCAGCCGCTGAGGATGGACGAGATTGGGAAGGGCGAACGAGGCGAGGATATCGACATGGCCACGATGAGGCTGAGTGAGCCTGATGTCGCGGATGATGGTGACCTTGCCGAGAACATCTTTCGCAGTGTCGCGTTTATGTTGGCGGCGATTTATGACCGTGACGGAGAGGACGGGCTCCTTGTCCTTGAGGTGCTTGATGAGCACCATGACAGGCATAGGGAAAACTCGGTTGATCTCGCGGGCAATGCCGGTAAGCTTACCGCGAGTATAGTCTCCTCCCTTGAGCTCAATGGCAAAGAACACATAGGAGCGGAGAAGCCCAGGATTTACAGCCGTGTCCTTGAACAAGCTGGCGTGGCGGGACAATTCCTCGTCCGTAAGCTGGAACAGAAGATCGGCGGATATCCAATCAGAAAAAATGGTTTTAAATTCGCTGAAGCCACCAGCGCCCGCGTGAGAACGCACCAACTCGAGGAATTTCTGTGGACTGGAGTCCCCGAGATCGAGCGTGCGGTCGGAACGATAGCCTAGCGTGGCCAAGAAATTGGTGGCGACTTCGCGGAGCGGTTGATGGGTGAAAGCACTAAGGACTGCGACAATCTTTTCGCGGCGTTCGGTCTCAGTGGGCATGGTGCTATCGGGGCTCCATGATAACTAGCCATGTGACAAGGTCGAAATCACCACCCTTGGACTTTGGCACTTCCGCAGTCGTAGGCAACAGAGCACCGCGACTGGACAGTAACGAGGCCGCAGCACGCCGATGGAAGGTGTGCTCAATTGAAGCGAGCACTTTCCGAAGGAGGCTATCGTAGAGGCTCATATCCTCGCCATCCTTCGTTCGTTGGTCGAACAGGTCGCAGAGCTTCTCGAAAGCAGTAGCCTCTCCTGCAGCAAGATCGCGCAGGAGGAGCATAGATTCCTTGGGCTGAGCGAAGCTGAAACGGACAGTGCCGTCATCGTGAGCATACACAAGATAATACGGTGCGAGCGGATTGAGTTTGCTAGAGTCTGTGGGCTTACCTGACGAGTCGAGTGACTTCTGCGCCGTGGAGCGGTGTCGCAGGAGAAAGAGGGCACCAGGTCGTGCAGATACAAACAAGTCGGACTTTTGTGGCACGACTGCATAGAGCCCTTCGCTCGCCTCCTCAAGCTCGGCACGGTTTGCCTCCAGATATCGCAGTAGATCCAGGCGGAACTCATCCAGCGAGAAATCGGTGAGTGACACGGACTCATCCAAGTCTTCAAGATCGAGAATCTCGTCCTTAAACCTCTTCAGCTGGCGATCTCGAAACAGCAGATCCTCCTTAATGAGGTCTTCAAGCTGTCCCGGATCAAGAAGGTTGTCGGTTTGGGTGGCAGCTAGATCGACAAGCGCCATGCGAGCTTCCACCCGAAGCTTGACCCCGAGATAGTGATCGAGGTCGGCAACAGGCCAGAAATTGACAAGTTGCACCGAGTCATTGCGCGAGCCAATACGGTCGATACGTCCGAATCGCTGGATGATACGAACGGGATTCCAGTGAATATCGTAGTTGATGAGCAGGTCGCAGTCCTGGAGATTCTGCCCCTCGCTGATGCAATCCGTCGCAATAAGCAGATCGATCTCCTCTTGCTGGTTCGGGAAGCGAGCAGCCTGATCAGCCCGGCGTTTGGCCATTGGGGAAAAATTTGTGAGGATCTCATCGTAATCGGTGCGGCCTAATGAGGCAGCGTTTCCTCCGTCGCCGCAAACAAGGGCAGTATGAATCTTGAGCTCCTTGCGTGCCCACGGGTCGAGATGTTCATGGAGATAGCGGGCTGTGTCAGCAAACGCTGTGAAGACGAGTACTTTCCGGTTGGCTTTGCCATCACGGTTGATAGTCGGGCGGCGAACCTTCTCTTCTATGAAGTTTTTCAGTTCAGCAAGCTTTCCATCACGTCTGGCATTGACAGACTGAGTTTTCTCTAACAGGTACTGAAGCTGGGTACGGTCTGTCCGGACCGCTTTAAGCCATTCCGGCAACTTGAGATGGGCAAGATGAATGCGGCGGCGACCGCCGATCGTGAAGTCCTCTTCGTCAAAATCAGGGTCTTCGAACTGATCAGGTGTCAGTGATTCATAGTCCAGGTCAGGATTGTCATCGAGATGTTTCTCAAATGCGATGATGCGTTCTTCAAGCCGATCAATCTTCTCGATGGTGCGCTGGAGCGTCAGGCGGAAGGAGTCCACAGAGCTTTCGAGGCGTTTGAGAAAGTTAACCTTCATCATGGCGATGAGGATGCGCTCGCGGCCCTCCTGGGTGAATCCTCCGAGTATCTTGTTGTCGTAGGCTGCGCGGACTGTCGGCTGCAGGTCATACCGGAGAAAGCTAGTGGGATGGTACAAGGCTAGCCTGAGACCGCTGATTTCCGTATCAAGCTGTTCAAAGGAAAGGAATCGTCGTTCCAAGTCGATTGGAGCATGAATGGCTTTTGGCGCTGGACGTTTTGGGAACCCTCCCAACGCTTTCATTTCGCCTGCGTAATAGGTGGCGACTTGACTCCGTGACCGGGCGATACTGAGGCCGTCAAGTAGCTTGAAGAAATCTCCGCCGATCGCCGCAATGAGATCGCGAGTCTTGCGTTGACCTGGCTGTTTTTTGGCCCAGTTAGTGAAATGCGTTTGCGCTTGTCGAGAAGTCTCCTTTACTGACGAGATGTTGAGCTTCTCGGCAAATGCTGCGTCTGCTGAATCATTGCGGGCCACATCCCCTCCCGCGATGAAGGAAATCTGGTTACGAAGGTCGGCCAACTGGTTATTCACCGGCGTGGCCGAGAGCAGCAGCACCTTCGTCTTCACACCAGCGGAGACAATGTCTTCCATAAGCCACTGGTACCGGCTCTTGCGTTCTTCCGTGTCTGCTGAGCGCTGAGTTGCGAGTTTATTGTTCCGGAAGTTGTGGGACTCGTCGATCACGACGAGGTCGTAAGCACCCCAATTGAGGGAGTCCAAAAGGAGGCCATTGACGCTACCTGATTTTCGCGAGAGGTCAGTATGATGAAGAACGTCATAACGAAACTTATCTTCGGAGAACGGATTCAGAGAACTTGGATTGCGGTAAATGGTCCAGTTGCGACTTAATTTCTTTGGACAAAGGACTAGAACCCGCTCATTTCGCAATTCGAAATACTTGATGACAGCCAGGGCGGTGTAGGTTTTTCCTAAGCCCACGCTGTCCGCGAGAATGCAGCCGTTGTAATTGAGAATCTTGTTGATGGCGGCTTTGGCGCCGTCCTTCTGGAAAGAAAAGAGCGTTCGCCAAATATCGGTGTCGGGAAGCGCAACCCGGCGGAGGTTGTCGTCTAGGTCGCGAGTGCCATCAAGATAATCACGGAAGAGGTGGAACAGCGTGAGGTAGTAGATGAACCTCGGCGACTGGTTTGCGTAGAGCTTCCGCAGATACAGCAATACATCCTGCTTCACATCCTTAACTAAATTTGCGTCGTTCCAGACCTCTGAGAACCATTCCTTGAGTTCCCTCCGGTCGCGGTTGCTGTCCACGACAAGATTCAGCTCGATGTTATTGTCGCCATTCCCCAAACCAAGACCGCGGACGGTGAAATTGGAACTGCCAAGAATCGCATCCTCCACTCCTCCTGTGGAGACGTGATACATCTTTCCATGCAACAGGTTCGACTGCTTGATGGTCTTAATGTCCACTTTGTGCTCAATCCAATCCGCACATTCCTTTGCCGCGCGTTTTTGCTGGAGCTTGTTTCCGAGTTCCAAGCCATCTGCATCGATGATGAAGGCTTTCTTCTCTGTCTTGCTAGGGTCAAGTCGGTTGACAAAGGTTGGCTCACCGAAAAGAAAATCAAGATGCTCTATATGATCGAGGATACCCTTCAGCGCGTCGTAGGCGTAAATTGTGAAATAGGCTGAAACGACGGACAACCTGGAATCGCGCTGGATCTTCGTCCGCAGGAAATCGGCAACAGTCCCTCGATTATGGTTGTCCCGGATTCCGGTATCAGGTTTTGTTGTCATGAAGTTGTATCGAACTTTTAATTTTGTATCCGCTGGACTATCGCAAGATAGCTGCATCGACAGGAGGCCAATATTTGGCCGGAAGAATACCTCTTTCCCCACCAGAAATCACCCCAACCATGGGAGGGGCTATGAGTGCCCTTCGGTTGCTTGCCTAAGAGTGGCTCCGAGCGGCATACTCTTCGCTACCGGTCCCCTCATTCACCTAGAGCGGGTCATGGCGTTGAGTTCCGGAGTAAGGGAAAGCGGACAGGAACTTCCGTTACGTCTCTGTGAATGTATGAGTTCTCCCTCAGGCTGGGTGCAAACTGATTGGGCACACGGGAGGTAGTAAAACCCCTACTGTCTATATAGACGGTCCCTTTCGTAAGTGCTGGAAAAACCTACGAGTTGATGCAAGGACGAGAACGATTAAGTCATTGAAACTATTACATTTAAGGTGCCTTGCCAAGGCGAGGGTCGAGGGTTCAAATCCCTTTTCCCGCTCCATATAGTTCTGGATAGTTCTGGAAATTCTTCCACCCTTCCTATTGAGTTCGACTCTTTCGCCCATGTGCGCATTCTGCTGGTAAGACCTATGGGTGTTGAGGTCTCTTTCGAAGATATCCTGCGAGCAAGGGAAACGCTCCACAACGTTTCTCTCGTCACACCGGTCAAGACAAATGTAGAACTTGATGCCTTGGCGTCCGCTACCGTCTTTCTGAAATGCGAGATGGCTCAACGGACAGGATCTTTCAAGTTTCGCGGAGCCTACTACGCAACGTCGGAAGTAGCAGCAACAGGCCTTGACCGGACGGTGGCTACTATTTCCTCGGGAAATCACGGGCAAGGCCTTGCCCTAGCCGCCTCGCTACTTAACCTTTCCGCATACGTAATTGTCCCGAAACCGTATGTACCGAGAAAGCATCAGGCCATCGCTCAACATGGCGCTCACGTGATCGTGGTCGAAGATCGTGCAGCCGCAGAGCAGACTCTTCATGAGACGCTTTTGCAGCGGAGGGCCCGGCAAATCCATGCATTCAATGATCCTCAGGTCATTGCAGGCCAAGGAACCGTCATGCTGGAGCTACTTCAACAGGTCAGCGATCTTGATGTCGTACTGGGACCAGTAGGAGGAGGAGGAGGGCTCCTATCGGGTCTTTGCATAGCGGCCCACCATCTCAATCCACACTTGTTGCTGTATGCCTGCGAGCCGCTCGGAGCGGCAGATGTCATTGAATCGCTTCGTCAAAACGAGGTTGTGCCAATGACCACCCCCCGCACGGTGGCGGACGGTCTTCGGACGAGTCTTGGCAGTCGAACGCTCCCCATCTTGCACCGACATCTTACGGATGTGTTTCTGGTATCCGAAAATGAGATTCTGGATGCAATGAGGTTCTCACAGGAAACTCTCAAGCTAGACATAGAGCCATCAAGCGCTGTAGCTTTAGCTCCCCTGCTTCGGCGGGAACCGGCACTCGTCGGCCGGCGCGTTGGAGTGATCCTGACTGGGGGGAATGTGGACCTGGATTCATTCTGGCCATCCGTCACCCGTGCATGAAATCGTGCGCAGGATGGATCAGAGTACTATTTTGATGGAGGGTCGAGAAGCGCCAGCTGCCTCAAGCTGTGATAGGCCAAATCGATTTCTTGCTGGGTTAGAATCGCCTTCCCGAATCGACCTCGGCAATACAACTCCGTAATCATCGACACAGATTCAGCCGCGGCTGCCCATTGATTCCCCACGACTAGCGAGAATTCTCTTGGAGTCGTATGCTCCGCCTTTACGATACCGTAGCGGGCAATCTGCTTCAGGACATTACGATAGATCTGCGAAATGACGGCATGATGGCCATGGCTCGTATTGGAGGACCTCCACCGGCTCCAAGGTTTTCGCTGCACCAGCCATATCGCCAACCCCAGCCCGAGTACGACAAAACTCAGAAATCCTACCATGAGACGCACATTTCCTTCGGCGACGCGACTGAGAAGCTGCCCTGCAAGGTCTCCGACCGGCGCCAAAAAAGAAGACACCGAGCTCCAGGCTCGATCGCGGACGACTGTCGTCCCTTCCTTGAGACCCCGCACCACAGCCAACTGGTCGGCCGCGTTGTACTGCACAAAGAAGCGGTTCCAACGCAGGCGGAGCGTATCGATCACCCGGCTCGCGGCAAACCACTGTGAATCTCCGACAGGCTCGCTGACGGCCGGAGTGGGATCCATTGTGACCCAGCCGGAATTTGGTAGATGGACCTCTACCCACGCATGGGCGTCCCGCTGCCGTACCAGATAGTAGTTGCCGTACTCGTTCCACTCAGTCGCAAGAAATCCCGTGACCAGCCGTGCAGGGACTCCCACGTTACGCAACAGCACGACCATGGCCGTCGCATAATGTTCGCAGTATCCGGTTTTCCGTTCAAACAGAAATTCTTCGAGCGGACGCGTTTGCTTACCGGGAGAAATGTCGAGGCTGTATCGATAATTTCTGGAGAGATACGCCTCAATCGCCTGAGCCTTCTCATACGCGCTGGTTTTTGATCCCGTGATCTCTCGAGCCAATGCCTCAACACGTTCGGACGATTCAGGAAGTTGCAAAAAATGTTGCGAGAACACCTCCGTGTACAAGGCGGGCTGAAATTGAAGATCGGCGGGCACAACCGTTGCGGGCCGAGAATGCACGGTATACTCGATACGCGACGAGGTCGGAAACGGGAGATAGATGGCGCCGGTCGGATCGGACTGTATCGCGAGAAATTGTCCGCTGACGGATTCAGGATAGGGGGCAGCAAAAAGCACGGCCGTATCGAGCGCTTCGAGCAGAATAGTTTGGCGAATGAGCTGACCGAGCGGACGGGGCGAACGCGAAGAGACCTGCCGAACCGTAAATGTTCCGGCCGGTGATTCAGCCAACGCCCGGCGATGCGACAGGCGAGTGGTCCACGACTTGCCATCGTATCGGTCATACGCCATCCCCCGCAAATAGAAGCGGTCGGACTGCAGCCCCGTTCGGTCCGGAAGCTCTACCCGCATCACAATTCCTGGATCCCGCTTAATGGGACCGATCATGCCAAGGTCGACGGTTTCAGAGAACCCCGAGGTACGGAGGCCTTCCCCAGACCCTTTTTGACCAAACCCGGCACTCACACGGGGAATCGTAAAGAAGATCAGCACAGTAAGACACAAAGCACCGACGGCGAGGCCGTTTGCCAGCCAGAATAACTCAGAGGTGATCTGCTGCCGTCCTCTGGGAGTGATCGCCACCCCCTCTGACAGACTCGGCATATTATGCCCCGGATCGGCTTCCTTAGTGAGCTGGTAGAGCAACAGCGTCCAGACACCCATCAGGAGGTACGCAAGAAAGACCGGCAGGTACCAGAGGTCTGTCGTCGAGGCGGCGGACCCCAGAATCGCCATGAGACTGATGGCATAAAGATGAAGGTAATCTCGCCGCTGATCCAAATTGAAGAGCTTGACGACCATCAGAATCATGAGAAAGTGCACGCCGGCAGCAAGAAGGTCGGCGGAAATCCATGCCAAATCCACCCAAAACCCGGCGAAGGCCATCACAGTCAGAACATTCCACGCGGTAGTCGACAGTCGTATTCGGGCAAGTACGTGGCGAAGGCGATCCACATCAAGGGCGCGAAGGAGGGTGACGATCAGAGACACACCGGTGAGAAGCAGCAACCATTCGGGCAAATTCGTCCCAAGCGCCAGGCCGATAAACGCGGCGGCGGCAAGCAACACGGAAGACAAGCGCAATGCCTGATTAAACGGCATGCTGCCTACCTTGGATCACCGACTCCGACACAATGCCATCAGCTCTCACCCCGTGGAAAACTTTCCTGGCCTCTCCCCACGGCACAAGCACAATGGTGGCTCCCCCTTCAGGATCATACGCACCCTTATCAGAGGGCGCTTGACTCTCACGTCCATCAGGGCTCGATCGTTCACAAAGCGCCAGTGATTCCATGAGCCGTAAAAGATGGGCTTCACCTTGGCCGAACGGAGAGGACACCCCTCCGACAACCAGACGGACCTGATAGCCCCTGGCTCCGAAATCCTGCGCCATCGACGCAGTGAGCGACACGGCGTCCTCAAACAGGCGTTCATGGCTGAGCGGAGCCAGTAGAGAGAGCATGAGCGTGACACGCCGCTGATCCTCTGCCTCCGTTTCTCGAACCATGAGTTTCGAGGTACGGGCCGTGGAGAGCCAATGAATCGAGCGCGAATCATCACCCGCATGATATTGGCGAAGATTATAGAGATCGCTTCCGTGCCCTTTTCGCGGCAGACTCAAATCCTGACCAAACAACGCTATTTCCTGCAGGAAGGCACTCTCGACCGGACGAACGGCTGGGGCCACCACAACCGATCCATCAAGCGGGTAGTACGCCTTTTTGAGGAAGAGCCCGAACGGAAACGACGTCCCGGCACGAACTCCGTCGAAGCGTAACCGCCCTCGCCTGGTTGCAATCAGAGGGTAGGACAAAATCTGACTGGCTCCGGGCATCAATTGCCATAGGGTGAGGCCGCGATCGATCTCTTGCTCACCCGTGACATCCCAGAGATGCAGGGAAAAACTCGGCAGACGAGTTTTACGGTTGGCCACCACCACCGTCGCCGTCATCGGTTCTCCGGCATACACAAGCTCGGGAAGGTGCCGGTGAAATTCCAATCGACGAAGACAGGACTCCGCCATGATGCCGGACATCAGGATGATGCTCAGCATCATGGCGAGGAGCAGGTAGAAGAGATTATTGCCGGTGTTAATCGCGGCGACCGCGACCGCGAGGGTGAAGAAGAGAAACCGCGTGCCCTCTGTTGTCACTCGCGTCGAACGCCGCCGCATGAGATGCTTGAAGAGACGACGAACGATGGAGAGCATATCGCCAGTATTCCGGGTAAGCGGGACTGTACACCGTCGTTAGACTGGAACGGGGACGGACTCGACCAGATCCTGAATAATCTGCTCCGACTGTTCAAAGCTGCGATGGCGCAGGCCCTGCGAGCGACTCACCATAATGCGATGAGACAGAACCGCAGGGGCCAGCTCTTTGATGTCGTCCGGCAGGCAATAGGCTCGGCCCCGCACAAAGGCCAGCGCCTTGGCCGCCCGACAGAGCGCCAACGCTCCGCGCGTGCTGACTCCCAGCGACAGCAAATCCGACTGTCGAGTCGCCAACACGATCGCCAGAAGATAGTCCATGAGACTATCTTCCATCAGTACATCATCAACCTGTTGCTGTAGCGCGAGGACATCCTGGCCCGTGGCAACTGGCTGTAGCGCCTCGGCCGGGTGAAGCGATTGTGGCCGCTCCAGCACCTTGCGCTCTTCCTCGGCGGACGGATAGCCGATCTGCACCCGCATTAAGAAGCGGTCGAGCTGGGATTCCGGCAAGGGAAATGTGCCGTGATACTCAGCGGGGTTCTGAGTGGCAATGACCATGAATGGTTGGTGAAGGGGACAAGTCTGGTTGTCGACCGAGATCTGCGCTTCACTCATGGCCTCCAACAAACTACTTTGCGTCTTGGGCGTCGTTCGATTGATCTCGTCGGCCAGCACGATATTCGCGAAGATCGGTCCCGGCACAAATTCAAATCCCTGCTTTTGCCGATTGAAGATGGAGACACCCACAATGTCGGACGGAAGCAGATCGCTGGTAAATTGGATGCGCTTGAAGGAACAGTCCAACGAGCGAGCCAGACTATGGGCCAATGTCGTTTTCCCGACGCCTGGCACATCTTCGAGCAGCAGGTGTCCACGAGCCAGAAGCGCCACGACGGTCAGCTCGATGACTCTGGATTTGCCCTTAATCACGCGCGCGATATTCTCCTGAATAGAGGAAACGAGTTGTGTAGATTTCATGAGATTGAATCGCCGTTCCTATTGAGATGGAGGTTCTGGCAAGACACGAAGAAAGTCTAACAAAGGGTCTACAGGTGGTCAATTTTTCGTCAGTATCTTGCGGAAGGGCTGCAGCAAACGCCCACGGGAGAGTGGCTATGGCCGGAGATCGTCTGGAACGAGCGTGAGAAACCAGGGCGGACTTTCTTCGCGCATATGCATGAATTGACGAGCGGTACTGCTAGCGGGGACACCGGGAAACACGGCCCCTCGCCGGATCCACACATCCCGAAATCCGAAAGGGGGCTGCTCGGCGTCAGGCCCATCATTTCCAGGAATACGTGCACGCAGGACGCCGAGTTGGGCAAGCGAGACGGTGTCCCCCACCTTCAGTTTCATCAGACGTCGGTAGATGTCACCAAATACGACGGGGAGGCTCTCCTGACTAAACGGCTGATTCTGGGGACGGTAGCGGGACTCTTCGAGTAATTGCGCCAGCATCTCCCAGAATACCTGGGAGTCCACCGCACCCAATACCCCAACCAGCCCGCGGCGGGCGATGAGGTTCAGAAGGGCCACTGGCCCGCGAATGTCAAATTTCCATGCAGGGAAGATTAGGGCTCGTTCCCCGTGCTGTACTTCGAGGGCCGATTCGCCCTCATAGCGCACATGCCGAAATGCACCCTTGCTCCGACGAAGATCTTCCTGGATGACCGCCTCAGAGAGTCGCGTCGGCTCATAGGCAAACGTGGGTGTCGCGGGAGCCCAGCAGGTGACCAGGGTATACCGTGGCGCCAAATGACCGGCCTCATCCAATTTGTGAAGGTCGAACATGTCCTGATTGCCGTAAAAACGAAAGGTCAGGCCCGGTCTCGCTTGTAGTTGGGCAATCCGGTCTCGTCCCGGATGCAGTGGCCCGCCCAGTTTCGAGCGAGGATCCAGACGATCCACCGCATGCAGGACCAGCTCCTGTTGATGAGTGTGAAGCGTTGGAAGGTAGCGATCGACAAGCTCACCAGCAAATGAAAGATCGCCGGCACCCAGATCAAGCACGGTGGCGACAGGCGTCGTGAGCAGGAGATCGAACGGATTGGTCATCGATTGAAGCCCGCGCGCCACTGCTTCACTGGGAAGATCTGCGGTGGGCCATTTCGAAGCTCGGCCCTGAACGAGACCAAAATAGAGGCACAGTGAGCGGAACGCTTTCGACGGCGGGTATCCGGTTAGACCCTTGAGTGCTGCGCCATCAAGATCCTGAACACGGCGGGCCTGGCCCCGGCCCAACACATGAGCCAGCGCGGCTTTCACCTGATGGGGCATTGAAGCCGTCTGAGACCGCTGCGCCAATTGTCCAATAATCGACGGAAATACTGCAGGCTCCAGAAGACGCCTGGAATCCTCCCACTTCTGCCCAGATTCACAAACAGCACGATTCACGGCTTGACGGAATCCTGCAATGACGTCGCTCTCAGACATATTCAATACCGTGGATGCATCGCATGATAAACCTCTCACGTTCACTCTGGACAAGGGAGGATAGTAGTCCGGTTCTTCTCCCGTCAAGATAACAGGCTTGTCGCAGCAGACTTGCTGTGTTAGGAGATGCCTATGATTCCATTCGTTGCCCACCGGTTTACAACCTCTCACATCCTCCCTCTTTTACTCCTGGTCATCGGCTACTTTCTTTTCACGGCCTGTGCGAGCAGCACATCTACAATTCCTTCAAATTCTCCTGTTACATCCTGGCAAGCGGGCCGCGTGATCGACGTAAAAACGGGGCGATCCATCGATCTCCCAACATTCCTTATGACGCTCACACGTTTTGACATCGTCTACCTTGGGGAAGAGCACTACAACCAACACCACATAGATGCCGCTTTGTCCGTGCTGCAAACGGTGCTGGCGAACGGCAGGCGTCCGATGCTCACGATGGAGATGTTCGGATGGGACGGGCAACCTGGGCTGAATGAATACCTCACCACACCCGGTCTGGACCGGCAGGCATTTCTTGATCGAAGCCGCTGGAAGCAAAACTGGGGTGGCGCCTTTGATAACTACGAGCCATTGATCAATTTTTCCCGCGAGCACCGGATCAGGCTCCGAGCCATGAATCCTCCCAAGCCACTGATCCGACAGGTCGTAAAAATCGGCCTTGATAAAGCTCGAACGGGACAGGACTGGGTTGAATGGGGAATGGATCGTGAAGACATTGTCGATGACCAGGCCTACCGCCTCAGGATTTTGGATCAGCTGAAACGCTGCCACGGAGGGGGGAGCGACGAGGACTATGTAAGAATGTACGAAGCTTCTATGGTGCGCGACGAAGGCATGGCCAAAACGGTGGCGGCGGCACTTCTCACCGCTCGCCAAAGTCCTCAGGACCACACAGTGATTCTCAGTTACACAGGTGGCGGACACATTCAATATAATCTGCCCATCCCGAAACGTGTCGCACGTCGCATGGACGGGCCGATCGCCCAAGTAACGGTGTACATGGCCTCCTTCGATCACACACGCATTGAAGACATCCAGGATCTCGTCCACGACGGCATCGCAGATTATGTATGGCTCACCCCCATCAGCCAGCAGGGCCCGCCACAGCGCTGCCGGTAGCATCCGGATTCCGACTAGAACTCTCGGCCTGCGAGCAAAACCGCGCACCGCTTGACAGTGCCGAACCAGCGAGGCAGACTGCTTTCACATCTAGGATTAGACTCTATGGCAACCATGCGAAACAAAATTCCCTGCAGCGCCGACCGACTCGGTCTTCTGGACCCCCAGATGATCAAGGCAGTGGTCGAAACTTCCGCCTTCCAGATCGGCCATCAATACTTGTCCGAGAATCGGGTTCGCATCGTGGAAGCCGACGACGCGCAGATTTCTTCCGCGGTCATCGGAAACTCAGGGCTTTATGAACAAACCATCCGGTTGAAAGACGGGCACTTAATTTCGAAATGTTCCTGTACCCTTCCCGAAGAACCGATTTGCCGCCACTGCATTGCTGTCTTGCTCGAGTACCACCGATGGTCCCAACCGCGACAATCCCGGAAGACCAAAGACATTCCACGAGACCTCAAAGCAGCCACGCAATCCGAACCTCCGACTAATGGAAACGGAACATCGACAATGGGCCAAAACTCATCAACCGACGTCAAGCTCAGCGAAGTCATGGTGTTTGTAGAGTGGCTGCAGCCTGCGATGAAGGCGATTGAACAGGTCCAATCGATGCCTCTGCCTCCTCAGATTGCTCCTGGGGAAGTTGCGAACTGGATCCAGACTATCCGTAATCTGGAGGATCGCCGCCGGGATAGCGAAGAGGTCCAGTTGAAGCTGGAATCGGACATGCGGGACCGAGAGGCCTATGTTGCTCGATTAAGTCAACAACTCCAGGCTTCTACTGCGGAAGCAAAGGCTGCTCAGGCAACAACACAAGCGCTCCAGCAAGAGGTCGCAACCTACAAAGTCGTCTTAAGCAAAGTTGCTGAACTTTCAGGGGAAGTCAGCCGCTACGATGGCCAGCTGAAGTCGCTGGCTCAGGATTTTGCCAGCAAAGGGAACCAGCTTGATCGAATGGCCGGTTCGTGCAAGCAAGTCGCTGAAGCCCTCAACTCCATCGCGAAACAAACTGCTCCACGGTAAATTTGCTCATACAAGTCGCAGATCATCCCCCTCCCGAGTTTATGTACAGGGATCTTGCGCAACTCCATTCTATTTTTGTAAAATGCGCTCCTCATTTTCGATATACCCTTGAGGGAGGAATGATTATGATGAAGAGATTTCTGGAAACAGGGAGCGTGGCTCTTGCGGTCGTACTAACAGTTGCTCCTCAAGTCCTGGCGAATGAGGCGCATGGTGACGGTCCCCCGGACTACAGTGGCATCACCGGGTTGTACTATGTCATGATCGGGGGAATTCTGGCGTACGGCGTGTACGACACATTCCTGAAGAAGTCGTAGCCTCTCCCTGGTACCGGTTGATAGCAGACTCCTGCCTTGCTGAGAAATCGGCAAGGCAGGAATCTATTTTTTCGCCCCGTTGTGCATCTTCTCCCTACCCTTCAGAACCGGCTGCAACCTTCCAAGCATCATTTCCACAATCGCGCGATAGCCCCGGGCTGTCGGGTGGATGCCATCGGCCTGGTTTAACGTATTGGAGGCCGCCACTCCTTCGAGGAAAAATGGGATGAGCGGCAAGCGATAGCGCGTCGCCAGGTCAAGATAGAGGCGTTCGAATGCTGAAAGGTAATCGTTACCGTAATTGGGCGGGAGCTTCATGCCGGCCAGAATCACTTGCGTGCCGGATTCTTGCAGCTGCTGAATGATGTGCTCAAGATTGGCTTTCGTCTCTTCCACTCGCAGTCCTCTCAGACCGTCATTGGCTCCCAGTTCGAGAATCACGATTTCTGGCTTGCTCCGCAAGATCCACGGCACACGGCGCAGCCCCCCCGCAGTCGTCTCTCCGCTCACACCGGCGTTGACGACCCGATATCGCAGCCCGAGCGCATCCAATCGCCGCTGCAACTCCGCCGGATAGGTCTCATCAGCAGCAACGCCGAGCCCGGCAGTCAGACTGTCCCCAAACGCCACGATCCTGGGTCGATCATCGACCGATGGCGGGCCCGCAGCCCGAGCGAAAGAGGGCACGCCTGAAAGTCCAGTCAGAATGAGCCATCCGACATACGCGCCTATTCCAAGCGTTTGTAATTTCGACCGACGTTCCATATCTGTACAGTATAATATCATTTTGGGGTCTGCTCCGAGATGAGGAAGGAAAGCACTGTCTCATGATTCGCATCACCCAACTTTCAATGAGTCTGGCAGCCGGAGGGCGAGCAGTTCCTATTCTGGACAATGTCTCATTGGAGATTCCGGACAAACAGATGGTCGCGATTGTCGGACCATCAGGGAGCGGGAAATCGACGCTCCTGGGATTAATGGCCGGCCTCGATCGCCCGACATCGGGCTCCATCCTGTTGGATGAACAAGAATTGACGGCCATGTCCGAAAGCGCCCTGGCCAGGTTCAGACGCGCGAAGATCGGCTACATCTTCCAATCGTTCCATCTTATCCCCACACTCACCGCCCTAGAGAATGTCACCGTTCCCCTCGAACTGAGCGGCGAGCGGGGAGGCGATGTGCGTGCGGCAGAATTGTTGGCCTCCGTGGGACTGGCCGA
The DNA here is from genome assembly GCA_030653545.1 of Nitrospira sp. Taxonomy (NCBI): domain Bacteria; kingdom Pseudomonadati; phylum Nitrospirota; class Nitrospiria; order Nitrospirales; family Nitrospiraceae; genus Nitrospira; species Nitrospira sp. Next base: position 277,464 of record JAURZE010000028.1, on the reverse strand, counting down.
CCGCCTCGATCATTATCCCGTGCAGCTATCCGGCGGAGAACAGCAGCGCGTCGCGGTCGCCCGGGCCTTTGCCTGCCGTCCACCATTCTTATTTGCCGATGAACCGACCGGCAATTTGGATAGCACGACAGGAGTACAGGTGATCAACCTCCTCCTGGCCATGCATCGAGATTTTGGCACCACCCTGGTCCTCGTCACGCATGACCAAGACCTGGCCGGTCGAATGCAACGAGTCGTCGCGTTGCGCGATGGCCGCATCGAGTCCGATCAATTGACGGCCCCCCTTCCGTGAACACATTCATCCTAAAAATGGCGTGGCGTGAAACTCGCGCGGCCTGGCGGCACTTTTTCTATTTTCTCACCAGTATTGCGGTGGGAGTGGGCGCCCTTGTGGGAGTCTCACTGTTTTCCGCCCACCTTGAGCAGACTGTCACGAAGGAAGCCCGCGGCTTACTTGGCGGGGATCTTGAGGTTCGCCTCTCACGGCAGGTGAGTCCAGCAGGCCTCACATTTCTCACTTCGCTGACAGGTCGAGACATTGCGATGACTCACGTGAGCGAGTTGATCGGCATGGCCGCTCACGTTCCCGGAACACCGTCCCCCGGCCAATCGTCACAAATCGTCGAACTCAAGGCTGTGGAGTCGCTCTATCCATTTTATGGGGCCCTTCGCCTGGAACCGGATCGCCCGCTGTGGGAACTGCTGCAACTCCAGTCGGCCGGCTGCCCGGGAGAGCCCTGCTGGGGCGCAGTTGTTCAGGAGTCACTACTCATTCGAATGGGATTGACGCTGGGCCAATCACTCACCCTCGGCCAGGCCACCTTCCGTATAACCGGGATTGTGCGCACCGAGCCGGACCGCATGGCGAATGCCTTCAGCTTGGGCCCTCGCGTGTTGATTGCCCAGGGCGGACTCCGCGCCACGGAGCTGGTGAAGCTCGGCAGTCGTGTACGCGAACGCTATCTGTTAAAAACCCCGGCCGCCACTAAGATTGATCCGCTCCTCTACGAATTGCGGAGCCGCCTGGCGGCGGATTCCGCACGCGTATCGACGTATCGGGATGCACAACCGCAACTGAAACAATTTCTGGAACAATTGACACGGTATCTCGGGCTCATCGGACTGACCGCCTTGTTTGTCGGCGGCATCGGCGTCGCCACCTCCGTGCGCGCGTTCCTTCGAGAAAAGCTGGCAACCATCGCCATCCTGAAAACCGTCGGGGCCGATTCTCCGACCATCATTCGAACCTATGCGACCCAGGCCCTCCTCTTGGGACTGACCGGAAGCATCGCAGGGCTGGCGCTCGGGATCAGTTTAGAACAGGCCGTACCGTGGATGCTGTCTTCGTGGTTCGCCTCAGACATGCTGGGGCAAATCGGTTTTACATCGGGACTCTCGCTGCCTTCACTCCTCCCGCTTGGCAAAGGCCTGGCCCTCGGCCTGCTCACCACGTTGCTCTTTACTTTGTGGCCGTTGCTGGCCATTCGAGCCGTCAAACCGGTCGCGCTGTTGCGGCGTGACGCGCTTGCGGCGGAACCATCCTCGGTCTCGACCGATCGGACATGGCGCCAACACATCGCGCGACTTGATCGAACGAAACTGCTCACCGCCGGGGTGATCGCCGCAGGACTCGCCCTGCTGTCCATGTGGCAAGCCGGAACGTGGAAAATTGGGCTGCTCTTCATGGCAGCCTTCTCGCTCGCATTCGCACTGTTAGGAAGCGCCGCCTGGCTGGTGATCAGGACACTGGCGGTGGTGGCCCGTCCTAAGCGTCTGGCCGTTCGCCATGCGATCGGCAACATTGTTCGGCCGGGGAGTCAGGCCGTCAGCATGACCATCGCCATCGGCATTGGGGTGATGGTGATCGTCACCGTCGCACTGGTTGAACGAGCCTTGCTCCGACAGATCGGAGAGAGCCGGCCAGCGGATGCCCCAACGTTTTTCTTCATTGATATTCAACCGGACCAGGTGGACGGCATCTCCCGTCTGCTCCGTGACCGGGTAGAACCCCACCTACCAAGTCTGACTCCCCTGGTTCGCTCACGGCTCGTGGCCGTGAACGGCCAACCGATCAAGACCGAAGCCGTATCCGAGGAAGAGGAACGGACCGTCCAAGCGGCCGACAAGGAGCAGCGCCGGAAGACCTGGTACCTGACCAGAGAATATGTACTGACCTTCTTGGATCAGCTCCCGAAGGACAACGTCATCGTAAAAGGGCGGTGGTGGACACCTGGACAGACCTTTCCCATACCCCGGGTCTCGGTTGAGGAGGAAGCAGCAAAGGCCATGGGGCTGGATGTCGGACAGACGGTCGAGCTGGATATTCAGGGCACATCACTGGTCGCAGAGGTCAGCAGCATTCGCAAAGTAGAGTGGGGCAACTTCTCCACCAACTTCTACATGGTCCTGTCGCCCGGCGCGCTGGATGGGGCGCCTCTCACCTATGTCGCGACGGTCCGGGTGCCGCCTTCCGACGAAGTATCGTTGCAACAGGCAATCGTCGCCGGATTTCCTAACGTGACGGCGATTAATATCGGCGATGTCCTCGATAGTTTCGCCCGTGTCCTCGATCGCCTGTCTCTGGCCATTCGAGCCGTCGCGCTCTTCTGCCTACTCACCGGAGGGCTCGTCATGGGAGCGGCCCTCGCGGCAACCCGGTATCGCCGCCTCTATGAATCGGCAGTGTTGAAAGCCTTGGGCGCCACACGGGGGTTGCTCGTCGGATCGTTCGCTATGGAATATCTGGTGCTGGGAATGGTGGGCGGCGCGATCGGCGTCGGATTAGCCAGCGCCTTGTCCTGGGCGCTCCTTCGATGGGTCTTCGAACTCGGCTGGACGCTGCATCCACACGTGTTGCTCATCGGGCTGGGGCTCACAATGGCCCTTACGCTTCTCGTGGGGTTCCTCAGCACCTATCGCCTGCTGGGGCAACGACCGCTGTCCGTCCTCAGATACGAGTGAGTCGCGCACGTATTAAAGATGTCGGCTGATCTCTCAGCGGGGGAGGGCAGGCTCCGGCAACCAGAGATCCAGAATGCTGCGGATACGACGTTGGTCCTGCCGATGCAATTGGGTAAATCGCAGGCCGAGTTCTCCTTGGGACGAGAACCGGACAATCGCCTCCTCCACCGTGATGGGGAAAGACACGCTGGAGTGCTGAAATTCTAGCACCACCCGTGTCCCCGGAACCACCGGACGCTCACAGCGAATCCGGCAGCCGCGAATCGACAAGTCCTGGATAATTCCTTCCTCCCCCAGCTGATGCGGCAAGGCATGGAGAGGCTTCAGCCACACGGGAAAATCGACCGCCACTCGATCGAAGTTGCGACGGGGATTGGAGGCAACTCGTCCGAGGAAAGAACGAAACCGCCGGGCACACAGCTGACAGCGAAACGGATAGACCGTGACATAACCAAAGAGCCTGTCCGTGAACGACCGGCGGGCGGCGAGTCGAGTTTTTGTGGTACCGCAGAACGGGCACGCCACCAGCCTCATGGAACCACCCTTCTGTCCCGTGACGAGTGGTCACTATCGTACGCTTGCGTGCGCTCCTTCGGCTACCCCCTAAAAGTACAAGGTGACAGGCGTGACCACACCGATGCCGCAAACCTAAAGAACCGGCTCGGCCAACGGCGTGACATCAGGAGTGCAACAATTCGCGCAAGCTCCGACGCTCTCGTTCGCGGAAGGTCACGGCGATCCGCAGCTGCTCCAGATATTGGTCCAGCGTTTTTTCGCCCAGATCGATCTTGCGGGAGAGGAAGAACTCCCGCACATCCTGCTCAAAAGCAGCAGTGGCGGGGGCGACGATACCGCTCCACCTGCGACGCAACCCGCGGTAGCACCTTCGTAGACCCAGAAGGACATTTGCCGCAAGTCCTACCAGGGTTGCGTCACCTGATGCAGGGTAAGGGCGTTGCCCTCGGAGTCCAGAATCACGGCGAGGCGGCAGACAGGTGTGGAGAGCGGTTCGAGTTTCACCCGCACCCCCTTCGCTCGAAGCTGTTCGATCACGTCATCGACGTTCTGCACTTCGAAGGCGATGCTGCCGCCTGCATCGGCACTGGGGGCTCCTCCTTCTTTCAAGTTGGTGAGGGCGAACGTCCCCCCATCAAGATCATATTCGACCCATTCGAACGCGTGCGACTCGCGGCGAGCCAGGCGAAGACCGAGGACCTCCTCATAAAACCGTCGTGCCCGAGGCATGTCCGTGACAGGGTACACCGTGAAGGCGATGTGCTTGATCATGAATCCGCTCCGGGTTGTTGTGATCGGAGATAGGTCTGCAATCCGTCGCACTCTCGTTCGCGGAAGGTCACGGCGATCCGCAGCTGCTCCAGATATTGGTCCAGCGTTTTTCCGCCCAGATCGATCTTGCGGGAATGAAAGAATTCGCGCACGTCCTGCTCAAGTTCAGGAGTGGCCAATGCGACAACACCGCCGCACATACGCCGGAGGCCTTGCTTGGGGAAAAGCCGGTCCATCTGATCCCAGTTTGTTTTCACAAATTCCCAGGCTTGTTCACGACCATACACATTCCCCAACACAGCACTAACCACAAACGGCGCATCCTGAATCCGAATCTCACCGTTGATCGTACGGGCGAGGGTACGCGCAAGCAACGCCGGGACTTGAAAGGCCGCGAGCGCAAAGAGATACCGCCGCTCCTCTTGCGGCGTCGTGGCACTTCGTGAGCGATCGAAAAACTCGGTGTAGCGCACCTCGTCACCGGTGTGGGCCAGGATGGAGACGAGCGCAGGGACGATATTCGGGTCAACTCGCGAAGGATCTGTGCTGTACAACCGGTACTGCTCCGCTGCTTGCGCGTGAGTAGCCGGGTCGTTGCCGAGTTTTCCCAATGCGCCGATGAGCTCCCCTCGCAACTGCTTGACCAATTCGTCCTCGCCAGGCTTCGGCTGCCAGGTGAGTTCTGTCACGGCAGGCAGAAGACGCGCACGAACGAAGGCTTCCAGGACTGGCCGGTCTTCAGCCGCGATGACGCGGTTCAAGAATGACAATGAGTCGAGGATGACGGCCCACACATTCTTATCCCGCTCACCTGTGAAGCGGCTGGTCAGGTACAAATAATCGGACAATGGAGTGAGCCCTGAGACCGTCGTCGCCCAAACATCGCTGACCAAATTGAACCGCTCGCTCGGCGCGAGGCGATCGACTCCGGCTTCCAGGATCCGCTGAAGCAATGGAGATTCGTATCGCACTCGATAGAATCCGTGCCCGGCTTCGTTCGCGAACAGATGCTGGACTCCTTTCGGAAGGCTCACGTGCATCTCGCGATCGGTCAAGAGCAGCCGGCGATGTTCGGTGATGCCGCCGGAGGTGATCCGGAGCGGCACGGGAATCTGCCATCGCTGTTCGGTCGATTCCGGAGATGCGAGGTAGGTAAATCGCTGCTGAGAGAGCACGAGTTCCGTCTCGCTCCGCTGGCGCACCGTCACGAGGGGATAGCCCGGCTGAAAAATCCAGCCGTCCATGAGTTCGGGAACCGCCTGCTTCGCCGCCTGTCCCAATGCCACCCACAGATCATTGGTGTCAGCATTGCCGTATGCATGGGCGCGGAGATACTGACGCACGCCCTCGCGAAAGACAGCCGGCCCGATATGCTGCTCAAGCATGCGAAGGACGGAGGCCCCTTTTTCGTAGGTCAGCACGTCGAACATGGCATCGGCATCTTTGGGAGCGCGAACGGGATACTCGATCGGACGCGTGCTCAGCAGGCCGTCCACGGAGAAGGCCGCGGCTCGCGAGACACCGAACGCGTCCCAGCGTTTCCACTCGGGCTTCCAGGCATCCACCGCCAGCATTTCCATAAACGTGGCGAAGGCTTCGTTCAGCCAGAGCCCGTTCCACCAGGACATGGTGACGAGATCACCGAACCACATATGGGCGTTCTCATGGGCGACGACGTCAGCCACCCGCTCCCGCTCCGCATGCGTGCCGGACCGCTCATCCACAAGTAAAGCGGTTTCCCGAAATGTAATGGCGCCCAGGTTTTCCATCGCCCCGGAAGCGAAGTCTGGAATGGCGAGAAGATCGAGCTTATCTCCCGGATAGGGGATCCCGTAGTAGTCTTCAAAGAACGTCAGCGAAGCCGCAGCGATTTCATGCCCGAACCGCGTGAGAGGCTGTTTCCCAGGAACGGTCCAGAGGCGCAGTGGAGTGTTGCCGATGTACATCGCCTTGGTCGCTTCGAGTTGCCCGACAATGAAGGCGACGAGATAGGTGGACATCTTCATACTGTCGGCAAACCGCATGACTCTTTTGCCGGATTGAACCGAGTCGGACGCGACGGAGGTGTTCGAAACCGCTGTGAGACTCGGATCGATGACCAGAGTTGTGGCGAAAACAGCTTTGAAGTCAGGCTCATCCCAGCAAGGGAAGGCTCGTCGTGCATCGGTCGCTTCAAACTGTGTGGCCGCCATAGTGTGGGTCGCGCCGGACTGATCTTTATACGTACTGCGATAGAAGCCGCGCAGGTGGTCGTTCAACGTTCCTTGAAACACCAGCGTCAGCTGCGACTCTCCCACGGCAAGGGGACGAGGAAACGTCAGCCGGCACCGCTGCATCGCCGAATCGACCTCGACCGTTGCATCAAGCCGACCGCCGGCCGTCCCTTCGAGCGTCGCCGATGATATCGTGAGATCGACCGCGTTCAGAATGACGGTGCTGGTCGATTGTGCGACCGTGACTGTGACGACGGCGACGCCTGAAAAGGTCGCGGAGTGAAGATCCGGCTCCAACCGTAAATCGTAGCGATGCGGCACAACGTGCCTGGGTAAACGATAGGGATCCAGACTGCCGGAAGCATCATCGATGTTCATGTCTTCGCCTTTCGGTCGTGTCGTCGTGGTTGCTGCAACGGCCGGACGGATGGCCGAGAGAAGGAGAGGAGCTAGTGGAAGGACCAGCAGCGCACGGGCTCGTCCAGCCAACGTCGTGAACAGATGACGCCTGCCGACGGATTCACTCATTGCTCCGGCGCATGGTGAATGTCGACTCCGTGAGGGGAACCGACGATCAATATACTCGTTCGACCGATGAACAGACCGGTTTCCACAACTCCAGGAATCTGGTTCAATGCTATTTCTAGATCCTTCGGATGGTGGATCCGCGCAATATGCACATCCACGATCAGATTCCCTGCTTCGGTCCTGAACGGGGCTCCGTTTTTCTCCCTGAGTACCACTCGACTTTTGGTCAAGGACTCGATCTCACGTGCCGTACTCCCCCAACCAAATGGAATGATTTCGATCGGGAGGGGGAATGATCCTCCCAGCACGGGGACTTGCTTCGTGTAATCCACCAACACAATGAACTGCTTGGCCGAAGCCGCCACAATCTTTTCCTTCAGGAGAGCGCCTCCGCCGCCCTTGATCAGGTTGAAACCTGGATCAACTTGATCGGCGCCATCGATCGCCACATCGATCTCCCAACGGTTGTCGGTATCGATCAAGATGATGCCCGCCTCTTTGGCCAGCGCCGCGGTTTCATGCGATGTGGGAACCCCGCGCAGCCTCATTCCAGCTCGAACCTTTTCACCAAGCGCGATAACCATATGCTTAGCTGTTGAACCGGTCCCGAGCCCCACGATCATCCCGTCGCGAACGAACTCGACGGCTTCCAATGCCGCGGCTTTCTTCAGTCGATCGAGATCTAAGTGCGTAGTCATGGCGTCGGCCCCTGAGATAGCGCGGCGGCGACTGATGCGGCGCCAAGCAGGGCAGTCTGTTGGTTCATCACAACTTTTACCGGCATGTTGCTCAGCAAGCGCTTGTACCGGCCTTTGTTGATAAAGGCTTTCATGAATGTGCCATCCTGGAGCTTTTTGATCAGCTTCGGGGCCATCCCACCGGCCACATACACACCGTCGAGCGATAACGCTTTGAGCGCCAGATTGCCAGCTTCCGCGCCGTAGATAGAAGCAAACAAATCTAACGTCTGCTTGGCAATGTCGGCCTGGCCCTTCAGGCCAGCCTCGGCAATTTCGGCAGCCGGATCACCGGCTTTAATTTTTTCTGCAAGCCACGTCGGTTCATTCTTTTTCGTGTCACGAACATATTCGTAGATCGCATTCAGCCCGGGGCCTGAAAGAATTCGCTCATAACTGACGTGGAGGAATTGGCTGCGCAGGTAGCGCAGCAGTTCGATCTCGTAGTCGTTGTTCGGAGCGAAGTCGGCATGGCCGCCTTCCGACGGCATCGGACGATAGGACTTGCCGTCCCAGAAGAGAATCGCCTCGCCGAGCCCGGTCCCGGCCGCAATGAGCGCCAGCGCCTGGCGTTTTTTCGGAGGATTGCCGGGATTGAGCACCTCCAGTTCATCAGGCCGTAAGAGTAGGATCCCGTAGGCGGTCGCCTCAAGATCGTTGAGCAGTTGCACGCGGGGAATATCGAATCGTTTGGCTATCGCCGCCCCATCCACCACCCACGGCAAGTTGGTCGTCCGGGAATGATTTTCGATCACCGGGCCGGCAACCCCAAAGCAGGCCGCAGTGAGCTTGATGGGTTCTTCCGGAAGGGATTCCACCTCCGTCTCTTCCGCACTGGACGCCGCGACTTCGATATCGTCCAACAGCATCGGCGGCTTCGGCGGTGTGAGAAATTCTTCCAGAATCTCCTCGAGTGATTTGTAGTCGGCACTATGAAAGGTCTCGAGCCTCACCGGTTCCACCCGCTCGGCGGGCCAATCATAGAGGGCTAGATTCGTCTTGGTTCCACCAATATCGCCTGCCAGAATCATCGTCAGTCCTTCTCGTCTGTCTTATCGCATGAGAGCGGCCGCCGCGGATTCATCGAGCAACCACAGAAGCCGTCCGCTGTCCGGCTTTACCTGAGCCGCCGGCAGTGCCCGCTCCGCCTGGGTTTGCGACTGGAGCACCGCACGAACCGTCTCCGCCTTCCCGGCGCCGGTCACGAGGAACAGTACCACAGTCGCCCGGTTGATCACACCTAGGGTCAGGGTCAAACGAGAAGGAATCCCTTTCGGCGATAGCCCGACCGTGACCAGATGATTCGCCTCTGACAAGGCGGGCGTCCCTGGAAAGAGCGATGCCGTATGACCATCCTCGCCCAAACCGAGAAGAACCAGGTCCAAACGGGGTATCGCCGGTGAGGGACTATGCGTGAGGGCCCTGACCGTCCGCTCATAATCCGCCGCGGCCAATCTGAGGTCTGCGGATTCGCCTTTCATTCGATGGACCTGTGACGATCCGATCCCCAACGGGCGAAACAATGCCTCCAGGGCGAGTCCATAGTTGCTGTCGGGGTGATCGGGTGGGACGCCGCGCTCATCGCCGAACAGAAAGATCATTCGATCCCACTGACATTGAGTTTTCCATTCAGGCGACGTCAGCGCTCCATAGAGTGCTCGGGGAGTCGATCCTCCGGAAAGAGCAACGACACAAGAACCCTGTGACTGAACGGCCTGATCGGTGATGTCTCGGAAGAGGCCGCACGCCTGGTCGAGCCAACCCTGACCAGGCTGACACACCAGAATATCGGGAGAAGACGACATGTTACCGATGACGACGGCTCGCATGCCGTTCCACCGAGATGGCTTTCCGACGTGGCCGTCGCGGAACAGGGCAGAGCCGGCTGACTATGGCGTTGACTGTGGCTACCGGGTTGGCCCCAAGCATGACCCGAATTGCGGGACGGCCGTGAGCCTGCAACGATTCAAGATCGCCGGTCGCCTGGGCCTTTGCCAAAGTGCCGAATGAAAAAGTTTGCGCCGGAATCGGGAGATCCGGCGTCATACGATCGACGAGCTCCAGAAAGACGCCGCTCGCCGGTCCGCCTTTGTGCAACTGTCCGGTCGAATGCAAGTAGCGGGGGCCGTACCCGAACGTTGTCGTGACATGATGCTGCTGCACCAAGGCCTTCCTCAGACGACGGATCGCGGCTTCGAGAGGCTTTGAGGGCGTCGTATACGCCAAGATGGCGACATAGGAACCGGCGGGGAGGTGGCTAGCCAGCCCGGCAGCCGCTTCACGCGGACTACTCACCGTAGTTTCAGGCAGCCGGCCGGTGGCCTGATAGCCATCGAGCACTCGCCTGGTATTGTCTTTACTCTCCTGTACATTCGGCTGATCGAACGGCTGGATACCGAGAACATGGCCTGCAACAGCGGTCGCATATTCCCAACGGAAAAATTCAGCACCGAGATCATACGGATCACGAAGCGCAAACGTGAGAACGGGATGGCCCGCGCGCGCGAGGGCCCCCACCTGACGATCCAAGGCCTCGTTTGTTGCGCCCTTCAGCCTGAGATAAATGAACAATCGATCGGATCCATACATCCCCGGTGCAAGCACCGGCTCCTGCGCGACCGGGACAATCCCCTTGGTTTCTTTGCCGGTACTCTCAGCTATTAATTGCTCGGCCCACAAGCCAAAGGTATCGATGGGGGAGGACGCGAGAATGGTCACCTTGTCCCTCCCGGCTTTGGCGAGCGCCCCCATCGCCAATCCAAGGTAGGCACCCGGGTTGTCTTCTATCACACGACTCTCGCGACAGCGGTCGGCCATCTTCCCAGCGCGCTCCAATAATCGAGAAATATCCAGGCCCATCAATGCCGCCGGGACTAATCCAAACAATGAGAGGACGGAATAGCGTCCCCCGATATCAGACGGATTGCTGAAAATTTGCCGAAAGCCGTGTTCACGCGCCATGGTCTCGAGACCGGTGCCTGGATCGGTGATAGCAATGAACTGCTGTCCTCCGCGATTGCCCTTCGCTCCCGCTACAAGCTTCCAGAAGTGGGCGAAGAGCGACATGACCTCGATTGTCCCACCCGACTTGCTGGCCACGAGAAAGAGCGTGCGGGCAGGATGAATCGATTTGGTCACCAGACGAACCCATCCCGGCACGGTCGAGTCGAGTACCCAGAGGCGCGGGGCCCCCTTCTTTGAACCGAACGATGCACGAAAGACTTCGGGGCCGAGGCTGCTGCCGCCCATGCCGAGCAGGACGATATCCCTGATGCTCTCTTTCCTCGCCGTGACAGCCACTATTTTCAACGCCTGCACGTGCGCAAGCATGCCGTCGGGCAAGGTCAGCCACCCCAGCCGATTGGCAATTTCAGCGGGATCAGGCTTCCACAGCCGATGATCTTTGGACCACAGTCTCTCCACAACTTGATTGCGAACGACCGATTCCCTCGCATCGCGGATCAATGCGTCGTACGTCTCGGCAAGATGCTCTCTGGAAGGAATGGCCATGTGGGGCTCTCCTTGGTTGAGTCACCGAAGGCTTATGAGTGGCACGTTGCTGCATCTTAGAAAGCCAGGTCGGAAAACGCAATGCGGACCGACAGCGGTGACTTGCTATGGCTCGGAGGGGCGACGGATGACCACAGGCATCCCGTCCACGGTGGACCAGGCTAGGGACTGGGCCTGCTCGCTGGAGAGGGTGATACTGAGCGTCGGGGCTGCACTTGATGACTGAACTCCGCCAAGATGCTGCTTCCAGAGACCGAACTGTTTCCAGGCCTTCCGGCTTGTCGCGTGAATCCATCCTAACGCCCCTTGCTCCCCGGCAGACTCGACGTCGATCGTCATTGCCGGGGCAAATGACAGCCGGTATTCGGTCGGCATATCGGACAAGGAAATCGGCTCCTGCTCGGTCGTTGCAGACGGATCGATCTTGCGGCGAACCACCGGCGGACGGGCCGTCAAGCGAAAGATGCCCGTCAATCGTGGAAGCTCAGTGGCCGTCCATGCGGCAATGGGAAGCCGGTGAAGCTCCACCCCCCGAGCCTTGATTTGGATGACCCCTGACACAAGATCCATGAGCAGATAGGTTTGAGGACGCGCGGCCAGTTTGAGTTCTTCTTCGAGAACCCGCGAGCCCTCCTGTAGCGCCACAGGATCGTTCATGTCCAGATCGGAAAACGCCTCACCTTCGGCAGCCCAACCGGGAGCCGAGAAAAGAAGAACCACGGAAAGAAGGATGGATAAAGGCATGAACAGCATCTGCACGAGGAGCATGAACTAAAAGATCATGATCGGTGTCCCAACTCGGGCGAGCTGATAGACACTTTTTAGGTCATCGTCATTGAGCCGAATACACCCATGGGTGACGTTCTTGCCGAGCAATCGAGTATAGAGCGTGCCATGAATAAAATAGCCTTTGCCAAACCCTAGCGCATAGTCGCCCAGCACGCCTTGTTCGACTCGGTCGGCGGGATTCTTGGGCACCATGAGTCCTTCTTCAATGAATGCCCAATCCGGTTTTACCCAGGCGGGATGCGTCAATTTGGACTGCACCGTAAATTCTCCACGCGGTGTATCGAAGACCCATTGGGCATTGCTTTCGCCCGGCTTATCGAGCACCACTCCGCTGCCGGTAGAGGCAATGGCATCCAGCACGATCTCTTGGCTGCGTTTGACATAGAGGTGATTTCGCGCGGTGTCCACAAGAATGTAATGTTGGTGGGGCGAAAATTGCGCGAGCTGTTTCTTGAGGCCCTTGTATTGATTTTGCAAACCTCGGAGCGCGATTGGATCTACAGCGAGAGGCTGAGGGGCCGAGGCAATGGAGGACTGAAGCTGACTGCTGCTGTACGGAATCAGGGCCACGAGCAGGCCGAAGGAGAGGACCGAACCTATAAGGAGAATGACTCGCTTCATGGAAGTCGTCTCAGGTTTCTTCTCCGTGCTCTCCCAGCTGAGCCAAGGCCGTCGCGACCGCGTTGCGCCCGGTCACGGCGCCGACGATACTGACCACACTCCCAGGCTCCACCCGCTCGAACAGCGCGCTCATTTGAACATTGTCGAGCATGACACAACCAAGCGTTTGCGCCATCAACTCATTTTCGACGCCATGGATTTCGATCTGGCCTCCGATCTGCTTCGAGGCAGCAATACGACCAACCTTCTTGCCTTGCACAAATCGACGGCGATCATCCTGGTTCGGGTAATCTAAAACCAGCGCCCGGTAGAACTGTGTCCGGCCCGCTCCGCGCTTATCTATGACGCGATATCGTCCCTCTGGAGTCGCACCGTCACCCTGGAATTGTTTTTCACGAATACCATTGAACCCTAAACGGACAGGATATGATAGCACCCTGCTCCCGTTTTTATAGAGCGTCAGGGTTCTCTCTGCCTTGCTGACGACAATGGCCGTGGATCGGTGAGTGCGGGACCACTCGATCGTCTGCTGCGCCATGGCCTGCCACCGGCGGATGTGCTGCTCATCCGCATACCGCCCAAGTTCGCGGGCAAGAAGTGCGGACTGCACGTGCAAAGCCTTGCCGGCCAAATCAGCGGCTTCAATTGAGCGCTGATAGTCATGCTGATCCAAAAATGATCTGGCCTGCTTCACCAATAAATCGGTTTGGACGGGCTTGCCTCCTAAGACAATGCGGCCATCAATGGCATCAATTTGCGAGGAGAGCGCGCGCAACCGTTCTTCCACACGCAGCACGTTCTGTTGAGCACGGTGCTGTTGTGCCTGTCGTTCACCATGCAACTTCGCGAGGGTACTCCCGCCCTCTTGGTGGAGCCTACGAAGCTCTGTTTCAAGATCATTGGTTTCCCACGGCCATCGCACCAGATCATCATCCGACTGTACACGGGCACGGAGCGGCACCCATTGCCGTACGAAACGGGCATATTCTTCAGGAGCGATTTCGGGTGCTTTGAGCGCGACCAATTGCTGATCGATCCGATCAATCGCGCTGACCAGTTCAGGCGGAATTGCTTGGGCACAGGCAGAGAGCGCCCCCGCCAGGAAGAATCCCTGGGCGAGAGCGATCAGACCATTTCTCACTAAAGAGGCAGCCATGAATCAATACTACCTTACTTTTTCTTATGCGCAGAAGGTTTTCCCCTCCCCACTTTCGCCAACGCATTCTGCAATTCCGCAGAGACTGCTTGCCCCTTGTCATGGATGGCCTTCGCTTGAGTCTGGGCAGCCGGATAGTCTTCTTTATCGATCGCCAATTGGATCTGATTCAACGACGCCTTTAAGGCTTCCACATCATTCTTGATGGCCTCAAGTGCCGCACGGTCTTTGCCCACCGGAGCGCCGGCCACCAGCTCGACGGCTGACTTTACCGCTTCCTGAGCGACTTGTTGCGCCTGAAGCGCGCCGGCCTTCGCCTCTTCCTTCTTTTTCACGGCGTCGGCCTTCACCCGTTCACCGTCGGCCTTGGCAGAAGCCGCAAGTTGCTCGGCTTTCCCGTAGTCACGAAAGAGGGCAAACTTTCCATCCTGATCCGTTACTTCTTTTTTCATGGCGGTCAAGGACGCTTCGAGCTTGGCATATTCTTGCGCCGTATAGGTCGCCGCTCCGCTCATCTGAGCGTCCTTGAGCGCCTTTTCCGCTGCATCGATTTGCTCGGCGGGTGGCTTGGCGCAGCCAGCGAGCAAAATCGCTCCAAGCATCAGTGGCGCGAGCCGATTGATCGTGACGTTCATCATATTCTCCTTATGGTTTAAGAGGGTGGGGGGACGGCCGTGCACACTTCGGGCTCCCTCGGGTGAGAAGGCCCCTCACCAAACATGAGCGACCTTCTCAGCCTGGAAGACAAGGGAGGAGAAAACCTAGCCGTTCTTCTTTTCCTTACCCTTCTTCTTGCCCTTGCCGGCCTTCTTCCCCTTTTTACCCTTCTTTTCCTTTTCTCCATCCACCTTCTTTTCAGTCTCAGCCGGAGCACTCATCGCTGGGGCTGCAGGAGCTGTGGCGGCTGGTGCCGCGACTGGAGCTGTTTCCTGCGCATGCAGGTAGGTCCCGGTTGAGAACATGGCAGTGATCGTAAGCGCAAGCATGCTAGCTAAAATTCTACCCATGTGAGAGAACCTCCTGTAATGTAAGTGATTGAACGGGAATGCTCACCGAAGCATCGGACCTGCCATCAAGCGGTCAAAGCGATAGCGCGATCATTCCCTTGTTTCTATTGGCAAGCTTGATGCCATACTCTGTACTTTGATTGCCTGTAAATATGCCTGATGAAACAGCGCTTTTAAAATGAATAGCGCGGTCAGGCGAGGGGTTCCTGTGGCACTCTGGCTAGATGAGATACAAAAGCGCCTCAGAAATGAATGGTTTATGAGCTGAGGCGCTAGGTCTCTCCTCTTATAGTCAAATATTTGCACCACGAATTATTCCATTTTGAAGCCATGCGTAAATTGACTCCTGGCTGCACGGCCAATATAATGCCGGGTTCGATTACCTAACCGATACGTGATTTCCTGGGGGGATTGTTATGTCTTTTACATCTCAGCAGCCTTCAAACCTGAAGAAGAAGCGCGAGCATGGCTTTCGTAAACGCATGAGCACAAAAAACGGACGGAAAGTCCTTGCGCGCCGCCGTGCAAAAGGCCGCGCTCGGCTGGCAGTCTAGGGCCTGCATTTCAGCTACCGTTGCCGGGCCGGATTCGAAGGTTTGCCTGTAGCTGGTCCGCATGAGTGCCGGTGTGTGTGCAGCCTGGAGTGGGTATGTATTTCTCCTTGCGCCCTACGTGATTGGCTGTCTGCTCGACTCCTGCCGGTGACCGTTGCCAACGTACATACTTTCATGTCTGGCGAATCTCACGGTATGAGTTCACGTGCCAGAACTGGCGTTATGTTCTTGCGAGTCAGTCGAGATATTGAACAAGTGAAGCGTCATGGGCGTCGCAGCTCGACGCAATGTTTCAATTTACTCGCGAGCCGAACGGAGAATTCTGTCAGTCAGGTGGGAATCGTCGTCGGTAGGCGATTTGGTAATGCGGTCAAGCGCAACCGGTCGAAGCGACGATTCCGCGAGCTGGTCAGAGCCATTTATCCAGACTTGACTCCCGGCTACCACCTGCTGGTATTCCCCAAGCGAGACGCCCTGACTCTTTCATTCGGCGAACTGAAAGAATTGTGGACCGCTACCCTGTCCAAGCATCGCCTTCTGAACATGAGGTCGATCTAGCATGCGCCGTCTCCTCGTAGGGCTGATTCAAGGCTACCGATATGTGATCTCACCATGGTTAAGCCCGGCATGCCGATTCGACCCGACCTGCTCCCAATACGCAATGGATGCCATACACCAGCGAGGTTGCCTGAAGGGCCTCGGACTGGCCTTGATCCGCTTACTTAAATGCCACCCCTTTCATGCCGGCGGATTTGACCCGGTTAAAAAATAGTTCAACGTTGTTGAGGAAAGTACGTATCTAGATGATGGAGAAACGGGTCATCGCTTTCTTGGTGCTATCGCTGGCGATTATTTTTGGATACGACTATGCGCTGAAAGAAATGGGCTGGCTCCCTCAGCCTTTGCCCACACAAGAAGCGTCCGTATCATCTGAGACGGGACCGATGTCCCCGTCGACCGAAACAACCCCCATATCGGCATCGTCTGGCCCGAGCACGGCACAGACGCCTGGACAAAGCCAAATCTCCTCGCCAGGGCTTGAAGGACCAACTGCTCCGCTCACTCCAACGGAAGAGATTGTGAGTATTGAGACCGATCTGTATCGCGCAAAAGTCTCGACTCGCGGTGCGGTCCTGACGAGCTGGGAACTGAAGCGGTACCAACAGACCGCGACCGATTCGGCGCCGGTTCAATTGGTCAAGCAGGGATCGAAGTTTGCCGGGCCATTAGCCATCGTCACGGCTGATACAGAATTGACCAAAATGTTGGGGAACGGTCTCTACACCGTTTCACGAGACTTCTCCACCCTCGATACCTCCCATCCTATCGGCCACATCACATTCCAGCTTCGTGACGAGTCGAAGAATCTGTTACTCGAGAAGATCTTGACCTTCCACGCCGACAGTTATCTGGTTGATATCGCAATTCGATCGACCGGTCTGGACGGGGACCTGAGCATCGGCTTAGGAACGAATTTTGGCATTGTGGAATGGGGCGATGGTTTAATCGGCCAAATCGGCTCCGCTTCCTTCGTCGACGAAAAAGTTGACAAGGACGCGCCGGATTCTGAGCTCGAGCGCAAAGGCGCAGTGCACTGGCTCGCACTGCAAGACAAATATTTTCTTTCCGTGTTGATCCCGAAGCAGGCCTCGTCCACAGTGGTCAAGAAGGAAGGCGACAAACTGCTTTCTGGAAGTGTGCGTTTTCCTGCTCAGTCATCTGGGTCCCCGTTGAACCTCCAGCTCTACGCCGGCCCTAAAGAGTATGACACCCTCGTGGCGATGCAAATTGGAATCGAAGACACCATCGATTTCGGTTGGTTTGTTTTCGGCAGTTGGGGAGTTGTGAAAGCGGTCGCCAAACCTATTTTCTATGTACTCCGCTTCATCAACGACTACACCCATAACTATGGCGTGACCATTATTCTACTCACGATGATGCTCAAGGTTCTTTTTGTGCCGCTCCAGTACAAGAGCTATAAATCGATGAAACAAATGCAGGTCATCCAGCCGAAAGTCTTGGCGATTCAAGAGAAGTTTAAGGAGGACCGGGATCGGCTGAACAAGGAGTTGATCAAGCTCTATCGGGACCATAAGGTGAATCCCGTCGGTGGTTGCCTCCCGATGGTTTTGCAGATGCCGGTGTTTGTAGCGCTCTTTAACATTCTCTATATGACCATCGACCTACGCCAGGCGCCCTTCATGGCTTGGATTACAGACTTGTCCGTACAGGACCCCTACTACGTGCTGCCGATTATTATGGGGATCACAATGGTGGTTCAACAGAAGATTACTCCGACCACAATGGACCCGACCCAAGCGAAGATCATGTTGATGCTTCCAGCCTTTATGACCTTTCTGTTTATCAATTTCCCAGCAGGTCTAGTGCTGTACTGGCTCACTAATAATGTGCTGACCATTTCTCAGCAGCTGATTACGGATCGCGTGATTTTCGCTAACAAGCCGGTTATTTGAATTATTGGCGTTTTCCCAATGGCCATTCGTCCTGCGACAAGCCTGGGATGACATCGACGATAGAGCGCGACCATGCTGAATGCTGGAGGGTCAGGAGATACGATCTGTGCCATCGCTACCCCGGTGGGCGAAGGCGGGATTGGAATCATACGTATCAGCGGCCCTGAGACCATCTCAATCGCCAGCCGGTTTATCCGCATCCGTTCAGGAATTGCCCTACGCGCGATAGAGTCGCATCGCCTCCACCTCGCCGACATCCTGCGACCGGACAGTTCCTTAACAGGATCCTCCTTGCATTGTCAGATTCCCATTGACGAGGCGCTGGTGGTCTACATGAAAGCACCGCGCTCGTATACGGCGGAGGATGTTCTCGAAATTCATGCACATGGGAGCCGGGCTTCGTTGGCCATGATTTCTGAAGCTTGCCTACAGGCAGGCTGTCGCCTCGCAACTCCTGGAGAATTTACGAAACGGGCTTTTTTGAATGGCCGTCTGGATTTATCCCAAGCTGAAGGCGTCCTCGCGACAATCAAGGCCACTTCCGAGCAAAGCTTGGCCATCGCACAGCGCCACCTTCGGGGAGATCTGAAGCACGAAGTCGATCAATTGCGATCCCGGCTCTTGGCCATGCTGGCGCATCTTGAAGCGGGGATTGATTTTGTTGAAGAAGACATCGAATTCGTGGGTCGGGATGAATTGACAAAGGTGTTACGTGAGACGATGAACGTAGTCGAGGCCGCTCTGAATTCTTCGCAGACTGGCCGTGTACTGAGAGAAGGGGCACGGGTCGTCATCGTTGGCCGACCCAATGTCGGTAAGTCAAGTCTGCTGAATCGATTGTTAGGAGATAGCCGAGCCATCGTGACCGATACTCCCGGGACCACACGCGACCTAATCGAAGAGGCCGTTCACTTTGGCGGATGCACGCTATCCCTCGTGGACACAGCCGGGTTACGGGAAACCACAGATGCAATTGAGCGAGAAGGTATTCGCCGAACAGAAGAGGCTATGCGTGACGCTGACCTTCTTATTATTGTGGTTGATGTAACTGACGTCCTCCAGACAGCCCAAATATTGGATATCCCTCCACTAGACGGCAAGGAAAGTGTCGTCGTGCTCAATAAGATAGACCTGCTCACTCCGGGCCAGGTAGCGAACTTGCCTGACCACCTCTCTTTGCCAGATGGTGTAGTACCATTGCCGATATCGACCGTGACAGGAGAAGGGATCGAGGCATTGCGAGAGAGCATCCAGAGAAGAGTTGGAGTTCGCGGTCTCGAGCCATCTCAAAGTGTCATGATTGCAAATATTCGACACCAGGAGATTCTACTCAGATGCCGTGATTATCTGATGAAGGCCCTTGAATCAATCGAGTCGGGCGCCCATCCGGAATGCGTGGCGGTGGATCTACGAGGCGCGGCAGATACACTTGGTGAAATTACCGGGGTCATTACCTCAGACGAGGTTCTCCATCATATCTTTTCTCAGTTTTGTATCGGGAAGTAACGGGTGATTTATGGATCAGACGTTTGAGGTGATCGTAGTCGGTGGAGGCCATGCGGGGTGCGAAGCCGCTCTCGCGGCAGCTCGTATGGGTGCGCGGACCCTGTTACTGACTATGGAAAAAGATCGAATCGCCCAGATGTCTTGCAATCCGGCGGTCGGGGGAATCGCCAAAGGCCACCTGGTGAAGGAAATCGATGCCCTTGGCGGGGAGATGGGCCGGAACACAGATCAAGCCGGCATTCAATTTAGGTTTATCAATACAAGCAAAGGACCGGCAGTCAGAGCGTTGCGCGCGCAATGCGATAAGAAGCTATACCGCGTAGCTATGCAACAGACCTTAGCTGCTGAGCCCTGCCTCACGATTCAGGAAGGTACAGTTGATCGACTTCTCACCTCAGGGCCGTGCGTAAACGGCGTGGTGACAGGAGACGGGGTTACGGTCAACGCACTCGCGGTCGTCCTCACATCAGGCACTTTCCTTAAGGGACTTATTCACATAGGCCTGAACCATTTTCCGGCCGGGCGCGCCGGAGAAGCCTCCGCAGAACACCTTTCCGATTGCATGCGCGACCTGGGCTTTGAACTGGGCCGACTGAAGACCGGTACTCCGCCGCGACTCGATGGCGACTCGATCGATTTCTCGGTCATGGTTCCGCAGCCTGGAGACAACCCTCCCACGCCATTCTCCCATCGTACTGAGCGCATTTTCACGCCTCAGCTTCCTTGCCATTTGACTTACACAAACAAGCACACCCACGAAATCATCCGTGAGAATCTCGATCGCTCACCCCTTTATAGTGGCGTCATCGACTCGGTTGGTCCAAGATACTGTCCTTCAATCGAAGATAAAGTCGTACGTTTTGCTGAACGAGAACGGCATCAAATATTCATCGAGCCAGAAGGCATTGATACAAAAGAGTTTTATCCGAACGGGATCTCGACAAGCCTTCCGGTTGATGTACAGAGCGAAATACTTCGCACCATCCCCGGCCTTGAGCATGCCAAAATGCTCAAGCCTGGCTATGCGATTGAATATGACTATTTCCCCCCACGTCAACTTCACCCGACCCTTGAAACAAAGTACGTTTCCGGGCTCTATCACGCAGGACAGATCAACGGAACATCTGGGTATGAAGAGGCAGCTGCTCAAGGAGTCATGGCTGGAATCAACGCAGTATTGAAGATTCGAGGATTGGAACCACTCATTCTTGATCGATCGCAAGCCTACATCGGAGTGCTCATCGACGATTTGATTACGAAAGACACGCGCGAGCCATATCGTATGTTTACTTCGCGCGCCGAATACCGGCTCCTCCTCAGACATGGGAATGCCGATCTGCGTTTAATGGATATCGGCCACCAGGTCGGATTGGTTTCACAGCATAATTACAATCGGCTCCTTAAGAAGCGGGACGGTATCGCCAGCGAAATTGGCCGGCTGAGCACAACCAGGCCAAAGATTACTGATGAAATTTGCACACGGTTGAACTGGATAACCATTGATGATCGCCACTCGTCCCAAACATTTGCACAGTTGCTCAAGAGGCAGGAGTATTCATATAGAGACCTCTTGATGAAATTTGATGGTGTATCCATTGATGATGATGAAATCATTGATGAAGTTGAATTGGAAATCAAATATGAAGGCTATATCAGAAGACAACTACAGCAAATTGGACAATTCAAAAGACTCGAACTAAAAGCCATACCATCAGCGTTTGACTATGGAGCCATACAAGGGTTCTCACGTGAAGTACTTGAAAAGTTCTCACGCGTGAGGCCGGCTACAATTGGGCAAGCATCAAGAATTGCAGGGGTAACTCCTGCAGCGATTTCCCTTCTCATCGTCGCAATAGAGAAATTTAAACGGCAAGGCCAACAACCAGCAGAAGTTTGACGCGACTATCGAGTTCCCCCCACCTTTCCCTTGACCTCACAGTTTCAATCACGTATGTGTTCCACGTGGAACAGAGAGCAGATCTCCAATCGCTATTATCCAGGTCAGCTTCTTCGATTGGGATAGTTTTGACTGCTGACCAATCCAGCAAGTTCATGATCTATTTGAAACAGCTTAAGGAATGGAACAAAACTACGAATTTAACAAGCATCGTCAAAGACGAAGAAGTCGTGATTAAGCATTTCATCGATTCAATCGCAGCTATTAAAGCGGAAAATTTTATAGACGGGAGCCTCATCTTTGACATTGGTTCCGGTGCAGGATTTCCAGGAATTCCGATAAAAATACTGCGCCCAGACCTCAGACTTGTTCTCGTTGAACCATCAAAGAAGAAATCATCTTTCTTAAGATATATCATTGGGTTACTTAAGCTATCAGACGTTGATGTTTTTGAAGGGTCCTTGGAACGGCTCGCAGATAATTTCATAAATCGCGAACTGGCCAGTTATATTGTTGCAAGGGGGATAAAGTTTGAATTCATCATTGACCTATCAAGAGCCTTATTGACTAACCATGGAAGAATACTCCTATTTCTTTCAACCCCTATTGATCGATCAAGAATTGACTCAAGAACCATCATTGAGAATGAATACTCCTTTGACCTTCCAAACGGATATGGAACAAGAGTTATTACAAGCCTCTCTCTTTCAATGTGAATTGCTGAGAGAGGTTGTTCCACGTGGAACAACCTCCATCTACAGGAAGGGCAATCAATGGCAAGGATAGTTGCGGTTGCCAATCAAAAGGGAGGAGTCGGAAAAACAACGACTTCAGTCAATCTTGCAGCCGCAATTGCGCTACAAGGGAAATCCGTCTTACTGGTTGATCTCGACCCACAGGGTAATGCAACCAGTGGAGTTGGGGTCGACCCGCGATCATTACAGAAAACAATATATAACTGCTTAATAAAACAAGACATTTGCGAGAATGTCATTCAGAAAACAAGCGTCAATGGGCTTTTCATACTGCCTTCGAACGCCGATCTCGCCGGGGCTGAAATCGAGCTAGCTAATGTTGATGGGCGAGAGCACCATCTCCGCGACGCGATCAAAGGGATTCTCAATACATACGATGTCATTGTGCTTGATTGCCCACCAGCTCTCGGCATTCTTACAATTAACGCCCTTGCTGCGGCAAAGTCAGTTCTCATTCCAGTGCAATGTGAGTACTATGCGATGGAAGGACTCTCTCGGCTTATAGGCAGTATCGAGCGGGTAAAGCAGTCCATCAATCTCGAACTCTTCATCGAGGGGATCGTGCTGACCATGTTCGATGCACGCAATACTTTGGCTCGCCAGGTGTCCGAACAAGTCCGAAACCATTTTGGAAGCAAGGTCTACCAAGCCGTCATTCCTCGAAATGTGACGTTGGCTGAAGCCCCGAGCTATGGTCGGCCAGGCATTCTCTATAATGCGGCCTCATCGGGATCACAGGCGTATCTCTCACTCGCAAAGGAGTTTCTCGATCATGGAGAAAAAAGCACTAGGTAGAGGTCTCGATGCTTTGCTGCCGGGGGGCCAACCGACCGTCCCAAGCAATGCGGCAGATGTTCAGCAGATCAGAATTGATGCGATTGTACCGAATCGCTACCAGCCTCGGCAAATTTTCCATCCCGCCGAGCTAGCAGAACTCGCAGCCTCAATAAAAGAAAGCGGCTTGCTTCAGCCAATTTTAGTCCGTCGAAAAGGTGACGGCATTTTTGAACTCATATCGGGAGAGCGGCGATGGCGCGCCACCAAAGAGGCCGGCCTCGACACCATCCAAGCCGTCGTACGAAATTGCAGCGACCAAGAAGCGATACTTTTCGCCCTTGTTGAAAATCTTCAACGAGAAGACCTCAATCCCATGGAAACTGCCAGAGCGTACTCGAGAATGATGAATGAATTCGGATTGACTCACGACAGCATCGCACAAAAGGTCGGCTGCGACCGCTCCTCTGTGGCCAATTCCGTACGCCTACTCAACCTCCACCACGACGTACAGGCTCTCGTAGAGTCCGGAACCCTTTCGGCAGGACATGCCAAAGTCCTTCTGGGGCTGGATACTCCTGAGACCCAATGCAAAATTGCGAAGACGGTTGCGGCCCGCGCCCTCTCCGTTCGCGAGACCGAACGCCTCGTCACCACCTCAAGCCCCACAAGAAAACGGACAAAACCATCAATGCCCACGTCGCATTGGACCGACATAGAATCACGGCTCCAAAAACGTTTTGGAACGCGCGTCACGATCGAAGCGGGACGAAAAAGCGGGAAAGTCATCATCCACTATTATTCCGCACCAGAGCTGGAGGGAATCATCGACAATCTCCTCGCATAGACCGCCTCGCTCTCGCCACACCTCAGACGCATGCTGAGAAAAGGCATATTTGTTGCTTTTCTCTCAACTAACGCTAAATATCTTCCCTAGACAGTCCGATACAGCACCTAACAGGGGTCAACCCAATCATCTTTTGTCCCGAACCCAAGAGGAGGAGCATCGATTATGTGGAAATCAGACAAGCAGGACGGGAAGCGTACGATGGCAGAGGAAGTGGAAGCTGAGGATATCTCGCTCGCTTCAAACCTGGGTCGCCAGGAAGCCTCAGAAGATGTTAGTGCGTTTGTCGGCAAAGGCGTCGAGTTTAAAGGCACCATCTCATACAACGGAACCGTCAGAATTGATGGATCTCTCGACGGAGAAATTCATACGGAAGGCGTACTCCTCGTGGGCGAAGAGGCAGTAATCACGGCCAAAGTGACGGCCGGAACCATCGTCTGCAAAGGAAAAATCACAGGCGATGTCGTTGCCAAAGAAAAGATTAAGCTTCGCGCCCCAGCCATCGTCAATGGCGGAATAAAGACCCCAATGCTTTCTATTGAAGAAGGGGTGCTATTTAACGGCACCCTAGAAATGTCACAAGGAATTCGAGAAGTCACTCGCGAAACGCCCCTTCACCCGGTTGGCATCTCAGGCCAAGGCGGCATAAAAAGGATCAACGGCTAGCATTTCCGGTGACACAATTAATACGCTCATCGGGGTCCTGAACCCGAGACACCCGGTGAGCCTGCTGTACCTAGAAGGACCTTTGATCGCATGTGGGCAATTGGCGATAAGAAATCTTCCCCATCGGACGACGACAATTTCACTTTTCTTGGGAAAGGGGTGGAATTCAAAGGCGTCGTGAATTTCGACGGCACCGTCCGCATCGACGGGAAACTGGAAGGTGAAATCCACACCACCGGCACACTGATCGTGGGGGAGTTTGCCGTGGTCAAGGGAATTATCTCCGCAGGGACGCTGCTCACCAGCGGAAAGATTAACGGGACCGTTACAGCCACAGAAAGAATCCAAATCCTCAAACAGGGCGTCCTTATTGGGGACATCCGAACTCCAGCCATTGCCATCGAGGACGGAGCGCATTTTCATGGTATGTGCGATATGGGCGCCCATCGCTGGGTCGAGGAGCATCCCCAATCGGCCAAGAATGTCCACGACCTGACTCTCCATCGAAGCAAAATACGCACGCCAGACCTCTAGCCCTTTCGCCGGTCAGACAGTACAATAGCCGCACTATGTCACGTCCAACCGTCCTCCTCGGTATGAGCGGGGGAGTCGATAGCTCCGTAGCCGCCCTCCTTCTGACTCGGCAGGGATTTGAAGTCCATGGCGTCACCCTCCAGGTCTGGGAGCATGAGAACGAGGAAGTCGCGGCCTCGAAGCGCTGGGAGGAGCGCGGCTGTTGCAAAGTTGGCATCGCGCGATACGTGGCCAAACAACTCAATATCCCGCACGAACTCGTCGACTCCCGCGCCGAGTTCCGCACAGCGGTCATTGATGACTTTGTTTCCGCCTATGCGAGTGGCACCACACCAAACCCCTGCGTGCGCTGCAACGAACGCGTGAAGCTTCGCCAACTCATCGAACTCGCGGACTCAAAAGGCATCTCTTTCGTGGCGACCGGCCACTATGCGCATGTCGACCGAGGCGGCGAGCCCCTCTCCCTCAGGAAAGGAGCTGATGCCAGGAAGGATCAAAGCTATTTCCTCTACCGCCTCCAGGCATCCTGGCTGAACCGATTGCTATTTCCTGTAGGACAAATGCAGAAAGCCGATGTCTGGCGAGAAGCCGCCTCGCTCGGGCTTCCGGAAGAGGAGATGAAAGAGAGTCAGGAAATCTGCTTTGTCAGTCATGGCGATTACCGGACCTTCCTCCAGGAACAACCCGATCTCCAAAGCACGCCCGGACACTTCGTCGACGAAACCGGAACCACGCTAGGAACCCACGAGGGGATTCCATTTTATACACCGGGACAAAGAAGAGGGCTCGGCATCGCCACCGGACAACGCCTCTACGTCCAGCGGGTTCAACCTGCTACTAACACAATCGTTCTTGGACCGGAAGAACACCTGCTCAGCTCCTCCTGTACAGTAAAAGACCTCAATATCCTTGATCCCAGACTTCTAGCCGCGCCGTCCCGAGTCGACTGTAAAGTGCGTTACGCCACACCCCCATCGTCAGCTACGACTATTCCTCTGTCTGCCGGAAGGATGATCGTTCAATTTAGCACGCCACAGCGGGCACTCAGTCCCGGGCAATCCGCTGTGTTTTATGACGAGGACCGAGTCCTAGGGGGCGGGATCATTGAGACCATTGAGCCCAAATCCAGCCAGACAGCGCTGCCTCCCTCTTCATCAGCCTAGGCTACAGATTCCCTACCCAGCACCTTGTTGACAGCAAATCGCCGGTGTTAACATAGCGGCGCAGAGGCCCTGTGCCCGTAGGGGATGACCCGCACGTTTGCCATCCTCCGCGGACGGCGCAATACATCACTCTCTTATCCTGGACCATGGCGCCATCATGCTCCAGAGCACGTGACCAAGGAGTCGCTTATGTCAACAGAAGCCGCTGACACCCAAGCCCCTTCGCTCGTCGTCG
The DNA here is from genome assembly GCA_030653545.1 of Nitrospira sp. NCBI lineage: Bacteria > Pseudomonadati > Nitrospirota > Nitrospiria > Nitrospirales > Nitrospiraceae > Nitrospira > Nitrospira sp. Next base: position 251,250 of record JAURZE010000028.1, on the reverse strand, counting down.
AGTCTTCCACGTCGACGCATTTCCTATCAGGTGACGACAATGCACAGAACGGCAATCTCGAAAAGATTCGCGACATCCTCTTCGGAGCACAAGTCCGTGATCACGACCGGCGCTTCTCCGCCCTTGAACAAAATCTCGTCAAGGAAGCTGCCGCGCTCAGAGCCGAGCTCACGAAACGATTCGATGCGCTCGAAGCCTTCATGCAGCAGGAAGTAGCCGTCCTGTCCGGTCGTTTGCAGCATGAACAGGAAGTCCGCAGCGAAGCCTTGCAGCACCTCGTCAGGGATCTCACCAGCCTCGGAGCCGTGGTCGAACGCAAAGCCACCGACCTGGCCCAACAAACCGATCAGTCCGAACGCACGCTCCGCCACGAAGTCCTAGATCATGTCACCGCGCTCAAGGAAACGATCCGATCCACACAAGACCAACTCTCAGACTCTCTCAATCGTTCCGTCGCAGATCTGCGGCACGCCAAAACAGACCGTACGGCACTCGCAGAGCTGTTAGCTGAGCTATCTCAGAAACTCCAGCAGGGCTCGCCCACATCCTAGTCGCCCGCATGCAAGGAGCCCATTTTGATGAATCAACCCCGGCCCAGCCCCCAGCCCTCCTCGGCTGATACCGCCGCGAGCCCCGAGTTGAAACAAGAGTGGGCGGAACTTCGCACGCTGCTCCTTGCCCCGGAACAAACCCAGCTTACCGAGCTCCGCAATCGTCTGGAACATACGGAGACCAATGCGCCTTCCGTCAGCAAAGTCCTCGCCGAGGCCATCACCTTGCGCGGCAAACAGGACGAGCGACTGACCGCCGCACTCACACCGCATGTTCAGACCGCACTGACGAGTTCTGTACGCCGCAATCCCCATGTGATCGCTGAGGCCATCGCCCCCATCATGGGCCCGGCCATCCGCCAAGCGATCGTCCGCACGCTGCAAGGGATGATGCAGTCGTTCAATCAGACCATCGATCACAGCCTGTCCCCCAAAGGGCTCGCCTGGAGAATAGAGGCCTGGCGAACAGGACGACCATTCGCCGAAATCGTCCTCCTGCACACGCTGCGCTTTCGAGTGGAGCAACTCTTTCTCATTCATCGCGACACCGGCCTCCTGCTCCATCACGTCGGATCGGATACCGCTATCATTCATGATCAACAGCTGGTATCCGGCATGCTGACGGCCATTCAAACCTTTGTGCAGGACACCTTCAATACCCCGCGAGGACAGACCCTGAATACCCTGGAGGTTGGAGAATGCCGGGTCTTGATCGAACAAAGTTCCCAGGCCATTCTGGCCTGCGTCGTCAGGGGAACCGCACCGGGCTATCTTCGGGCTCAGGTGCAGCAAACCCTCGAATCGATCCAGCTCGACTATGCCGACGCGTTCGCCGCATTCGACGGAAACCCTTCGAGCTTCGAGGCCACGCACGACCGCCTCATGGAATGTGTGCAGACTCAATACGAAACTCCCCGCACGAGAACCTCCCCAATGACCTGGGTGGCCCTCACTGTCATCGCCCTCTCCACAGCCTTCTGGGGCTGGACCACCTATCAAAACAACCAGCGATGGCAACAGCTGACGCAGAGAATCCGAACTATGCCCGGAGTCGTCGTGACGACACTGGAACGCGACGGCCGTATCGTCACCCTCGAGGGGCTCCGCGATCCAATGGCAGCGGAGCCAGACGATCTCTTGTCTCAGGAAGGAATCCCTCGCGAGCACATCATCTCTCACTGGACCCCGTTCCACTCCCTTGATCCTCAATTCGTCGGCAAACGCGCAGCCTCGCTCCTCCGTCCCCCGGGGACCGCAATGCTCCGCTACGACGATGGCCGCCTCACCGCCAGCGGCACTGCGCCGGAAAGCTGGGCCATCCAAACCAGACAGATGGCCCTCTTACTTCCGGGCGTTCGTGAATATCACGATGAGGACCTCCGCACCGTCTCACGCGCTGACCTCATCGCCCAATTGAACCAAATCAGTTTCTTCTTTGAGAGCGGCTCCTCCACCCTCTCCGATTCAGAATTGAGCAAGGTCACGTCGGTCAAACGCCTAATTGAAGACTTGCGCCAGTCCGCTCTCTCTGCTTCGGGCGAAACGATTGTCATTGAAGCGATCGGCGATGCCGATCCGACAGGAACGGAAACTATGAATTTCCTACTGGCCACCGCCAGAGCTCATGCCGTCATCGCCGCCCTTGGAGGAGCAGCCTCCTACCCGCCGCTCACCCTCAGCGCGAGCGTGGAGCCCACCTCGTTCGCCGGGCAGAAACATGGGGCAACTAAAGGCCGTCAGAATGCGCAGCGGCGGGTCACGCTCCTCGTCACAGCCAAGCCTCTCGTCGGCCGCGCGGACTCCGCACCATGATTCAAAAGAAGATCTGTCTCCTGGGTGGATTCGCCGTCGGAAAGACCAGCCTCATCCGCCGTTTCGTGACGGGCATGTTTTCGGAGCAGTACCACACGACCATCGGCGTGACGATCGAAAAGAAAACGCTCCTCGTCGACGACCGGGACGTGACCCTGATGATTTGGGATCTCTATGGAGAAGACGATTTTCAGAAAATGCGGGAGTCCTATTTGCGAGGCTCATCCGGCTATATCCTCGTCGCCGACGGCATGAGGCGGTCTACCCTGGATACGGCGGAATCCCTGCACCAATTGGCCCAATCCACACTCGGTCCCGTGCCTTTCGTCCTCATCGTGAACAAGGCCGATCAACTCCAGGAATGGGAAATCGACGAGGCGACACTCGCACAACTGCGACACAAGGGATGGCTCGTGTTCACGGGAAGCGCCAAGACCGGCGACGGGGTGCCGGAACTCTTTATGCGGCTCACGCACACAATTCTAGAAGCCGCCTAGCGATACCACTGGACTGCCATGGCGCCATCCAGCTCACCCAACTCTCTGCCCCAGAACATGCTGGAGACCCTCCTTCAGAGGCTTGGCACCGCAGTTCTCGAACGAGTCGCAACGGAAAATAGGTTTCGCCTGCTTGGAGATCCGCCGCTCTGGTGGGCCACCACATTCAAGACGTCACCGGAGTCTCCCATTGACGTCGGAAGCCTCGCTCCTTTTCTGCAGCATTTCTTGGATGAAAGCGAATCCGCGTGGAGAGACGATCATGACCGAGTGGTTCGCTCGGGCCCATGGAGTCATCGTGACCTGACATCCAACCTGCACCATTTCGAAGCCACCGCGCTGACCGCTTCTCATCGACCACTGCTCCTCATCGAGCGTATCGATGAACGATTCGACCAGATACAGCGGCTCTTACAGCAAGCCCGTGATCAGCGCTTGCTCCATCTCGACCAAGTCAAAACCCACGAACGGACCCGGACATCCCTGACTGGGTCACTTGCCATCGCCACCCAGGAGCGCGACGATGTCCTGGCGCTTCTCCAGCATCTGGATCTGGCCGCCATCGTCACGAATCAAGAAGGCCATGTCACCTTCATCAGCCCGCGCTGCCTTGCCTGGATCGAGTGTCCTTCGACGACGGTCATCGGTCAGCCGTGGGAACAGAGTCTCCCGCTGGAGTCCGCAGACCGAAAGCACCTCCGCCAAACATGGGACGCGTTCACGCCGCAACGCGGCCGACGCCCCCTTCGCTTGACGAGTACGACTCCGCGATGGATCGAATATGAAATCCATGCGGATCCACAATCCGCTGAGCGGCGCATCATCCTCCTGCATGATCGCACAGAGGTCCACAATCTGCGGCAGCAGCTCGATCACCAAACGCAATTCCACGATCTTGTCGGACGCAGTCCTGCCATGTTGCAGGTCTATCAACTCGTCCGCGATGTGGCGCGCGTCGATTCCACCGTCCTCATCGAAGGCGAGACAGGAACCGGGAAGGAACTCGTCGCCAGAGCCATCCATTACTCCAGCCCGCGGAAAGACCGGCCCTTTATTGCCGCCAACTGCGCAGGCTTGACGGATTCACTGCTGGGCAGCCAGCTGTTTGGCCACAAGCGAGGCGCCTTCACCGGCGCGATTGACGATCACCATGGACTCTTTGAATCGGCTGACGGCGGCACCCTGTTCCTGGATGAAATTGGAGATATCCCGACTTCCGTCCAAACCAGTCTGCTCCGGGTCCTTCAAGAAAAAGAAATTACGCGCCTGGGAGAAACCAGGCCGCGAAAGGTGAATGTCCGCATCCTCGCCGCGACGCATCACAATCTCAACGAAGATGTCATTCGCGGCACCTTTCGCGCTGATTTGCTCTATCGCATCCGCGTGGCGCGCATCCATCTGCCTCCGCTGCGAGGTCGACGAGATGACATTCCATTGCTCATACAGGCCTTGCTCGGCCAAGTCTGTGCCACCACAGGCAAAGCCATCACCGACCTGCATCCAGACAGTCTCCATCTGCTCATGACCTACTCCTGGCCCGGCAATGTTCGAGAGCTGAAAAGCGCCGTCGAATTTGCCGTGATCAGCGCCCGCACCGCCAGCCTGATGCCATCTGATTTTCCTGATGAACTCCACCATACCCAGCGTGCCCATCTGCCGTCATCCTCCCAGGAGTCGCACCACACAGAACCAAAAGCGCAATTGCTCCAAGCACTCCAACAGGCTCAGGGGAACCGGACAGAGGCCGCTAAGATTCTCGGGATCAGCCGCGCCACACTCTATCGCCGACTCCTCGCGCACCACATCGACGTGGCCGAGTAGCATCGCTCCGATCCACCCACACCCGCACACATTGTGAGACACCCAACATGAGACAACTCTGTCTCCTGCGACAGCTCGTCTGAGACACGATGAACGACATGCTCCGAAACGCCCCCGCCATTCGATAAGAATAAATCCATCGGCCATGGCATGAACCTTGATCACAGTTACCCGGTAGAAGCAGACAATTTTCGCACAAGACGTCCACGCGCAATAGAATCCCCATTGCTCATGCCAAGACCCAGCACACCTCCTCCTATTCGAGTCGTTCCGGTCGATGATTCGGCCTTCGCGCGTGAGGGACTCAGGGCCATCCTCAAATTGGATCGAGGGATTCAGGTGGTTGGCGAAGCCGGCAGCAGAGCCCGCGCCATTGAAGAAATCCATCGTACCAAGCCCGATGTCGTGATTATGGATATGCGCTTGCCCGATGGCACGGGATCCGATGCCTGCCGAGACATTCTTTCGGCGTTCCCCCGTATGCGAGTCCTGTTCTTCTCCGCCTACAGCGACGACCGCGACCTCTATAACGCGGTCATGGCCGGCGGGCACGGGTACCTGACCAAAGATGTCGGAGCCAAAGACCTCCTCCGCGCGATAAAGACGATCGCCGCAGGGCGATCTCTTCTTGGGCCCAAAGAGACGGCCCACATCCTCGCCTGGATGAAGGACACTGTAATGAATGCTCCAGCCGTCCTCCCGCCGAGCATTTCGCCGTTCGACCAGAGGCTTCTTTCGATGCTGGCTGAGGGAGCCACGAACAAAGACATCGCCGCCTCTTTCAAGCAACACCCCAACGCCATCACTAAACTCCTGTCGACGCTCTATAAAAAGCTACGCGTCAGTCGACGGACCCAAGCGGTTCACTATTTCGTCACCCAGCTCCGCCCGCATCAAGACACCCGCGATGTGGGCAGCAACACCACACGCAGGAAAGGATAGGCCAATGCGCCCCAAGGGCCTTCTCGTTGTCGATCCACATGGTCAGGAGTTTCTACTGGTCCCAGAGGACGGAGTAGAGGCAGGCGGCTACACACTATCGGTACTACAGCGCGATGAAGATCAATGGGTCCGCCTACGGCCTGCATCGTCACGGAAGCTTCGCGAGAGCTTGCTCGGGGCTTTACTCGAATTCTTTGGGAATCTCTGTCGCATTCTCAATCACAGTAGTGATCGTGCAGCTCGGATCAAGAGAGTGACTCCGAAGAGCTCTCGCCTCACGCTCAGCCCGCACCCTGGCATCCCCAAAGCTCCGATGGGGCCACTTGGCCAACCGTCGGGTAAGCCAGCCTCAAAACAATCGAGCGCCTTGAGCCATCATGAGTCCAACCTATGAAACAACTGGACATTTCACGAACACAGACAGACATCGCGATTACTCGGATCCCCGAACACCATGTTGCGCCCCTTGCACAACGGCCCCTGCTAACGAGTCCGGGTTGCACAACCATGGTTGGTCGGGTATACAACCCCGTTGCATTCTGGGCCGATTGGCCCTAGTGCTATTTAGGACGCCGAGTCACTACGCTATTTTCGCGTTTCATACACCAAGAGGAGGAAAGATGAAGAACCTGTTCGCCGCATTGGCAATCTTTACAGCCGTACTCTGTGGGGTCGCCACTGCAATGGCAGCTGATGCTCCCGCGCCCCCACTCGACGTCGTGACCCTCAAGGACGGCAGCAACATCTATGGAGAAGTCATCGAGATGGCAGGCGGCGTGCTCGTCATGAAAACCCCATCCAGCCCTGACAATGTCATCAAGGTGAAATGGAGCGACGTCGCCAAACTCGCCGTCAACCATCCAATCCCGTTTCATCTCAAAGAAGGTAGTGTGCTGGTGGGGACCGCAACGGCCGGAGCTGACGGCAACCTGAATATCCAATCTGAACCGCTCAAAGGCTCGCTCACCGTTCCGCTCGATGCCATCGGATCCGTGAACCCCCTGGTTCAGCCGCCCGTCATTTATACGGGGAGTCTCACGGGAGGGTACTCCCAGACCACCGGCAACAGCCATCTCAAGAACGCCAGCTTGCTGGGAGACTTCGTCGCCCGAAGCGAACAACTCCGGCTTTCGATCAATGGACGCTATGTCTACGGCGACAATGCCAACACACTCATTGCGCGGAACGCCCGCGGGACTATCAAGCTCGACTTCTTCATCACCAAACGATTTTACTGGTTTGCCTCGGCCTACTTCGAGAACGATCGTTTCCAGGACCTCAAGATGCGAACCGCTCTGTCGTCCGGTCCCGGCTATCAATTTATCGAACGGGGAGATTTCAACGGCATCTTCAAAGACATGACCTTCTATACGGAAGCCGGCGTGTCCTTCTTCAATGAAGACTTCCGGGTCGCGGACGATCAGTCAAGTCTCCGTGCCCGCGTCTCGATGAAATGGAATTGGCCGCTGCTTGACGATCGCATCACCTTTTACCACTACAACGAGTTTTACCCCTCGATGCAAAACGCCTCGAACTACTTTTTAACCATGGATAACGGGGTCCGATTCAAAATCTGGGAAGGGTTCGTGAGCGGCCTTCAAGTGACGACGCGATACAACAGTCGGCCCGCGCCAGGCACCGGCGACACCGATAATCTGTATCTCTTCACCCTCGGATACAGCTTCGATACGACCAGGAAGCGATAGTGTACACTCTCAGCACGCAACTCACCCTCTCATCCTCTAAGGAGGACAAACGATGTTAAAAGAATTTAAAGAGTTCGCCATGAAGGGAAACGTCGTCGATATGGCTATCGGTGTCATCATCGGCGGCGCGTTCGGGAAAATCGTGTCATCGCTCGTGAGCGATGTGATGATGCCTCCCCTGGGACTGCTGATGGGAAAGGTGGACTTCTCCAGCCTGTTCATCAATCTCTCCGGCACACCGCAGCCCTCGCTGATCGCCGCCAAAGCCGCTGGAGCACCCACCATCAACTACGGGGTCTTTCTGCAGGCCACTTTCGACTTTATCATCCTCGCCTTCGTGATCTTTCTGCTGGTGAAGCAGATGAACCGCTTCAAGAAAGAAGCCCCTCCGGCGCCGCCGGCCGGCCCGACGAATGAAGAAAAGCTGCTCATGGAGATTCGCGACGCCCTCAAGGGGAAGCACTAACACTCAGACCCAAACCACAAGTCCGCATGCAGCGCGTCAACACAAAAGGAGTACGCATGAAATCGATTCGCATATCCATTCTGGGCCTCGGCCTTCTCTCGATCGCAGGCAATGCCGCCGCGATTGATTGGAACGCCATCTGTTGTGACGGCGGCTATGAATACCGTCATCGTAATCAGTGGGATGCCGACAACGCCTCCAAAGACATGGCCGCTCGGCTCGCCGCGCTGGAAAAGGAACGGCAGCGGCTCGCCGACGAGCTCGCTGCGGCCAAGAAAGAAAACGGAGCGCTCAGCGACCGTGTAAGGGCGCTCGAAAGCCAACTGGCTGATCGTGACCGGGAATTGGCCGCTCTCCGCTCAAGCGCCGGTGACTCTTCGAAGCTCGCGAGCCAACTCTCTTCCACACAAAGCGACCTCAATCAATCGAAAGCCCGAACGGCAGAATTGGAACGGCAGTTGGCCGCCGCCCAGGCATCTGCAGGCGGCGACAAAGATAAACTGGCAGCCGATCTCGCAGCAGCCCAGTCACAACTCACCGCGCTTCAAGCCGGAGCCGGGGACAAAGAGAAACTGGTCACAGAACTCGCCGCAGCCAAACAGCGCAACGCGGACCTCACCTCTCAGCTCGCCGCCATGGGCGGGGCCGCCGGTGATAAAGACAAGATGGCAGCCGATCTCGCCGCCTGCAGACAACGCGTCGCGGAACTCGAGAAGATGTTGGCGGATCGGGACAAAGAGCTCGCGGGCCTCCGTGGTGATCTGTCCTCTGAGATGGCGAAATTGAAAGAAGCGCAGCGCGGCTTGATCCGAGCCTTGAAGCCGCAGATCGACAAGCAGACGATCGCCGTCGATCTGAATAACGAGCGATTGCTCATCAACCTGGCGTCAGGCTACCTGTTCGGCTCGGGAGAAGATCAACTGAAACCGGCGGGCGCCGATGCGCTGAAGCAGGTTGGTGCCATCCTCAAAGATTTCCCTGAATATAAAGTGGCGGTGGACGGACATACGGACAACCGGCCGATCAAGAGCTCGCTGAAAAAGACGTTCCCGACGAACAAGGAACTCTCTGAAGCACGGGCGGCCAACGCGGCTAAAGCCCTGACAGAAGGTGGCTTGGGCGCGGCTACGACACACGGCTATGCCGACACCAAGCCCGTGGGTCCGAATACGACCGACGCAGGCCGGGCAAAGAACCGCCGGGTCGAAATCCGCGTCACCAAGTAAGTCGCTCATCTCCACTGAGCGGGGGCCGCGTGTCGCGCTAGGCGCACGCGGCCACACATCCCCACCACACAATTATTGACGCAGACCCCGTCGCGTCTTACCAAGGAGCTGGCCCATGAACGGGAAACGCTTCCTCACAGGATCCCTTTGTCTTGTCGGTGTCATCGCCAGCGGCTGTTCAGGCAACCCTGTGTGCTGCGACGGCGGGTATGAATATCGTCACCGGAACGCTGTCCCAGTGGCAGAGGCAACAGCCGACGACCGTGACGAACGCCTCGCGGCCCTCGAGCGGGATCGCCAACGCCAACTGGCGGCCACTGCGGAACTTCACGATCAAGTCGCCGAGCTCCAGCGACAATTAGCCACACGCCAGGAACCGCCGTTGACCAAAACCTATGATGACCTGCTAACGCTACTGCGCCCCGAGATCGAACGCGGGACGATTACCGTCCAGCAATCCGGGGATCAGATCACCATCCATCTGGCAGACCGCTTGTTGTTTGAATCAGGAGCCGACCAGCTGAAGCCGGCAGGGGCTGACGTGCTCCGAAAAGTCGGCCGCCTTCTCCACAGCGTCCCGGACCGCCATCTTCGCGTCACCGGACATACGGACAATGTCCCGATCGGTGGAAAACTGATCGAGCGTTTTCCCACGAACACGGTGCTCTCACGCACCCGGGCAGGCCATGCTCGGCAGGCGTTAGAGCAGGGGGGAGCCCCCGCCGACCACATCACGGCAGAAGGCTATGGGGAAAGCCGACCCTTGGCCAGCAACGCCACGGAAGACGGGCGGCGGAAGAATCGTCGCGTCGAGATTGTAGTCTTGCCCAAATAGCAGCCTATCAGGGGGGCCGCCCACGCGTGCCCTCCTTATTTCTGAGCCATTATATTTGGCAATGATGCTGGTCCGCCGCCCCAATATTGGCGAGACCCGGCACCGTGGCGAGAATCTTGTAATGGCCTAGCCCCAGTTCTTTTCCAAAGGCTTCCCCGACTAGGACATCTTGCACGTGCTGATGATCCGATGCGCGAAAGATAGACCGTCCTTCCTTCAGCCCATCGAACTCGTGTCCTTCCAATGCCTTGATCAGCGTTACCGTATCGGTTGAACCAGCCCGCTGGATCGCTTCGAGGATCTGCGTCATCGCCGCATACCCCAAATAGCACCGGGAGGTTGGAGTATGGTTGTACTTGTCGATCACGCCTTGGATGAATCTCTTTGAGCTCTCGGTATTGATCTTGGGGTCCCAGATAAGAGCCCAGATTCCTGCATTGCTGGCATAGCCGAGCGGACGCCCAATCTGTTCTCCGCTGATCATCCCGCCGATCCCAATCTTCTCCTTCGCCAATTCCAGCTTGCCGTACCCCTTCAAGGCATGAACAAGATCCCATCCATAGAGATTGAGAATGATCGCCGTAGGCTCCTTGGCTTTGGCCGCGCTGAAGGCTGACACAAAGTCCGTGGATCCAAAAGGCATCAAGGCTTCGCCGACCAACTCCACCTTATACGCCTCCGCGGCTTCAGCCATGGCCTGCGCGGCGGCTTTGCCGTCGAGCGTACTCGTCGTAATCATGTACCACCGAGTCCCGTAGGCCTTCACCAGATGCGGCACCACCGCTTGCGCCAACATTCTTGCGTGAGGCATGAAGACAAACGTGTGGGAATTGCAGGCGGCCCCACTCAACTCGGGAAGATGAGACCCGGTCACCATGAACAGCTTGTTTTCCTTCTTCGCCAATTCCGATACCACCAGCGCACAGTCGGCGTTGAAGGTCCCCATCAGCACGTCGACCCGGTCTTCTTTGATGAACTTCGTCGCCACCTTCACGGCCGTCTCCGGATTCGACGCATCATCCGCTTCGAGGATGACGACCGGCCGGCCCAGCACACCACCACGTTTATTGAAAAGATCCACTGCCACGTTGGCGCCATGGACATCATGAATCGACGACGTCTTATAGGGACTGGACAATGGATCGAGAATGCCGATCTTGATCGGCTCACCCGTGGCGGCAAGACTCGCCCTACCCGTGACCCCCAGCACTTGCCCAATGAGATCGCTGAATATCAAGGCCCCGCCGGTCGCAGCGGACAGTTGCAAAAACCGTCTCCGTGAGAACTCGTTCATTGGTCCCTCCTTTTATCGGACAACCTGCTCGTGCTGCGTGCATTCGCGGTAGAAAGCCATCACGATTTCTTAGTATGAAGTTCTGCCTCCAGTTCGGCAATACGCTTTCTCAACGGACCGGCAAGCTCCTCAACTTCTTCCGCCGAATAACGCGGCGAAATATACTTCGGGCAGTTCCAGTCGAATGAAACCACATCGATGAAGACCAGCCGCTCCACGCTCGACCTCATCTTGAGGTCCGTCACCTGTTCGATCAGTTCCGGATGCACCAAGGCATCTTCGAAACGGGCATGGCCCAGAATTTTCAAGCGCGCTCGGTTCTTGTAGTCCATAAGAAAGAGCGCCACCCGATCGTTCACCGACACATTGCCTGTGCTCAGCAGCTGCCGATTGCCCTTGTAGTCGGCAAAGACCAAGGTCCTCCCGTCGATCAATCGCAGAAATCCTACAGGCCCGCCGCGATGCTGGATATAGGGCCATCCGCTTTCGCTGATCGAACCGATATAGAAGCTGTCTCGCATCGCGATGAATTCAGCTTCTGCTGGCCCCAATAGATCACGATCAGGAGCGCCCGCAATCTTGCCAGCCTGTCCGTAATACTGGGTCTGCGCGCGGCACACGGCATCCGTGAACATCAGATCGAGATACTTCGTTGCCATCGTCTCTCCCCGCTCGTCTTCGGTTCCAGCCAATTCAGGAGACGGCGCAGGGCCGTCTCCTGGGAATCGACTCAAAATACGATCGTCTGCCAGCCTTCCGCCAGGTAGCGCCGCAAACTTAAGAGGCCTGCTGTCCCGGCCAATGCATGGTCTTTCACAATCGGGACTCCGCAAGCTTTAACACCTTCCATCGCTCCAAAGACCTCCGCACAACCGCATGAGGCGCCTTGCACGACATCGCGAACGGCATTGTAGAGACCATTGGTCGGATGCGAGAGCTTGGTCAGCTCAGCCGGCCAGCGCGTGCCGGCGCCGTTAAACACCACGGCGACTTCGTCGCCCTTCTGTTTACATTCGGACGCCAGGGCCAGCGCATTAAAGACTCGCCCAAGCGCTTCTTCGGAACCACTCTTCGGATCGGACAGAATGATGATGGCAGTCTTCATAGCTTCCTCCCTTGACTACGTCGGCTATAATTAACCGCTGTTATTATATTTTGATGGTTATACAGAATGGAAACTAACTTGTCAAATAGGCTATTGTCGGTTACAAGCAAGTGCGTGAAGGGGAAGATGACTATGGGGAAATCGACGTTTCTATTTATTGGCAATCATCTGGCGCTTGATTTCATCAACACCGAGATAATTGTGAAGGGCGAGCGAACTGATCTGCTTGGAGACTTCAGCACGTTACTCTCTTGGCTGGTTGAGGCCGACGTCCTTACGCCACCTCAATCAGACTCAATAAGGACGACCCTGACTCACGAAGAGGGCACCATGTGGCTCCAGCGCGGAAAACACCTACGGACCGACTTGAGAACGCTTGCAGAGCGACTCGCCACACACAAGCCTATTCCTGAATCAGCGATAAATTCCGTCAATGGCAGCTTGTCACAGCGACCTGGGTATCTACAGCTCGTGAAAACCAAGGAAGGGTTTGAGCAGCGCTTTCACTCGATTGTCGACACGCATAAAGGCCTGATGGCGCCAATTGCAGAGGCGGCGAGCAACCTTCTCTGTGACACAACCCCGACCTTAATCAAGAAATGCGCGAACGACGCCTGCATCCTTTACTTTTATGACAACTCGAAAAACCACTCGCGCACATGGTGTAGCATGCAACTCTGCGGCAATCGGATGAAGGTTGCCTCCTTTTTCGAGAGACAGCGCCGCCATCCGAAGATTTGAGCGATCCTGCGAGACTCTCCCACAGCCTAAGGCGCCCTCGTTGTTCTAGCTGTATTGATCCCAGGTATCGCATTGCTTGATCGCCCAAAAAACGGCTTCCTTCAATTTCTTTAGCGCCTGATTGTCCGGATCCCGCAGTTTCTGCAGCTTCTTATCCAAATCATAGAGTGGTTGGATCGACCGCTTGTCGGGAATCTTACCCAACGCCCAAGCCACTTCGGTCAGCACCGTCCAATCGGTTTTCGGATCTTGCAGCTTGGCCAGCAAAGGAAGAACAACTGACGCGTCGCCGTGCACGCCGCCCAATTGTCCCAAACCCTTCGCGGCAGAGGCCTGCATATCCACCATTGTGGACGTATTCATGACATCCACGAGCAGCGGAATCCCTTCCTTCCCCAGGTTACCCATCGCCACCAGGGCCTGCTTGGCCAGATCACGATCCTGGAGTACCTGCTTCAGCTTCGGCAAAGCCTCATCCGCCTGCATTTCCCCCAACAGCGAAATAATCTTTACCTTCCTGGGAAGACTCGTCTCTGAAGAATCCATCAGCTTCAGCAATCGGTCGGCATGGCCCCATTCGGCTGCGAGAACCAACGGGAACTCATACTTCTCAAGCTGATCCTTTAGACGCGCCATGGCAAAACTGCCGGGATCTCCGGCCTGAACAGCCTGAGCGGCGGCAGAGGCATCCTCAAAATCTGTGCGGACTTCCTTCTGCCATTTGATCTTCATCCCGCCTAAGGCATACGTCAGCTGGCAGGCCGGGCCTTTCCAGAGGCGAGAAGGGGCGTCAGGCAGATCATTGTCTCCCCCCGAAGAGGCCGTGCCCTCCCAGGTCTTGCGCTGTTCGCATTTCACTCGGAATACCGCATCATGCGTCTTCGAGGCATCCTGCACCACGCTGTAGCCGACCTCGCCGAGACGGCGCGACACGACCGAAGACAATGGACCGGGATCACCCGCTCCCTTATCGGTCAGAGCGAGCGTCTCGACGAGCACTACTTGAATCTTATCGAGCTGCGCTTTCTGTTCAGCGGTAAAATACTCCCGATACGCCCCAGCCGGAGCACTCCATAGGATCAGGGTCCAACTGACGATGATGGAAATAAAGACAGAGTAGCGATACATCTCACCACCTCCTTACCCATGCGGAAGCTCGAGATAAACCAGATCTTGCAGTCTCCGGCCATACAGACCTCACCGCCGGACACCGATATGGTCAGTATACTCTCCCCATCCAGGACGAGCCAGGACCCATCCGTTTCCACTCCCACCTCCCCCTTCAGGCAGGCCAATCCCTACAGCCCCCTGCTCATGGTCTTCACTGCTCTCTATTGGTCGCGGTCCAGGCACTCAGAACTGCATAAACCCCACGGGAGTATGGGTTGACAGTAGGTCGCCTTCGACGGTACAAAAGGCTTACACAATCGCGTGTTTTGCTGTCTCAGCATCCACGGCGACAGCCCCGCGATGCTCCCCACCGTGCGAGCGTGGCGAAACTGGCAGACGCGCGAGACTTAGGATCTCGTGGGTAACCGTGGGGGTTCAAGTCCCTCCGCTCGCACCAAATTTGACGGCAACTCCGTTTGGGCCCGCCCCTTATGGAACGTGGAAGGATATGGACGCATGACGATGAAGATGGAAATGACCGAGCTGGGCCCCATGAAGCGGGCCTTGAAAATCGAAGTCCCTGCGCATGAAGTCACACAGCGCTTCTCGCGCGCCTATACGGAACTGAACCGCCAAGTACGCATCCCCGGCTTCCGCCCCGGGAAAGCCCCGCTAGGGCTCCTCGAAAAACGGTACGCTAAAGAAGTTGAGGAAGACGTCATTCGCAGTATCGTACCGGATTTCTACGACCGCGCCGTCCGCGAGGCCGGCATCAGCCCGGTTCTGGTCGAGATCCCGCCGCTGGAACGCGTCAAAATCAAGAAGGACGAACCCTTCACCTTCACGGCCACCGTCGAAATCAAGCCGACCATTGAACTGCGTGACTACAAAGCCCCGAACCCGATTTCACTGAAGCCGGACAAACGGACCGTCACCGACGAACAGCTCGATCGGGCGCTTGATGTCCTGCGTGAACAACAGGCAAGGCTTGAAGCGGCCGCGCCCGGCACCGCATTAAGCGATGGAGATTTTGCCGTCGTTGACCTCGAAGGCTTTCTCGATGGCACGCCGCTCGAGGGAACCAAGAAAGAAGGCCAGCTTCACAAAGTCGGTTCCAAAGCCGCACTCCTCGGCATTGAAATCGACAGTTTTTTAGTCGGCAAGAAAGACGGAGACACCGTCGAAATTCCTCAGAACTATCCCAATAGTCATCCCGATACCCGGGTCGCCGGCAAGACCGTGAAGTTCAGCCTGGCCATCAAAGGCGTGAAACAGAAAACGCTCCCGGCACTCGACGACGAATTTGCCAAGGATTGCGGGCCCTTTTCGTCGCTTCAGGAAATCAAGGACAAGCTGCGCAGTGAGATGGAAAAAGCTCTCAAGCGCGACATTGATGAATCCTACAAAGATACGATTCTCAAACGGCTGGCGGAAACGCACCACTTTGACCTGCCTGAAACCCTTGTCACTCGTGAATTGGACGCCATCGTCCGGCAGAGACTCCAAGAGCGGCAACGCGGAAAGGCCACCGACCCATCACCCGCTGCCACGGCCGAAGAACTCAAGGCCATCCGCGAAGAAAACCGCGACGAAGCCAACCGGCGCGTCAAAGTCGGCCTGATCCTCGAAGCCATTGCCACGAAGGAAGCGATCTCGGTCAGCCAGGAAGATATGAACAACGAAGTCACCAGACTGGCTACCGAACTCCGCGTCCCGATGGCTGAGCTCGTGAAGATGATTCAAGCCGGCGGCCAGGATTCCATCGAAGAATTGCGCTCGCGCATCCTGGCGGATAAAGCGTTGGACTTTGTATACCGCAACTCTGTGATCCAAGGTTAGACACGGTGCCTGCAAGCGCCTCGAACGAGTAGCGCGCTCCAAACATTGCGGAAAGGAATTCAATCTATGTTGGTCCCGATCGTAGTCGAACAAACCAATCGAGGCGAACGCTCCTACGATATCTACTCCCGGCTCCTGAAAGACCGCATCATTTTCTTGGGCGCGCCGATCGATGACATGTTCGCGAATCTTGTCATTGCCCAGCTCTTATTCCTTGAGGCCGAAGACCCAGAAAAGGACATCAATCTCTACGTGAATTCTCCCGGCGGCAGCGTCACCGCAGGCCTTGGCATCTATGACACGATGCAATATGTGAAACCACCGATCAACACCATCTGCCTCGGCCAGGCTGCCAGCATGGGCGCCTTACTCCTCACCGCCGGCGCGAAAGGCAAGCGCTATGCTCTGCCTAATGCGCGCGTCATGATTCATCAACCGCTCGGTGGATTCCAAGGACAGGCCACTGAAATCGACATTCATGCCCGAGAGATTCTCAAAATCCGCGAACGGTTGAACGAGATTATGGCGAAGCACACCGGCCAGCCGATCGAAAAGATCTCTCACGATACCGAACGCGATTATTTCATGTCCGCCGAAGAGGCCAAAACCTACGGCCTGATTGACGAAGTCATTTCCCGACAGACCAAAGGACTCAAGTCCGTGGAGTCTGGGGACGCAGCCAAAGACGGCGCCAAGGGTAAGTAACACAGGAGGACGCATGGCCAAGCAGGAGAAGGTGGATCGACATTTGCGGTGTTCCTTTTGCGGAAAAAGCCGCGATGAAGTACGCAAGCTGATCGCGGGGCCGACCGTCTATATCTGTGACGAATGCGTCAATCTCTGCAACGACATCATCGCGGAAGACTGGGAAGAAGCCAAGGAAGAAATCTCCTCCAAGCTCAAAAAACCAGCCGATATCAAGCACCACCTCGATCAATACGTTGTGGGACAAGACCGCGCGAAGCGCATTCTCTCCGTCGCCGTCCACAATCACTACAAACGTATTTCCTCCAAGGAAAAAGACGTCGACGATGTCGAACTCCAAAAAGGAAACATCCTCGTCGTCGGCCCGACCGGGACGGGAAAGACCCTGCTGGCCCAGACCCTGGCCAAGTATCTCGATGTCCCCTTTACCATGGCTGACGCCACAACCCTGACGGAAGCCGGGTACGTGGGGGAAGATGTGGAAAACATCATCCTCAAGCTCCTCCAGGCAGCTGATTACGATGTCGAACGGGCTGAACGAGGCATCGTCTACATTGATGAAATCGATAAGATCAGCCGCAAGAGCGACAGTCCCTCGATCACGCGCGACGTCTCCGGAGAAGGTGTGCAACAAGCCCTGCTCAAGCTGATCGAAGGCACCGTAGCCAATGTCCCGCCGCAAGGCGGACGGAAGCATCCCCACCAAGAGTTCATCCAGGTGAACACGAGCAATATCCTCTTCATCTGCGGAGGGGCGTTCGTCGGACTGGAATCGCTCGTCGAACAGCGCTTGAATCGCAAATCGATGGGCTTTGGGGCTGAAATTCGCGGACGCAGCGAGGCTCGACTGGGAGAAATGCTCGCCCACGTGCAGCCGGAGGATTTCCTCAAGTACGGACTCATCCCGGAGTTTGTGGGTCGCGTCCCCGTTGTCGCGACGCTGGAAGAGTTGGATGAGCGGGCGCTGGTTCGGATCTTGACCGAACCACGCAACGCCCTGACGAAACAATATGAGAAATTGCTCTCCTTCGAAAAAGTGAAACTCAAATTTACCGACGGAGCGCTCGGCGCCGTCGCGCGCAAAGCCTATCTGCAGAAAACCGGGGCCCGAGGACTCCGTGCGATCCTTGAAGAAGTGATGCTGGACGTGATGTACGACGCCCCGTCGCAAAAGCAAATCAAAGAAGTCCTCATCACGGAAGATGCGATCTCCGGAAAGAACCCCCCGATTCGCATTTTCGAGCAGGACAAAGACGCGAAAAGCGCATAAACGCGACCTTGCAGCCGGGCCGCCCGCGTGGCCCGGCGCACCACTTTTCCCTTCCTGCGTATTCCCCCAATACTGGTTACCTCGGCCTGCCTTGCGGCTTTTCGGATGATTCTCACGTATTACTCGACAACATAAAATAACCCGCTATATTTGGGGAGTATCTGAATCGCGCTAGGAGGCCTCGTGAAACTCCCTGTATCCCTCAGCCTTCGCCACAAAGGGAAAACCCTCGAACTGGACGCCTCACGAGAAATCGTGAATCTCCTCGGGAACAACGGTGAGGCGATCGGAAGCCTCTCCTGGGATTTCGTCATTGATCAAATCCTCGCCTACCGCAAGCCCAACCTTCCCAAAGAAACGCGCTCTGAACCCCGCATTAATCTGGCGTTTCGAGTGCGCTACAAGACTCCGGAAGGAGACCGCTACGATAGCCGGGCGGGGGGGATCGGCGGAGGCGGGCTCTTTATCGAAAGCACAACGCCCCTCCCGGTCGGCACCAAACTCGCCATGGACTTCTCCCTTCCGGAACAGCCCTCCGAGTGGATCCAGGCC
The DNA here is from genome assembly GCA_030653545.1 of Nitrospira sp. Taxonomy (NCBI): domain Bacteria; kingdom Pseudomonadati; phylum Nitrospirota; class Nitrospiria; order Nitrospirales; family Nitrospiraceae; genus Nitrospira; species Nitrospira sp. The sequence goes on along the minus strand of JAURZE010000028.1, from coordinate 232,778 downwards.
AAAGGAGTCGTTGCCTGGGTCTGTCCCAAGGCGGATCAATACACATTTAGTCCCGGCATGGGCGTTCGATTTACAGACATTCAGCCAGAAGCACGGGATCGTATCTTGGCCATCGTGAAAACCCTCGATGGCGCCGAACGGGCCGCTTGAAGTATCGATTGACTGCCCTCCTTTGCGCCAAAGCGACTGAGGTTCTTCATAAATGAAATACCCCGTCGTCACCACCGCCGATCATCAAGGAAAGTATCTCGTGGTCGACGCAGACCAAGAAATGATTCTTATCCACGATCCCTCGGGCACTCTCCTGGGAGGAATCCCTTGGGGACACATCATTGATCGACTCCTGGCGAGTGATGACGATACGCGCTTTGCCCATTGCCGCACACACCCCCGAGCACCGCTCGCCCTCAAAGTCCGCTATTCCACGCCCGAAGGAAAGCAATTTGACAGTCTCACCGGTGGGATTGGCGGGGGCGGGCTCTTCATCGAAAGCGGAACACCGCTTGCCCCCGGAACGGAAGTGTCCGTGGAATTTGCCTTACCAGATCGACCATGGGAGAAGGTCAAAGCCAAAGGCAAGGTGGCCTGGACGAGAAATCGCCCCGAGCGCCACCTCTTGTTTCCAGGAATGGGCGTACAGTTTACGGATATTGATGAGAAAGCTCAGGCACAGCTGGTGGAATTGGTCGAGGCCTTGAACCGGAATCGCGTGCTTCCCGCAGCCCCCTAAGCGTGTGGTCAGCCCAGCGCCGCACTTGAGCGCTCTCATCATGGCTCGCGACGAATCGCAGCACTTCTTCAAACTCTCCCTCTGACAAGAATTGCAGTCGATAGGCAATCTCAGCCCGCACGTTTGACGAAGAGTCCACCCTCAACTGTTCGCGCAACAATTCGACAACCTTGGGGTCCCCTGACTCACCTAACACTGCGACTGCGGCTCGCCGGACATATGGATCAGGATCTTGCAGACGGTCCGCCAGCGCCCTCACTACCTCGGGAGACTCAACGCTCTCGAAGGCCTGAATCACGGCACGACGGACCTCTGGATCTGCATGAGCCAACTGCGACATTGCCAGCGGCCAGAGCTCTTGTACCGCATCAAGAGACGCCAAGGTCTGTGATGCTGCTGAGCGCACAGATTCGGCAGGGTCAATGAGTGACCCTGCCAGATGCACTCTTGTGCCTAGATCAAGAGGACCTACGCCGCCTAAACTCCGTACGGCTGCCTCGCGAACAATGGGCGACTGGTCCCCTAACGCCACGACAAGCGAATCGACCGCCTGCGGACTCCCGATCTTGCCCAACGCTTCGGCAGCGGTTCGCCGAGAGACGGGATCGCTGTCATGCAAGAGCCTCAACAGTGATTCTACGGTACGTTGCAGAGAGGGAGTCGCGGCCGGCTGATAGCATCCAAGCAGCGAAGCAAAACAGAGACTGAGTAGGACAAGCACACGAGACGAGGGCATCGTACCAATACTGGGTTCAGATAGCAGGGTGGCGCTTCAAACCTGTTTGGGAGGCTCTTCCTCCACCGGAGGCAGTTCTCTGGCAGCTTCCAAAGACTGCTGAAACTCTTTCTGCGCGGAATCCATCTCAAATTGGATGGTCTTCACTTGAGGGTCCACGGTATTCCGAACATCGGCGACCGTCTGACGGAATGTTCGCAAGGCGTCGCCCAACCCTTCGCCAAGGCCCTGCATATCGTTTGGAGACAGCCCCGCTGGGGCTTGAGCCGCTTTCGCCTTCAACGCGGCTTGCTGCGCCTGTACACGCGCAACCGCATCCTTGTTTACAATGGCTGAAGGACGCTTCGCTGCTGGCTTCGCTTGCGCTCCCGGTGGAAGGGGAGGATATTGCGCGCGGGACATGGGAGCCGGTGCGGCGGCTCGCTCCTCCATCGACAGGGCCTGTTGCCCGCCACCCGCCTGAATCGGTGGGGCGCCGGTCGGACGAGGAGCTTGTGGAGATTGTGGGCCCATGTTGTACATCATCGAAGCCGTGGTTCCTGGCGTCAGTTCAGGACCAGGTACATAGGGGACATTCGTCGCCTTCGGCGCGGCCTGAACCGGTGCGGCTGGCTGAAAATCCGATGCTCTATCAACGTGGGCTGCCTCAACCGTCGCCGTCAAGTCAGGCTGAACCTGGGCAACTTCTTGAGGAGGTGGGATCTCATTCACCTCCTTTTTGAACCCTTTCAGAGCTTTACCAACACCCTCGCCGATTTGCGGCAAGCGGCCCGCTCCGAAAATAATCAACACGATCACCAGGATGATGATCAGCTCTGAAATCCCCATTGTCCCGAACATGGTCGCACCCTTCCTGCTCGCAGGCGGTCAAAACCGCTATCGCTCAACCCGCATCCAACAAAAAGAATCTAGCTGCCACAATAAGAACCTGTCAAGAAACGGGTAGGGCTGACAGAGTCCTTCGGGCCGAACTACCCAATCGCGACAATCTCCGTCTGTAGCGGCTGGCCATACGCGACTGCGGCTTCCTCAGAAACATACACATCAAGTTCGCTACGAATCCCGAACTCGTCAGGAAGATAGATACCCGGCTCGATGGAGAAACAGGTCCTGGACATGAGCCGTCGACTCTCTTGCGTTTCAAGATTATCGATATTGGCTCCGTTCCCATGCACTTCTTCACCGATCGAATGCCCCGTCCGATGCACAAACCGGTCTCCATACCCGGCCTTGGTAATCACCTCACGACAAGCCTCGTCGACCTCCCAACCATAGGGCAATTGCCCGGCTGCCACCCGCTGTTGCACAAACGACAGCGCCGCATCACGACCCCGTCGTACACAATCAAAGATCTCTCGATGGCGCGAAGGAATGTCACGGGCCGTAAATCCTGTCCAGGTGATGTCTCCATATACCGCCCCTGGTTCCGTGCGTTTCGCCCATAGGTCGATCAGCACTAGGCTGTCACGCAATACAGGTGACGACCCAGCCGCTGTCGGACCGTAATGGGGATCGGCGCTATGCGCATTCACGGCGGCAATCGGCGGGCTGGAGGTGATCATCCCCGCATCATGAATCCGTCCGAGAATAAACTGCTGAAGATCATATTCGTTAAGCGATCGGCCGGCCTGCAGCGATGAGCCGACATGGGCAAACGCCTCATCGACGATCCGGCGTAACGCCGTCACCGCATATTGATGCGATTCGAGTTGCGCATCAGTCCAGACTGCCTCAAATCGTTGCACCAAATCCGCAGCACTGACGACATCCACTCCAAAACTACGAATCAACTCGATGGTACCGGCATCCACACGAGAAACATAGGGGACCGCGTTGAGCGGAGAATATTGCATTGCGATGCGGCGCGAGCCCTTTAAAATCGAGGCCAGAAGCGTCCGCTGCTGCTCCCATGATACATACTGCCGGTCCTGGCCGGGCAATTCTTCCAGCACATGCGGCTCAATGCGATGGAGCAATTTGACGGGCGTGCCCTCTGCGGGAATCCAGTAGTACCACCGGCGCGTGACATGGCGCGACGTGTCGAGCAACAACACGCGATAGGCCAGCGGATCGCTTCCGCGAAAATCATAAAAGAGCCAGCCGTCGGCCGACCCGCTCTCTAGGATGGCGGCTTGAATAGATGCCACCCGTTCTGCCCATCGTTGAATCATCATCGTGCGGGCATCATATTCGCCGAGGTGGGAGGCCGTCAAATCAAGACGCAGCATAGAACAGGCTCCGTGTTACAATACGCACTCATGGCTCTTGAGACTCCACCAGACGCTACACCCTATCGCGTCACGCTCTTTTTTGGTCCGGAACCGGTCGACGGCGATTCCACCACACAGACCTGCGTCTTCAATGTGAAGAAACGCAGTTGGAAGGCCGGCATCCAAGTCTCCGTCGACATCGCCGCCGACCAACTTGCCGGGCTTCAAGAAGCCATGCGACGGACGGCTCCAGTCGCCAGAGCCCTTGAACGGTTATCTGAACAGGATCGTACCGACGCGGCCGCCCGCATCCCGGACCTCGCTGCGCAAGCGATTGCCTGGTGCAAGCTCGACCTGCGTCTGGCCATTGGACTCCCGCAGGAGAATCAGCGAATTCCTGCCGAGGAGCTCGTCGCTGAATTGAATCAAGCCGTCACAACTCGGCAGGAGTATGTCGTCACCTACATTCTCACCGAGCTTGACCTGATCCCATGAGAGGATTTCACGCCATTCACTCAGTTTCAACGAGGCAGGGGGTTTGCAAGCCTCCATGAATTTGTTATAACGCCATGACAGTCTTGTCGTTTCTTTATCGACCGTAGACATGATCCTAGAATCCTGTCTTTGAGAGGAAGGAGGGTCTCCGTGACACACGTTGGATTTATTCGTACGCTCCCACTGATCGCACTTGTGGTTCTCATGACATTCACCTCGCTGGTCGCCACGCCGGCCTGGAGCCAAACGTCATCCGCAGACACCCAGCAGGGCACGCCGTCTGGCGCGGGCATGCAAGCAGGCGCCGCCCTCTCAACCATATTGTATTTCCCCTTCAAAGCCGCCTTCGCCATCGGCGGAGGGATCGTCGGCGGGCTGGCCTATTTGTTCTCCGGCTTGAACGAGCAAACGGCGAAGAGCATTTGGGTCCCCAGCATGTACGGCACCTATGTGATCACGCCAGAACACCTGACCGGTGACCGATCGGTCCGATTCCTTGGTGTCGCAGCTGAAAGCGATTCCACTGGGGGCAGCTCCAACACACCAGCCACAGAACCAGTTCGGTAATATGAAGCCCGTCATCGGCGTGACCCCCGACTTCAATGCCGGTGACCGCAAGGAATGGGGTGGGCGTGAGCCCACCTATTTCCTCCGCGCCCGCTACGTCCGCGCTATCGAAGAACTCGGAGGCATTCCCCTCATTCTTCCCTTAGTAGCCGATGCGGCCGGGCGACGACGCCTCCTCGAGCGCGTGGACGGACTCCTGCTCACCGGCAGCGGACCGGACCTTCCTCCGCGCCTCTACGGGGAACGCCAACGTTACAAGTTTCCCCTGGTCAGCGAACGCCGCGCGAACTTCGAACTTGAGCTGGTGCACCAGGCGCGAACCCGGGATATCCCGCTGCTCGGGATCTGCGGTGGGATGCAGACCGTCAACGTCGCCTGCGGGGGCAGCCTCTTTCAGGACCTGTCATCGCAAATGCCTCAAGCGCTGGCCCATCGACAAGCCACTAAAGCCATCCATCCGTCGCACGCAGTGACCATTACACCCGGAAGTCTCCTGCGAAAGATCGTCGCGAAAGCGACGATGCAGGTCAACAGCTCACACCACCAATCGGTCAAAACCGTCGCGCCTTCGCTGATCGCGAGCGCGATCGCTCCGGATGGCGTCATCGAAGCCGTCGAATCCCCCCGCCACCGATTCTTTCTGGGCATCCAGTGGCATCCCGAATTTCTTTTCGAACGGCATATCGCCCACCGCCGGTTGTTTCAAGCCCTGCTCCGTGCCGCCGGTCGCGCTCGCGCGTGACGCCGATGGAGCAACGGCTTTTGCAATTCACACGGCTTTTTTCACCCCGGCTGCTATACTACGCTCCGTATGGCTCTTACTCCTGATCCCGACAAACACTCGGCCGCTCAGACAACGACTCCCTCGGTCACGAGCCGGCTCTTTCGCACCAAATCCATCGAACGCATTCTAGCCGATGCCGACCATCCGCAATATCGCCTCAAACGGACATTGAGTGCCTGGGACCTGACCGCGCTGGGCATCGGGGCCATCATCGGAACCGGCATCTTCGTGCTGATCGGAACGGCGATTGTCGGAGACGCAGGACGGCCGGGAGCCGGTCCCGGGATCGTCCTCTCCTTCATCCTCTCGGGACTGACCTGCGTGCTCGCCGCCTTGTGCTACGCGGAATTCGCCGCGATGATTCCCGTCGCCGGGTCGGCATACACCTATTCCTATGCCACGTTGGGAGAATTCCTTGCCTGGATCACCGGCTGGAATCTGATCTTGGAATACGGCGTCGCCTGCGTGGCCGTCGCTATCGGCTGGTCCGGCTACTTCAACAATCTGCTGAAGCTGGCTGGCCTCGATCTGCCCGACTGGGCCACACACGCACCCGGAGGGCCAGAGGGAGGCATTGCGAATTTCCCGGCCGCCATTATCGTGCTGCTCGTGACGATCATTCTCGTCATCGGCATCAAAGAAAGCGCGCGGGCGACCGGCATCATCGTCTGCCTGAAGCTGGCGGTGATCTTGTTTTTTATCGCCGTGGGAGCCCCTGCGGTCAGCCCGGACAATTGGTCTCCGTTCATGCCCAACGGATTCACCGGAGTCACTGCTGCCGCCGCGACCGTCTTTTTCGCTTATATCGGATTTGATGCCGTCACCACGACGGCAGAAGAGGCGCGCAACCCGCAACGCGACCTGCCGATCGGCATCATGACCTCTCTCGGTATCTGTACGATTCTCTATGTGGCCGTCGCTGCTGTCCTGACCGGGCTCGTTCCCTATAGCCAGATCGACATTCACGCTCCGGTGGCGGAAGCGTTGCGACTGGTAGGCTACAAGTGGGGAGCAGCCGTCGTGGCCATGGGAGCCGTCGCCGGCATTACCAGCGTGCTGGTCGTCATGATGCTGGGACAGATCCGGGTGTTCTTCGCCATCTCACGTGACGGCTTACTCGGCCCATGGTTGTCCGTAGTGCATCCACGCTTCGGGACTCCGCACCATGCAACGATCCTGACCGGCGTCGGCGTCGCAGTCATGGCCGCCTTTGTGCCCATCGGCACCGCGGCCGACATGACCAACATTGGAACCTTCTTCGCGTTCACCCTCGTGTGCATTGGACTCATCGTCCTGCGCTACACCCGTCCTCACCTGGCACGTCCGTTTAGAACTCCGCTGATGCCCTGGATCCCGCTGTTGGGAGCGCTCTCATGCCTCGGCCTGATGTGGCAACTCCCCGCCCTCACCTGGCATCGCTTCGTTTGGTGGACGCTCGCCGGAGTGATTATTTATGGGTTATACGGCATGCGACACAGTAAATTAGCCGATCAGTCGACAGACGCCCGCCTGCCTTCGCCGACCAATCACTAGCCAGATTGCTATCAGGAAATACTACTTCGTTTCGGCGGATGGCTCGGAAGCAGGCGCCGGAGCCGAGGAAGCGGCAGTCGGGGAGGAGGCGGTCGGGGCTAATGCTGGAGCACCAACAGCAGCGGACGCTGTTGGTTGAGGCGCAGGAGCGGCACCCGCTGCAGCAGCCGGCGTGGCGGCCGGCTTGGGAGGCGCGGCTGGTTTGGGCGGTGCAGGCTTTTCCGGCTTGATCCCGCCTTCCCAGGAAGGACCGGAATACATCTCCGCCGCAAGCCCCTTGGACTTCCACTTATCTTCGAAGTCGGCGGCGGCTTTGTTGGGAGTCTCGCCCACACCCATCACATCATTCCATGGATAGGCTTTCGGGCTGATCTGGCAGGAGGATTCCGTCCGATTCAAATACAAGGCAATCGGATTGCCTCGATAGGGACCGAGATAGATATGCACACAGCCGACGTATTCAAGCAGCTTCGCCATGCCGGTCTCCAAGAGGGCGCATGATGCCATAACTCCCTGGAAACAGGCAAGTCAAGAACGCCTTACTGACCCACACGCGCCGGTGCTGCGGGCGGGAGCGGTATCTGTTCGGGCCGCTTCCGAATCATGAATACGGCACCAATCAGGGCAATGATCACGGTGACGTTCAGCCCCACATCCATGAGGTATTGATAGAACTGCGTTTCCGTCATGTTTTGCTGATGCGACAGTTCTGCGCTTGCCGTCAGAATCTTCCTGGTACAAGCGATCACGCCAACAGACAGATAGGGCTCCAACTCCAACACTTCCGTCTGTAAAAATCGCACCACGGTCCGGAACAGCTCCAGGAGAATAATGACCAAAAGGATATCGTTTAACAATCTGAGACCGGCCGGAAGAATCAACACATGCCCCTTCGGATCGAACTGACCGGCGAGAAACACATACCAGGCATGGATGAACACCAACATGCCAAGGATCAACAAACTGAACCCGGCGGTTGCATACCCCAAACGGTCCAACCATTCCATGTAGTGGCACCATCGCCGCATCAACTCATTCCGATGAGCTCGTGGTTCTTCAGTCCCCATACATCACCTCCAGTCCAAGCTAGGCCGTGCCAGCCTGCCCGGTCTGCTCCGGCTCAGGGGCACGCATCTGACCGAACTTTAATTCACGCATCGAACTGATCGTCAAGGAGTGACCACAGCACCGAATTTCTTTGAAGCCCGCGCCGCCATCCATAATCATGACTCGCAACCCGCAGGAATCCGGATACAACTTCTTCTCGTCCAAGACCACCGCCGACGGCAAGGCGCCTCGTTTCCGGCCGGCGGGTGAGCCCATCTCCGCCACGACATCCTGCTCGGTCAGGTCATGGTCGCAACAGACAATCTTTTCAAACCCCTCACCTCCGCCCATAACTTTGACGACCAACCCGCAGGCATGCGGATGGCGTGTATGCTCATCGATGAAATCGCCTTTTTTAAGAGCCATCGCGTGACCTCACTCCTGCGCAGCCGCCATACCGCGCCGTTCATCTACCCCAAGAAAGACGGCCAACCCGACGAGAAAAAACAGCGCCATTGAGAGCACGGCCCAGCGCTGACTCCCGGTCCACACCGTCACCTCTCCGTAGACGATCGGGCCAAGAATCGCGGCAAATTTCCCGGCGACGGAAAAGAAACCGAAGAATTCACCCTGATGCCCCAACGGGGTAAACCGGCCAAGCAACGTGCGACTCACCGACTGATTGGCACCGAGCGCCGCGCCTGCCACCAGGCCAAGCAGATAAAACTGCATCTGCGTCTGCACGGCCGCCGCGCCAATCACCACGCCGATCCAGAGCAGTAAGGTCACCACGATCGACCGGGTCGCCCCGATCCGATCCGCCACAAACCCGAAACCGACTGAGCCGAGACCCGCCGTAATCTGGGTCACGAGGAAATAGATAATCAGATCGCCCGGCGTGAAGTCCAGGACTTTGTTTGCAAAGATGCCCGACGCGACGATCACCGTATTGATGGCGTCCGAATAGAGTAGATAGGCAATGAAATAGCGCCGGAGATCACGATAGGTCGACAGACGGCGGGCCGTGTCACGCAGTTGCCTGCTCACCGCACGCCATACCGTCAGGCCGTCAGGGACTGAACGCGGCTGAGCCCGTTCTTGCAAGTACAGAAACGTCGGCAATGTGGCACTCAGAAAGAACAGCGCCGTCACAACAAAGCTCATCCGATACGACCCGAGATTCGTGTCGGCAAAGCCGCCGACGATAAACGGGTAGGCCAGCGCCAGTGAGAGCAAGCCACCGACATAGCCGAATCCCCAGCCATAGCCCGACAAGCGGCCCATCTGCTGCGGCGGCACCAGCTCCACCAGAAACGCACTACAGAACACAAACCCCACATCAAAGCCGATATTGGCGATCCCAAAAATAAACAGTCCCAGCGCCACATCACCGCGGTGTACGAACCACAAAAGCGCGGTGCAGACCACACAGAGAAGCGTGGAAGCGATCAGCACCCTCCGCTTGTTTGCACGGATATCCGCCAACGCCCCAAGCACGGGAGATACCAGCGCCACCACCAGCATCGACAGCGCATAGCCCCAAAACCAGAGTCGCTCGGCCATGCCCGACGGCGACACATCGGCTGCCACCACCTGGATGAAGTAGACGCTGTAGGCGACCGTCACGATCAGGGTGGAAAAGGAAGAGTTCGCAAAATCGTAGAAGCACCAGGCCCAAAGTTCTCGGCGACCGGCTGGAAAGGAGGGCTGGGAGATCACACCGTGGCTTTCGCCAATCGTTCGCGGGCCTGATGGATGGAACGAAGCAAGACGTGATGACTTCGGCACCCGACGATCAGCTTGGCATCCGAAATCACGACCGGTTTGTACGGAACCAGAAACCGCTGTTTCAATCGGGCGATCCTGGCCAGGGATTGCTCCAACCGCTCGGCGCTGATCGAACCATCAGCCACGGCGCTATCCAGTGCCGTGATCGCCGCAATCTCCCGATTGCGGTCCTTGCAGATCAACGGCATGTCACACCCTGCTTGAATGGCCCGCACCGTGGCCTCTTCAATGCCATAGTGATCGATGATCGCGTGCATCTCCAAATCATCCGTCAATACCACGCCATCGTACTTCAGCTCACCGCGCAAAAACTCCGTGATGATGGCCGGAGAGAGCGTAGCCGGCTTTTGATCGTCCAGCGCGCGATACAGCACATGCGCCGTCATCAGCGTCGCCACCCCATGGGCCGTCGCATGACGGAACGGTGGAAATTCGATCTGTTCCAGTCGTTCCTTCGATGCGGTCACCACAGGCAATTCTTTGTGCGAATCCACACTGGTATCGCCATGACCGGGGAAATGCTTTCCGCAGGCCACCACCCGGTTGTCCTGTAATCCGCCCACCGTCGCCAGGCCCAATTCACAGACCGGGCCGGGCGTCGATCCAAAGGCTCGGTCACCGATCACCGGATTGGAGGGATTGCAGTTCACATCCAACACCGGGGACATGTTCATGTTGATCCCGACAGCCCGGAGTTCCTTCGCAATCGTCGCCGCCGCCGCGTAAGCGAGCTCCGACGAATTACAGCGCCCCAACACCTCGCAAGGGGGGAAGATGGTGAAGGTCTTCGGCAATCGTGAGACCCGGCCGCCTTCCTGATCGATTGAAATCAACAAGGGCGAATGGGGGCTGCAGGCCTGCAAGGCATTCGTCAACTCGACAATCTGCTCAATCGATTCAAGGTTGCGCGAGAAGAGAATCACGCCGCCCGGCTTGTATTCCTTGATGAACGCCGCCAGGTCGGGCGTGACCGAGGTCCCCTCGAACCCCACCATGAACAACTGGCCGATCTTCTCGCGCGACATGAGCATGGACGAAATCCCCTACTGAGGTCAGAGTGTCCGGTCGATGAGATACTGAATCAGCAATCTGGTGCCGATCCCTGAGGGGCCCATAGGAGTAGGAATCCCGTTTCCCAACCACATCACAGCGTTCGATCGATCAAATACTGAATGAGCAATCTAGTCCCAATTCCTGAGGGGCCCTTGGGAACATAGGCCCGCTCCCGTTCGCTCCAGTCCGTGCTGGCGATATCGAGATGGACCCACGGACAGTCGCCCACGAACTTGCTCAGGAACAACGCGGCCGTGATCATCCCGCCCCCGCGGCCCCCGATGTTGCGCATGTCCGCCACGTCGCTGCGCAGCTGCTCGAAGTATTCGTCCCACAGCGGCATTTCCCACACGCGCTCGCCCGCGCGGAGGCCGGCTTTCCGCACCGACTCCTTCACGCCGACATCGGTTCCGAACATCCCGATGGCAAATTGGCCGAGCGCCACCACGCAGGCGCCCGTGAGCGTCGCAATGTCGATCAATGCCGCCGGTTTGTAGCGGGTGGCGTAGGCCAGCGCATCGGCCAGAATCAGGCGGCCTTCCGCATCAGTGTTCTGCACTTCAACTGTTTTTCCGGAGAGTGTCGTGACGACGTCACCCGGCTTCATCGCCCGACCGCCCGGCATATTCTCGGCCACCGGGAGAATGCTGATCAGATGAAGCGGCAGCTTCAACCGCGCGGCCGCGCGGATTGAGGCCAACACCTCGGCGCCGCCGGTCATGTCCGCCTTCATATGTTCCATGTTCTCCGCCGGCTTGAGAGAAATTCCGCCGGTATCGAACGTGATCGTCTTCCCGACCAACACAACCGGACGTTCATCCTTCTTCTTCGATCCCTTGTATTCGAGAATGATGAACTTCGGCGGCTCATGGCTGCCTTGCGCCACACCCAGCAATGCCCCCATCCCGAGCTTTTCAATATCTTTCCGCTCCAGGATCTTGAGCGTGAGCGCCTCTTCCTTCGCGATAGCCTTCGCCTCAGTGGCAATCCGCGAGGGAGTCATGACATTCGACGGATGGTTGCACAAATCTCGCACCAGGACCGCGGCTTCGGCCGTCGCCACACCGCGCCGGATCCCTTCGGTCATCGCCTTGAGCTCGCTCGTCTGAGCCGCCAGGAGCGACATCCCTTTCACCTCTTTTCCCGACGCGCCCTCGCTTCGGTAGGCCGTGAACTGATAGCTGCCCAGAATGGCCCCCTCGGCCATCGCCTGGGCCACCTCAACGGCGGTCGAACCCTGTGGGGTGACGGAGGGAACCCCGACCGTGAAGAAACCGGCCTTGGCCTGCCGGACGCGCTTCACCGCATGCCCCATGGCCTGCCGCAGCTGATCCACCGTCACATCCTTCTCTTTCCCCAACCCCACCAGGAGAATCCGCTTGGCAGGCACCTTGCCCTGGGTATGCACCAGCACAAGCTCATTGGCCTTACCTTCAAATTCTTTCGACTGCAGCAACTCGTGTAAGGCCCCGTTCATCGATTTATCGATCATCGTCGCCTGTTTCGAAAAGACATCGCCCTCGCAATGGGTCAGGACCAACACATCAGTTGATTCCGTCTCCACACGCCCGGCCCGTGCATCTACTCGCATGATCTTCATTCACATCTCCTTCTATGATCGTCGTCCGCGACAGAATGAACGAAACCCTCGTCACACGCCCCGCATATCCGGGGCCCAGATATATTTGTGCATCTGCAATTGAAACCTGACTGATAGCCGATCCGCCAGAATCCACTCGGCAAGAGGGCGAAGATCCAATGACCCGAAGACCGGACTGAACAGCACGGGACAGCGATCCGCGAGACGATGTTGCGCCACAATCCCGCGCGCCCACTCATAATCCGCTCGCGAGGCCAGTACAAACTTCGCTTCATCCTTCGCGGTCAGGCAGTCGAGATTCGGCCAATGCATGCGGTCTGTCATTCCGCTCCCCGGGCATTTCACGTCCAGGATGAGCTTCGCCCGTTGGTCGACCGGCCGCACATCGATCGCACCGCTGGTCTCAATCAAGACCGTATAGCCGGCATCGCACAGACGAGCAATCAGTGGAAGCGCCTCCGGCTGCGCGAGCGGCTCGCCGCCAGTCACTTCGACCAACTGACAGCCAAACTCCCGCACCTTCGTCAGAATCTCGTCGATGGCGAGAGACGTCCCGCCGTAAAAACTATAGTCGGTATCGCACCAGGTGCAACGGAGCGGACAACCCGTAAGCCGGACGAAGACGCAGGGCTGCCCCACATACGTCGACTCTCCTTGGATACTATGAAAGATTTCTGTCACCCGGAGCGTCCGTTCTTGGGGTTGGGGGGGAGCCTTCATCGCCAGGACACCACCGGCCAGCCATGACGGCGAGCCACACGGCCCATACCGCGAATCGGATTCACCACCGTCGGATGCCCCACGGCACCCAAGACAGCCTGATCCCCCGGACTGTCGCCGTACGCAAAACAGGCCTCAAGATCTAACTCCAGCTCTTGCGCAAGCCGGTGCACATGCGTGAGCTTCCCATCGCCGTACGGCAGCGGAGGGACCACCTGACCGGTATAGACGCCCTCTAGCTGTTCAAGCTGACTCGCAACACAACGATCAACTTGGAGCGAATCCGCGATGGGCTCCATCAGAAAATCCAGCGACCCCGTCAGCAAAATGACCAGATGCCCCTCACTCTGGTGTCGCTCGATCGCCGTCATGGCAGCGGGAGACACACGCGGGCAGAGGGCTTCGCGACAAAACTCTTCACCCAGCGACTCAATGACTTGTGCGGGCTTTCCCGCCAGATACAATTTGCGTTCACGCAGCGGCTGCAGAGAGAGTGACGGGAGATGCCGGAGCCACCAGGCCACGCTGGCACGCGCCTCCGGCCAACCGACCACACCACGCTGCCGGAGCCAGCGAAAAAATCCCACCTCACTGGCTTCGCCAGGCAACAGCGTATTGTCGACGTCGAAAAACGCGGCGATCGCCGCGGCCACCCGCCGTTGAGGGACTGAGGGAGCGACCGACATGGTGCAGACGATCTCCTCGATAGAGGGAAACAGAGGAACAGCAGCGTGAAAGTGGGGCGATTCTACCGGACGTCTCCTTTATTGACAAGAATTTTGCCCTACTTCTATAATGCGCCTCCCTCAGGACCGTCGCACGTCGTTCGTGAAGCGTCCTACGCAGATACGAAACTAGAGTGACGGTCTATTTCGTGACCGAGGTGCAGGAGCTTCAAAAATTCCTGCAACAAGGCCGCAGCGAGCGAAAGCCCGAGGCGTACGACTGAGTACGGTGAGGGTTTGAGCGATGCGAGAACGCAGTTGCGGGAGTTTTTCAAGCTCCTGCCGGTAGCCGAAGTGGTGAAATGGCAGACACGCACGTTTGAGGGGCGTGTGGCGCAAGCCGTGCGGGTTCAAGTCCCGCCTTCGGCACCAATTTATGTTTCTCCCCCTGTACGCACGCGAGAGACCCGCTCCTACCACCTAGCCGGTGGATGCGCGGATCAGCGCGCACCAAGTTTCCCCCTGAATCGGACAGCAAACCCTGAATCGCTCAGCGCGGTCTGACCCGCATCCGTACACGCCGTGCCCGGCCTATTTGGATCTAGACATTTGGAGGCGGTCCGTAGGACACTGCGGACCTCGGCCTCCTGATTCTGGATCACTGATGTGGGAGTGTGCGATGCGGTTCCTGCAACCCGATCTGCACCCACAATCCCGGACATCTCATGGCTTCCCTTCCAATGGCTACGCGTCCCTGATGGACCGGAGGTCAACCCCATGGCCTCGCAATGGGGTACATGAGATTACACGTCCGGACCTATTGCATCACCCCTTGAGTACAGCCGACGCCAATCACACGAGTTCCCTACGCATCATCTGGCAAGGAGCCGCGCTATGAGTGGGACCGGACAACTGCCTGAACTGGAATCGCTGCGGACGCAACTCGCCGACGTGGCACGAGAGCTCGCCGAGCGGGATCGAACACTGTATGAGCAGACCACTAACCGTGACCGCCAGCTACAGGACCTACAAGAACAGTCCGTCTGGCTCCGCACGATAGTTGAGGGGACCGCCGCAGACATCGGCGAGCGGTTTTTCGCGTCCTTGGTGAATCAGCTCACCTCAACCTTGCAGGTGCAGTACGCGGTCATTGGCATCGTCACCGAGGCCGCCCCTCACACGATCCACACAATCGCCGTCTCCTCGGGAGGGACCCTTGTCAGAAACTTTGAATATGCCCTATCCCAGACACCCTGCGAGGCTGCGCTGAAAGAGTCTTTCGCCCGATTTGACAGCCAGGTGCAAGATACTTTCCCCAAATTTGAACTGCCGGGTGGGGTGAGAATCGACAGCTACTGCGGCGTCCAGATACGCATCAAGAGTGGCGCCGTGATCGGCATCCTCGCCATCATGGATACCAAACCGCTCCGCAAGAGCGAATGGATCCAGTCGGTCCTCACCCTGTTCGCTGCGAGAGCAGGAGCCGAACTGCAGCGACAGCGGGCTGAAGCAGCACAGCGGGCGGCGGAGAGCCGGTTGCGCTTCACACAGGTTGCCGTGGATCAATCATTCGATGGAGTGCTGTGGGCCGACGACTCCACACGATTCATCTACGCCAATGACGCCGTCTGCCGGTCGCTCGGGTATTCGCGGGAAGAGTTCCTTGGTCTGACCATCGCCGACATTGCGCCTTGCCATGATCCCGAACGTTTTCAACAGCGGCTTGATGAGATCAAGCAAGGCGGGGCAGCCACCTACGAATCCGTGCACCGCCGCAAAGACGGCTCGGAATTTCCCATTGAAATCTCGGTGACCTATCTCGAGTACGAGGGGACAGGCTATACCTGCGGCTTTATTCGCGACATCACAGAAAGACAACGCGTCGAGCAGGAGCGACTCCAGGCGCTCACGGATCTCCGTAATATCACAGAAACCGTTCCTGACTTTATGTTCACCCTCGACACCCAGGGGAACATGGTGAAATGGAATCACCGCGTCGAAGAGGTCACGGGGTACACCCCTGAAGAATTACACGGCAAATCCGCGCTCGCCTTTGTCCCCCCTCACGAGCAAGAACAGACGGCGCGCGCGATTCAGCGCGCGTTCACGGACGGAAAGGCTGAACTCGAAGGGCATCTCATAACCAAAGACCAGCGGACCATCCCCTATCATTGGACCGGAGCCGTGCTCAAGGAGCTTCATGGCCGAATCATCGGCATCACCGGAATCGGCCGAGATGTCTCAGCACAGAAAGAGACGGCCGAGGCCTTACAACGTCAACAACATCATCTCATGGAGGCCCAGGCGCTGGCCCATTTGGGAAGCTGGGAATGGGACATCGAGTCGGGAGACACCGTGTGGTCGGAAGAGCAATTCCGCATCTTCGGCCACGAGCCGGGGGCCATCGCCGTCACGTATGACACGTTCTTGGCCGCGCTGCTTCCTGACGATCACGATCGCGTGCTGGCGGCAGTCAACGACGCCTTGCTCGGGAAATGCCCGCTCGATCTGGAATGCCGAATCGTCCGGCCGAACGGGGACATTCGCGTCATTCACATGCGCGCAGACGTCCAGCGTGACATCACGGCGCATCCGACCGCGATGGCTGGCACCGCCCTCGACATCACCGAGCGCAAGCAAGTGGAAGAAGCCCTCCGGGCGAGTGAAGAACGCTGGCACCTGGCGGTACAAGGAAGCAACGACGGCATCTGGGATTGGAATATCCAAGCCGGGGAAATCTTCTTCTCCGCGCGATGGAAAGCCATGCGCGGCTTCGCAGACCATGAAGTCAGGAACCACATTGATGAATGGCGCAGCCGCATCCATCCCGACGATCTGGACCGCGTGCTCCAGAGCATCGACCACTATTTGGCCAGACAGACCCCCGGCTTTTGCGAAGAGTACCGGGTCCAGCGCAAAGACGGATCCTATATGTGGATCCTGGATCGCGGCACGGCTCTTTGGGCGGAGGACGGTAGCCCGGTCCGCATGGCCGGATCGGAAACCGATATTACCGAGCACAGGCAGACCCTATTACAGCTGGAGGAACAGGACACGCTCCTCCGCTCGATCCTCGATGCGGAGCCCGAATGCGTCAAGCGCGTGGCAGCGGACGGAACACTTCTGCATATGAACAAGGCCGGGCTCGGTTTCATCGAAAGCGATGCCCTTGAGCAAGTGGCTGGCCGGTCTGTGTACGGGCTCATCGCACCGGAATCCCTAGAACAATTCCGCCGCATGCACGACGCCGTAATCCGGGGGAATCCGCAAACCCTTGAGTTTCAGGTCGTCGGGCTGAAGGGCAGGCGGCGTTGGTTGGAAACGCATGCCGTGCCATTAAGTAATCCCATCGAGCACCGTGTAGAGCACCTGGCGGTTACTCGCGACGTGACTGAGCGCAAGCAGGCAGAGGGGGCACTGCGAACCTCGCAGGAAAAGCTCCAGCAGGCGCTCCGCGCATCCCATACCGGCCTGTGGGACTGGAATACGGATACGAACGAGGCTTCGTTTTCCAGAGAATGGAAATATCAACTCGGATACGAAGAAACGGAACTGACAGATACGTTCGAATCGTGGGAATCGCTCCTGCATCCTGAAGACCATGACCGGGTCATTGCCTATGTGCAGGCTTATCTCGCCAGTCCCGAGGGTGACTACCAACAAGAATTCCGGCTGCGGCATAAGGATGGAAGCTACCGCTGGATCGAGGCGCGCGCCGCGTTTGTGACGGAGACCGATGGTCGCCGAGTACGCCTGCTCGGATCACATACCGACATCACCAAACGCAAATGGGTCGAGCTGGCTCTCAGAGAAAGCGAAGCGCGGACCCGTTCGATTCTTGAAACGGCATTGGATGCCGTCGTTTCCATCAACGAGAGCGGTCTGATCATGGGCTGGAACCCCCAAGCGGAGGTCCTGTTCGGTTATGCTCCGCACGAAGTACTGGGACGTCTTTTGGACGAAACAATTATCCCGGCTCGATACCGCCAAGCCCATGCTCACGGCATGAATCGCATGCTGCAGAGCGACGACGGATCAGCCATAAAACGCCGCTTTGAATTCTTTGCCCTCCATCAAAGCGGGCAAGAGTTTCCCGTCGAATTCGCCATCGCTGCATCGCAAGTCGACGGACAGCGGATGTTCACTGCCTTCATCCGTGACATCTCCGAGCGCAAGCGGGCAGAAGAGGCGCTGCGGGAAAGCGAAGAACGTTACCGGACCTTGGTCGAACTCTCCCCCTCCGGCGTCTTTGTGTTCAGTGAAGGGCGAACCGTCTACGTCAACTCCATGGCCATGACCCTGCTCGGCGCCACGGAGCCGAACGATATTCTTGCGCGTTCCCCCTTCGAGTTCATTCATCCCGACTACCATGAGGACGTCACACAGAACCTCCGCCGCGTCTTGGCCGGCGAGGCCACCGTGCATCGGGCGGAGCGCGTGTATCTCAAGATGGACGGCACCCCCCTTCACGTCCAAGTCGAAGCCGTGCGGATCACGTGGAACGGCACACCGGCCATTCAGGGGTTCTTCTCCGACATTACGGAACGCAAGCAGATGGAAGACCGGCTGCGTACCACTCAATATGCGGTTGATCATGCCGCGGACAGCATCTTTTTCATCGGCGACAACGGGTATTTCCTGGACGTGAATGAATCGGCCTGCCGGCGCCTGGGCTACACGAAGGAAGAATTGCTCACGATGTCCGTGATGGATATCGACCCGGATTTTCTTCCTGCAGTGTGGGATAGCTTTTGGGAGGAGTTCAAGCGGACGAAACTCGTCCATCTTGAGACCAAGCATTGCAGCAAATCGGGCGAGATCTATCCGGTGGAAGTCACCGCCAACTACCTGCTCCATAACGGCCAGGAAATCGATTGTGCTATCGTCCGCGATATCACCGAACGTAAACAGGCCGAAGAAGCGCTCCGCCGAAGCGAACAGCAGCTGAGGACGGTGCTGGACACCTTACCCATCGGCGTGTGGTTCACCGATGAGAAGGGACACGTCTTGTACGGCAACCCGGTGGGCCATCGCATCTGGGCAGAGGCCGCCCGGGTTGGGCTTCCCCAGCCAGGGGGCGACGGGCTTTGGTGGGAAACGATTGCACAACCGGAAGCGCCTCACCGTTGGGCGGTCGGCACGGTACTCGCGCGCGGGCACGACGTGCAGAACGAAACCCTCGCCATCGAAACGCGCGCGGGAGAATGCAGAACGATTCGGAATTCCGCCGTCCCGGTGAAAGGCGATGCAGGGGAAATGCTCGGGGCGATCGTACTCAACGAGGATATTACCGACCGGATCCGTGCTGAAAAAGCGCTGCACCAGGAACATGCCCTCCTGATGGCCGTCATGGATGCTGCAACCGACATTATTTTCGTCAAGGATCTGGAGGGTCGATACATCCATATCAACCGGGCCGGCGCTCGCGCCCTTGGGATGCCCGTCGAGGAGGTGATCGGATGGAACGACTATGCCATCTGGCCATCCGACCTCGCCGCCTCCTGCCAGCTCGCCGATCGCCGCGTGCTCGAAACCGGGGAGCCGGTCACGGTGGAAGAAACCTCGGTGTGCGACGGCGTGACGACAATCTATCTCACGACCAAAGCGCCCTATCGTAACGCGGAAGGGCAGATCATCGGAGTCATCGGAGTGGCCCGCGACATTACCGAGCGGAAGCAAGCCGAAGAGGCCCTGCGTGCCAGCGAACAACTCTTTGCCAAGGCGTTTCGGGCTAGCCCGAATCCCATCGGTATCACGGAAGTGGCCACCGGTCGATGCATCGACACTAACCAGGCCTGCTTGGATCTCCTTGGGTTCTCCCGCGAAGAAGTCGTCGGACAAACCACCCTCATGCTTGGCATCTGGCCAAACCCAAAAGACCGGGACATGTTGATCTCGCGATTGCAATCATCCGGGGCAATGCATAATGAGGAAATGACCTTCAACACAAAATCCGGAAACCGTCGTCATGTCTTGGTATCGTCTGACCTCGTGGAGATGAACGGCATGAAGTGCCTCATCACGGTCGGAAACGACATCACCGAACGAATACGAGCCGAAGAAGCCCTGCGCGAACAGCACTCGCTGCTCTCGGCCATCATGAATACCACGATGGATATCATTTTCGTGAAGGATCTCGATGGACACTATCTGCATATGAACCCCGCCGGAGCCCGGGTGGTCGGGCTGTCTCCTCAGGAGGTGGTCGGAAAAGATGACGACGCCATTTGGCCGCCCGATCTCGTGGCCTGTTGCAAAGAAGCCGATCGGCTGATCCTGTCGACCGGCTCCGCGCAGACTATGGAGGAGAGCACGATCGCCAATGGGAAGCGCATCACGTACCTCACCACCAAGGCCCCCTACCGCGATGCCGCAGGAAACATGATCGGCATCATAGGGGTCGCCCACGATATCTCGCAGATCAAACAGTCTGAAGAAGACCTGCGGCGTTCTCATGCATTCATCAGGCAAATTATCGATACCAACCCGAATTTTATTTTCGCCAAAGACCGCGAAGGACGCTTCACGCTCGTGAACAAGGCCGTCGCCGAGGCCTACGGCACCTCGGTGGAGCAGCTCATCGGGAAAACCGATGCGGACTTCAATTCCAATACGCAGGAACTCGAATTCTTCAGAAAAAAAGATCTCGAGGTATTGAACTCGCTCCGCGAACAGTTTATTGGCGAAGAAATGATCACGGACGCGGCAGGACACACCCGCTGGCTCCAAACCGTCAAACGCCCCATCCTGGATGAATCAGGCCTGGCAACCATGGTGCTCGGCGCCTCCACCGATATCACCGAACGAAAGCGGATCGAGGAAACGCTTCGGCAACGGGAACGCGACCTTCGCACGGCGCTCGATGAACGGGAACGTATCAGTCAGGATCTTCACGACGGCATTCTTCAGTCCCTCTATGCCGTCGGACTCGGGCTTGAGGCCTGCAAGCCCCTCATGACCCAACGGCATTATAAGAAAGCCGCCGCGTCGATGGACCGCGCGATCGGACACTTAAATCACGTCATGAGCGAGGTGCGGAACTTCATCGCCGGGTTGGAATCCCAGATCCTCCAGGGAAGCACTTTCCCGATGGCATTGCGAACCATGGTCCAGACGCTCACCGCAAACCATCCGATTCCCTGCACCCTCACGATCGATGAGTGCCTGGCCGACACGTTTTCCACTGAACAGGCCCTTCACCTACTAAACGTGGTACGTGAAGCTCTCAGCAACAGCCTCCGCCACTCGGAGGCCACAAAAACGACGGTGTCCTTGAAATCGCTGTCCCGTTCCATCCGCCTGACGATCGCCGACAACGGGAGGGGCTTCAATCACGCCAGTATGCACGGAGCCGGACACGGCCTGACGAACATGGAGGCCCGAGCCCGGAAAGTCGGCGGACGGTTCGCGATTAGGTCCGTTCCACAACACGGCACCCGCATCACCATTGATTTACCGAAGCGATCTACCGAAGGAGACTCGCCATGCAGAAAGTGAAAGCGAACACGGTTCGACTGCTGCTCGTCGATGATCACGAGGTCGTCCGGGTCGGGCTTCGTACCGTCCTCACCCAGCACGAGCACGTCGCGGTCATCGGGGAATCCTCGACCGTCGCCGATGCGGTGCGCGATGCCGCACGGCTGAAACCGGACGTCATTCTCATGGACGTGCGACTGCCGGACGGATCCGGCGTGGATGCCTGCCGGGAGATTCTGGCGGCCCACCCCGACATACGTGTCATTTTCCTCACCTCGTACGCCGACGATGATTCAGTCCTCGCGGCGGTATTGGCTGGCGCGCACGGATATGTGCTGAAAGAAATCGACTCCTCCGCGCTGCTCCGTGCGGTGCATGCCGTGGCAGAAGGGCATTCCATCCTCGATCCCAGTGTCACAGAACGGGCCCTCACATGGCTGCGAGGCCTCAGCAAGGGCTCCGCCCCACCGGGAACCGAGCCGTTGTCTCCACAAGAAGAGCGGGTCCTGGCCCTCGTGGCAGAAGGTCAAACCAACAAGGAAATCGCCACCGCCCTGAACCTTAGCGATAAGACGGTCAAAAATTACTTAGCTAATGTCTTTCAGAAGCTGCGCGTGACGCGGCGGGCCCAAGCCGCTGCTTTTTTCGCGAAGAGGAAACAATAGCCGGAGTCGGACGGCTCTACTTCAGTAGGTCCTATTTTTATTTCACGCCCACGCGTCTACCTCTAGGCTATTCGCATGAGTTTCTTTATACTTATCCGTAACCTATGGCGTGTTGTGCACCTATCCCTCGCGGCTGTTCCCATGTGATGCTGTTTGGCCCTTTTCTGTATCAATTGCCTCCCCTCTGCTTGGGACAAACGCCAGGCCTGAACACCGAGCCACGGTCGGACCGTGAACACGTTCTCGACAAGCGCCACATGCCGAAGCTGGCGGCGTCTGGGAGTTCGGCATGGATGTAACCGAGAACCTCTTGTTCGGCAGCGCCCTTCTCTCTGGAGCCGCTCTCTGGGCCTTCGTCCGTGAACGACGGCGCAACTTCCTTCAATCGAGGGTGATCGCCGCCACCAACTCCGGCGTGCTGGTCACCGATGCCTCCGTCCCCCGCCATCCGATCATCCAGGCGAATCCGGCATTCCGGCTCCTGACCGGATACGCGGAGAGCGAAGTCTTGGGACAATCGACTCACCTTCTGAATGGAGCCCACACCGACCGAACGGCGGTTGAGAAAATCGGGCTGGCTCTTCAGGACAGTCGGGCCTGTCGCGTCACCGTCCGTCATTATCGGAAAAACGGCACTCCCTTCTGGAACGAAGTCACACTCTCCCCCGTCAAGAATCGGGCGGGGACCGTGATCCAGTTTATCTGGGTGATGAATGATGTCACCCAACGGCAGCAGGCCGAAGAAGCCTTGAAACACACGCACGACCCTTCGCACCTCTTGGCAGAGCTCACGGCCGAAACCATTCTGGTGATCGGCGAAGATAACCGCATTGTCTACGTCAATGCCGCCGGAATTCGACTCCTTGGCGCCACGTCTCCGGAACAACTCATTGGCAATCCCCTGGCGGCGATCCTGCCTCCTGACCGGCAGGAGGCCGCGCGGCAACGCCTGCAGCACCTGCGCGGCTCAGGGGATCCACGCACCTGTTTCGAAGAGCGATTCGTCTGTTTGGATTCGCACACGCTGCACAAAGTCGTCACGGTCATGGTCTCCGCCTCACCCGTGCTCTGGAAGGGGAGGGCTGCGACGCTGTTCTCCTGTTCGGATCTGACCGCAGAACAACAGGCCCGCTCGACCACCCAACGCCTCGAGCAACAATTGACGTCAGCGGAGACCGCGGCTCACCTTGGAAGCTGGGAATGGAATCCTGGAGACCATACCGCGCAGTGGTCAAAAGAGCTGTACCGTATTTTGGGCCATCCACAGGACACGGTTGCTCCCAGCCATAACCGGTTCCTGTCCTCGTTCCATCCGGACGATCGAGATCGTCTCCATACGGCCCTGACTCAGTATCTTGAGAGCGACACACCGCTGGATGTGAGCTGCCGTATTGTGCAGCCGAATGGCACCGTTCGCCACGTGCACTGCCTCGGAGAAGCGATTGTCAGAGACACGACGAATCAGCCGATCCGCGTAGCCGGCACACTGCAAGATCTCACTCCGC
The DNA here is from genome assembly GCA_030653545.1 of Nitrospira sp. Lineage (NCBI taxonomy): Bacteria > Pseudomonadati > Nitrospirota > Nitrospiria > Nitrospirales > Nitrospiraceae > Nitrospira > Nitrospira sp. The sequence continues at coordinate 209,204 of JAURZE010000028.1, read as the reverse complement.
ACGTGATGATGGAGCAGATCGCGCACGATCGGGATGAACAATTCAAGATGGTTGTGGAATCGGCCCCCAACGGCATCCTCCTGACGTCCGAGGACGGAACCATCACGCTAGCAAATGCGACCCTCGAAAAGATCTTCGGGTACGGTCACGGCGAACTCATCGGCCACTCGGTCGACATCCTGGTGCCGAATGAATTCAAGTCCAGCCACGCCGATCAGCGCCGAATCTTCTTCGCTGCGCCGGTCTCCCGACCGATGGGCGCCGGCCGTGAGTTTCTCGCGCGAAGAAAGGATGGGAAGGAGATCTCCGTTGAAATCGGACTCGCCCCGCTGCGCACGTCGACCGGAACGCATGTTCTCGCCACCATCGTGGATATCTCCGCTCGCAAAGCCCTGAACGAACTGCTGCGTGAGAAGGACGCCTTGAATCAAGCCGTACTCGATTCACTGACCGCGGAAGTCGCCGTGCTCGATCAGGCCGGCCAGATCACGGCCGTCAACACCGCGTGGCGGCAATTCGGACTGACGGGAACCGGCGAGGCGGCACCGATCTCCCCGGGACACAACTACCTTGTCAGCCTTAAGAACGCAGCCCACGGAGGGGATGCCACTGCGCAATGCGCGCTTGAAGGGATCGAGGCCGTCCGGGCAGGGACCCGTGAGCGGTTTTCTCTCGAATATCCCTGCCAGACACCCACTGAGGCGCGGTGGTTTGCCATGACCGTCATGCCGCTTCACGGACCCTGGGACGGACTCGTCGTCACCCACGAAGAGATCTCGGCCCGCAAGCTGGCGGAGCAAGAACGAGAACACCTCCTTACGCAAACGCAACATCTCCAAAAGATGCAAGCGATCGGGACCTTGGCCGGCGGGATCGCACATGAATTCAATAATAGCCTGACCGCCGTTCTTGGATTCAGCGAACTGGCCATCAAAGCCATCGCCAAGGATCACAAGGTCCGGCGACACCTCGATCAGATCATTGCCGCAGGACGAAAGTCCCGCGATCTGGTCCATCAGCTTCTTACATTCAGCCAGCAAGGGCGCCATCTCAAACGCCCGCTCTCGTTGCACATCCTCACCAAGGAATCCCTGAAGCTGCTCCGGCCGCTGGTCCCCTCCTGGGTTCAGCTCAACGAACGCATCCACGTGCCGACGCCGCCGGTATCGGCCGATTCCTCCCAGATGCATCAGATGCTGCTCAATCTCGTGGAAAACGCCTTGCACGCCATGCAGAAAACGGGCGGAACACTCACCGTCGCGCTGGAGGAAGCCCAGGTTACACAACTGCGAGTCGGCCCCCAGGCGCGCTTGGAGCCCGGCGCCTACGCGCGACTGATGGTCCAGGACACGGGGGAAGGGATGCCGCCTGATGTTCAAGAGCGCATCTTCGATCCCTTCTTTACTACAAAGGACCTTGGCACAGGGCGCGGCATGGGTCTCGCCGTCGTGCATGGCATCATCACCGCCCATGGCGGAACTATTTTTGTGGACAGCGCCCCGGGTACCGGCACGACCGTCGAGGTCTACTTGCCGATTATCCTCACCCAGAACGCCACGTCCGTTTCTCCCAACGCCGAAGAGCCGCTCCCGCAAGGGCATGAATGCGTCCTCTTTGTCGACGATGAGGAATCCCTTGCCCGTTTTGGAGGGGAGATGCTAGAGTCGCTCGGGTACTATGCAGTGGTGCGTATGAGTGCGTCGGAAGCCTTGCAGGCGTTCCGCATGGCCCCTCAGCGGTTCGACCTTCTGATCACCGACGTCACGATGCCGAACATGAGCGGCATTGCGCTCGCGAAAGACTGTCGCCTATTACGTCCCGATCTTCCGATTATTCTCTGCTCTGGATCGGAACACACGCTGTCCGTAGAGGCCAAGCAAGTCCAAGGCTTGACCAAATGCGTCTTAAAACCGCTGATGCTACAGGATGTGGCTCGCACCATCAGGCAGGTGCTGGACCAAGCAGCCTCGGAGACTCCGTCCCCCCATCAGCGATACCGTGAACTCGCCCGCGAACTTGTTGAGGAACACGATGCCATCAGTCCTAGTCGTTGACGACGAAGATCAAATCCGCCAGCTGATCCGAGAGACCCTGGAGCAGGCGGGGTACGACGTACAGGAAGCCAGCAACGGGAAGCAGGGCCTGGAGCGGTATCGGACCAAGCCCGCGGATCTCGTGATCATGGACATTCTGATGCCCGATCAAGACGGGCTCGAAAGCATCATGACCCTGCGCCGTGAGTTCCCGGCCTCGCGCGTGATTGCCATTACCGGTGGCAGTGACATGATCGGCATCTTGAATTTTCTCGATGTGGCCAAAATGCTTGGCGCCCGACGAACCCTTCAGAAGCCGTTCGATATGCAGACCCTTCTGGATGCGGCCCAATCAGAACTCAACCACTAGCTCACGCCCACAGCCCTCACTCCACGTTGACATCACAGCATCCTGCCCGGCACACTGCCGCCTCCATGCCTCCAGCTACTCACAGAATCATGCTGCTGAATATCAGCCTCGGCACACTCGTCGTGGCCATAGGATTCTGGCTGCTCTGGGGCACGCTGATGCCCGGGGTAGTCGCCCTGTGGGTCGCGTTGGTCGGTTCGTTTTTATATTGGAAGTGCCGCACCATCACGGAGATTTGGGCCTGGTCCACGTTGTTGCTCGGGCTCGAGAGTTTTGCCTGGCCGCTGCAACTGATGATACAGCTCAAATCAGTTCCAGCGGGACCCTCCGATGAAGAAATGGGTACGATCCTCTCCGCGGTGGTGCTTGGTCTGTTCTCATCGGTCTTTTGGATGTCCTTTTCCTACGGCCTGTTCAAACGAAAGCCAGAAACACCGGCACCCTCAACCACCCTCTCCACACCTGAGCCCGCCAAACGGCCCTCACGCCAGAAAAAGCGATAACCTGCTACCCCATATCGACCGGATCGACATCCACACTGAACTTGAAGATACGACCAGGATACGCTCGCTCCATAGTCTCGAGCGATCGGCGGACTCCGTCCCGCATCGCCGTGCGATCTCCACCTTTCACCATGATGTGCCACCCCAATGTCCCACTGGATCCAACCCCAGTCGCCGCCACCGGTCCAAGTACGACGATCCCCTGGCTCTGTGGATCAGCCGATAGACTCTGCTGTGACGATGCCATTCCAGATGATGCCGCAGGCTGCCGAACGGATAGGGTCTTGTGTAATTCACTCACCCACCTCTGCGCCGCCACCTCGGTCAGCCGCCGATCTTTCCCTGACACCGTCAGATAGATGAGGCGCTGGACCGGCGGGTACCCCAACAAGCGACGCGCCTGCATCTCCTCAGCGTAAAATCTCGCCGGATCATGGGCGGCGACCGCTTGCATGACGTGATGCATCGGCAACGAGGTTTGCAAGATGACCCGCCCGCCGGAGGGGGCCGACCGCGCGAGATTCACCGCATCAACCAACAACTGATGGGTCCGTTCAGCCGCACGAAAATCCGGGAGGTGCAGTCCGGAATCGGCATCGACGATTCCAACGAGACCAACCGGCAGAATAGGCTCCCGTTGAAACAAGGCCTGCGTCCCGATCAAGATGTCCCAGGTACGGGCATGGACTTGCTGCCACAATCGACGAGCGGACACCACCCCACGAGTCGTATCGCGATCAATTCGGAGAATCCGTGACCCCGGACAAAGCCGGTGGACTTCCTGCTCGATCCGTTCCGTCCCTTCCCCAATCGGACTCAAGCGTGACGCTCCACAGGCTCCGCAGATTTCAGGCAGCGATTCTTTACGTCCGCAATAGCGACAGGCGAGGCGTGCGGACTCCCGGTAATACACCAACGCAACGGCACATGACGGACAGCGCGGCACCCATCCGCAGTCGCGACAGACAAGCGCCCCGGCATACCCCCGGCGGTTGAGAAATAAGATCGCGCGATCTTGTTGCGCCACGGTAGCTCGCAGGGCAGCCGTGAGGGTGGAGCTGAATGGCGCTCCGCCGAACTCCCGGCTCATATCCACCAGTTCGATGTGGGGAAGACTCTCTGGCTCTTTGTGTTGAGCCACCCGTTCGATCTCGCCCACGCTCCTCACTTCCAGAGACGGATGGGCAGATCCATACACCAATAGGGCAGACTCGTGCTGCGCCCGCATCCAGGCGACCTCTCGTGCATGATAGTGCGGCTCCTGAGGCTCTTTCAGGGCGGAGTCTTCTTCCCCATCAACCCAGATCAATCCGATCGATCGAAGAGGATAAAATATGGCTGAACGGGTCCCTACCACAATCTGCGGAGCGCCCTTCCCATTCAGCTCGCCATCAACTCCCGGCACTCCCCGGGGCTGAAACGTGACGGGGTATAGGGTGGCTTCTTGAAGGACCTGAGCCAACCACTGAGCGCGCAGGACTTCACCGATAATAATGAGCACGGAGCGCCCTTGGTCCAGGACAAATTGGGCCGCCCTTGCCATGATCCCGACTCGATAGTCCAAGGCCCCGTCGATCAGTACCCTTGTCGGGCAAGCCTGCATGAGGCCCTGGACCCGCTGCAGCACTTCTACCGCTGGAGTGAGTGGCACAAATGCATGGATCGGGAGTTCCCTTTCGGGCTCGCTCCGGCGGATGCGAGACGGGCGAATGGAGAGAGTCCCCTCGCTCCGGAGAATCCATTGCTGAGCTTCGAGAAACCTAAGCGCCTGACGGTCGCTATTCCGTCGAGACAACTGAATGGTCGAAGCAGAGAGACCCTTCGTCCTGCGCGCGATTCGTTGGAGTAGTGGAAGATGCACATCCGGGCAAGTGCCTTGCTCCAAGGCCAGCCGTCCCTGTGAAGTGGCCACATAGGACCATTTGGGTTGAGGAACCGCGCGAGCCGACGGCGCCACAAGCCGTAAACACTGCCCCCATGGAGCGATATATTCTTCGGCGACCTGCCGCGAGAGCTCGAACATCCCGGGAGCAAACCCTGTCAGACCGTCGCCATCTGATACCGCAGCAATGGCCTTGAGTTGGGAGACCTTCACCCCGCTGGGCAAATCGCGCGTCAGTCCTATAACGGCCCCCTCCAACGTCGTCCGCCCAAATGGCACGACCACCCGCTGGCCCACTCCAACCCGGCTCACCAGCGAGGGCGGAATCAGATAGGTGAAGGTTTTCGCCAGATGCCGAGGAACAATCACGTCGGCAAACATGGGTCCATTCGGACAATCGATACGTGGACGAGAATCGATAGGCATCCGGCATTCTAGCAGCGAGCCGAAAGCCAGAACAACGAAGAGAAGGAGGGGAGGGGAGAATGACCGCCGAAGAACTGTTCAATGGGCGGATGCATGAGACATGCATCCGCCCATTGAAATGCGAAGCTTACTCTAAGGGCCGACCAGTGGGTACAGCCGGATCTTGCGCGGTCGGATCTGAGAGCCCGACCGGCCCTGAAGAGTCAGGGAGGCTGAGAGTCCCTGGCCCATGGTCCGCCGGAAGAGCATCCTGTCCGATTACTGAAGAGTCAGATGGGCCTCCCGCGGCATCCGATGCCGCAGGGACGGATGACGAGCCGTGAGCGCCTTTCGCACTGAGACTGGCAGGATCGCTATCCGGCTTATCTGCCGTCTTGGGCATCGCCGGCTGTGGAGGATTGGCCTCCGTTGAGGTAGGAGCGTAGAGCAGAACCTCCACACGCCGATTGCTGGTCCGGCCCTCTTCCGTTGCGTTCGTCGCGACCGGACGGCCATCCCCATACCCGACGGAAGCCAGGCGAGCCGAATCCAATCCGCCTTTTTCGACCAGATACCGAAGGACACCGCTCGCGCGGGCCTTGGACAGCTCCCAATTGCTCGGATAGCGCGACTTCAAGGTCGGACCGATCTCGACATTGTCTGCATGCCCCTCGACCCGGATCATTCGTGCATCCCCACTGGTGCGCAAATACTCGATCAATTGATCCAGGATTTTGTATCCTTCCGGCCTGATTGAAGCCTCTCCTGAATCGTATCGGAGAAAATTCGTGATTTCGCCAAGATTCAACCGGCTTTCTCCCGAAGCATCTTGCACCTTCAACTTCCTCGCAACGAGGTCAGGTGGAACGGCTGCCACCGTCTTCTCCATCTGAAGGGGCTTGGGCTGAGACAGCGGCTGAACAGGAGTCTCGACGGGTAAAACCGCCGGCGCCGAATGCCCTGCGAGTTTGAATCGATCTCCTTTCATGACTCTAGTCGTGGCGCCCTGGATCATGGCGGTCGCCGTCCGATCCTCTGTCGCGATCACTTTCAATAGTCCGATCTTCCGCGGCGGGAGTCCCTGGCTGTGGCGATGCAACTCCAGAATGTCTCCGCTCCTGAGGCCATCTCCCCTCCCACGGTCGAGATAGACCACATCGAACTGCGAGACCAGCGTCATAGGCTTATCGGCCTGGAGCTCAACAATCATTCCCCGAAGTTCCGCCACTTCACTCACTTGGCTGGGCTCTTCCGCAGAAGCCGGCGGCACAAAGCGCATCACGGGATCGCCGGGCGCGACGACCCCGTAACTCCGAACAACCTGAACCGTCGTTAAGGCATGATCCACTTGCGTCGCCTGCACGACCGCCAGCCGGATTATGACAAACCCAAGATATTCGCCCGTGGCCGGGTGAAAGACTTTCCGCACTCGACGATAGACGGTATAGAGATCCCCCGGCGCGACGTCATGCGGATTATCGAGCTTGAGATACAGCGCATCATTTTGTCCCAAAATCATTCGATCGCCGGTCGACTGATTGTCACCGGTGATGAGGTTCACGATGCCATCACGAGGCGTCGTTTTTTGAATCGCCCCCTCAGCAAATGCCAAGGCACCTTCCCCAAATCGTATGGTGCTCGTATCAACCGGCTGGGCTCCAGCCGGCGCCGCGACCACACACAATGCCAGGGCCAAGAGGAGAGAAGTAGTCGTTTTCATAAATGTTGTCCTTGGTTGAGGCGAGTGGATCCTCGCAAACCATAGCAAATAATAGGGTATTGTCAAGAATTTCTCCTGATTGTACGGTCGTTTGACGGACCTTTTTACAAGGTGCTACCGTATACAAATCGTATCAATGTTCCCTCCAAGAGAATTTGTATCAAAAGTTATGACACCCCCCAAATCAGCCTACAATCCGGATCCGAAGAAACAACCACGGATCGAAACCCAAATCCACCGACGCCGGAAGGCGAAGGCCTTCTCCCCTCTCGAAGCAGAATGGGATATCGCTCAAGGGACTCCTCCAACCCAACTTAGGACAGTCCGCGCTCCTCAACTCAAACCTGACTCAAAGAAGCCGTAACCAACTCCTTCCCACAGGCTCTTGAGGCATAGATTGTCTTAACCTCTCGGGCTTGGGTCTCATACTGAAGAATCGTAAATACGGGAAGCTTCCGCTTTTCACCATGAACGATTCCTAGCAGGACAGGCTAGGGCTTTCGGGTCGCTAACCGTAGGTCCTTTGTCCACTTGCTATCCCCCAGACCGCAGAACTAAGATTTCGACTCTTCTTTCCAGTTCAACATCTTGCGAGATGGGAACGATGACCGGCTTTGATCTTCTGCTCGAGTATCTCACCAGGTATTTCCCGATACTTCTATTCATATTCATTGCTCTGGCCTTTGGGGTCGTCACACTGGTGATCAGTTATTTCGTACAACCACGGTACCCTGAGCCGGAAAAGCTATCGACCTATGAGTGCGGATCCGAACCGTTTTCAGACGCTCGCATGCCGTTTCCCGTCCGGTATTACGTCTTTGCGATGCTCTTTGTGATCTTCGACATTGAAGTCATCTTTCTCTATCCCTGGGCCATCGTATTCGAAAAGCTCGGGATCATTGGGTTGGTTGAAATGATGGTGTTTATCGCGCTGTTCCTGGTCGCGTATGTCTATGCCTGGAGAAAAGGGGCACTTGAATGGGACTGATCCAACTGGGACGGCCGGACAAGGACGGCTCTCCCGATGTCATTACGACGACTGTCGAAAAAGCTGTGAACTGGGCACGCAAAGGCTCGCTCTGGCCCATGACCTTCGGCCTGGCCTGCTGTGCGATCGAAATGATCGCCGCGGTGTCATCCCGCTATGACATGGATCGCTACGGAGCCGGTGTCTTTCGTGCGTCCCCCAGACAGTCCGACTTGATGATTGTTGCTGGAACGGTCTGTCGCCGCATGGCCCCTGTGATCCGTAAAATTTACGATCAGATGCCCGAACCCAAATACGTCATCGCCATGGGATCCTGCGCTACCTCCGGCAATATCTATGACAGCTATAGCGTCGTCCAGGGTGTCGATCGATTCGTTCCCGTCGATATCTATGTCCCGGGTTGCCCTCCCACGCCAGAGGCGCTGTTCGACGGCATCCTGAAACTGCAAGAGCGGATCATGCAAAAGCGTGTGTTTGTCACACAGCCCGACCAGGTCAAACCAAGCGTGAAGGTCTAGGAACCGCGCGATGCATCAACTGGCACAACGAGTTCAAGACACCTTTCCCGTGGGCTTCCTGTCATCGACGGAATGGCGCGGCGATATCTCCGTCACCGTCACGAGAGACACAGTGCACGAAGTCGCTCAGTTCCTGCACGATGATCCTGGGATGGACTTTGACTATATCGTCCATGTCAGTTCCGTGGACTGGCCCGATGACGAAGAGCGTTTTGAAGTGGTCTGGGAATTCTATGCGATCCGGAAGCGTCAGCGCATCAGACTCAAGACCCGAGTCCCGGAATCGGATTGTATCGTCGACTCCCTGACCGACATCTGGAAAGGTGCCGACTTCATGGAGCGCGAAGTGTACGACATGATGGGGATCCGCTTCCGCAACCATCCGGACCTGCGCCGCATCCTCATGCCCGACGATTACACCGAAGGCTATCCGCTGCGGAAAGATTTTCCGCTCCGCGGCAAAGGCTGGCGAGACACGTTTGATTTCCTCGACGAAGTGCCGCGATAGGAACGGGATTGGCTCATGGCGTTTGAAGATCAGAGAACCACCGTCTATAAAGTCGACCCGGAACATCCGGAGAGCGAGTCGCTGCCGACGCTTCGCACCGAAGAACTGCTCCTCAACATGGGGCCTCAGCATCCCAGCACCCATGGCGTCCTCAAGGTCATCTTGGAATTAGAAGGGGAACGGCTCGTAAAATCCACGCCGGTCCTAGGATTCCTCCACCGCGGCGTAGAAAAACTGGCTGAGGACGGCACCTATCATCAATTCATTCCCCATACGGACCGGCTCGATTATGTCTGCGCGATGTACAACAACTTCGCCTATTGCCGCGCCGTCGAGAAACTCCTGAATCTCCAAGTGCCCGATCGGGCTGAGTACCTCCGTACCATCGTCGCCGAAGTTCAGCGCATCATCGGCCATCAGTTCTGGCTGGGAACCCAAGCGCTCGACATCGGCGCCATGACCGTGTTCTTCTATTGTTTCCGCGACCGGGAAATCCTGTTGGACTGGTTCGATGAACTCTGCGGAGCTCGTCTAACGACGAGCTGGTACCGGATCGGCGGGGTCGAACGCGATTTCACGCCGTCCTTACTCGACAAACTCAAGAAGTTTCTCGACTACTTTCCGCCCAAGATCGATGAGTACATCGTCTTCCTGGAGACAAACCGTATCTGGGTTGCACGCACTAAAGGCGTCGCCGTCATCTCGGCGGAAGATGCCGTCAGCTTCGGCCTCAGCGGCCCGACCTTGCGCGGATCTGGCGTCGACTATGATCTGCGTAAGTACGAGCCTTATTCGGCCTATCCCAAATGCGAATTCAGCGTTCCCGTGGGAAAAAACGGCGACACGTACGATCGCTATTGGATTCGGGTCATGGAACTCTACGAGAGCGTAAAAATCATCCGGCAATGTCTCGAGCAAATGCAGGAAGGTCCGATTATGGCGGACGTCCCGAGCGTCACGCTGCCGCCGAAAGAACGCGTCTTTACGAATCTCGAGGCCATGATCCAGCAGTTCAAACTGTTCTCCCAGGGTTTTAACGCACCTCCAGGGGAAATCTACTGCGGAACGGAAGCGCATAAGGGTGAGTTGGGCTTCCACATTGTCAGTACGGGCGGCGGAAAACCTTATCGCCTGAAAATCCGCGCCCCTTCCTTCATCCATATGGGCGCATTTGATTACATGTCACGCGGGTATATGATCGCCGACGCCATTACGTTGTTCGGCACGTACGATATCGTCATGGGCGAATGCGACCGGTAGCCAGAGAGAGGCAAGGATCCGAACTATGGGCTTGAAGCCAGCCACCAATCCGGATGTCGAAGCGACGTCGATCGAGCTCAGCATCGACGGGAAGACGGTCTCCGCCAAAGACGGCGTCTCGCTGTATGACGTCATTTCCAGCACGGGCAAGATCATCCCGGCCATGTGCTATCACTATACATTTGACCCCTTCGGCTCGTGCGGTATGTGCCTCGTCATGCAGGAAGGGAAGAAAGCTCCGGTTCGCTCTTGCACGGCCAAAGCCACCGCAGGAATGGTGATCCGCACGGAAGGCGAGGACCTCTTCCTCGCGCGAAAGAAAGCCGTCGAAAAACATCTCTCGGTCCATCCGCTGGATTGTCCGGTCTGTGACGCCGACGGTCACTGTGAACTCCAGGACATGGCGTTTCAGCACGGTGTGACTAATCTGGCCAGCGCAAAACAGAAATTTATTCCGGAAGACACCCGCAGCCTGGTCCTCGACTTCAACATGAACCGCTGTATCGCCTGCGCCGAATGCATCAACGTCTGTAAAGACGTGCTGATGATCGATGCCTTGCAATTCATGAAAAAGGGCGGATTCAACCAGGTCGTCGCGAAAGGCGATCTCCCGCTGTCTTGCGAATTCTGCGGTGATTGTCTTGCCGTATGCCCCGTCGGCGCGATCACGAACAAATATTCGAAATATCTCTACAAGCCCTGGCAGATGAAGAAGACCGCCAGTACGTGCAACTATTGCGGCGACGGCTGCCAGCTCTACCTGGAAACCAAAGACTCCGAAGTCATCCGTGTGACGTCCCCGCTGTCCTGGAAAAACAAATGGGGCGATCGCGAGGAAACCGCCAAGGGACACGGTGGACTCTGCGTGCGGGGACGATTCGGATTCGAGTATCTCGACAGCAAGACTCGGCTCACTCAGCCGCTCGTGCGCGAGGGCAATCAGCTCGTGCCCAAGCCCTGGCTCGAAGCGATGCACCAGGTCGTCGACCGTTTCGCCGAAGTGAAGCAGAAACACGGCTCGGACGCGATTGCCGGATTGATTACCGCCCGTTGCACAAACGAAGAGCTCTATCTCTTCCAAAAGCTCATGCGGACCGTGTTCGGCAGCAATCATCTCGACAGCAGCGCCCGCTACGGACATATGAATTTCGTCCATGCCTCGCGCCATGCTCTGGGCTTCGGCCGGACCCCTAACGACTGGGAAGACCTCACCAAAGCCAAAGCCATTCTGGTGCTCGGCTCCAACATCACCGAGACCAATCCCTTGACTGCCGTCCGTATCAAGGAAGCCATTCGGGTCTACAAAGCCCAGGTGATCGTGCTCGATTCGACCGTCACGAATATCGGAAAGCTGGCCTCCCATCCATTTCTCATCAAGCCCGGCACGGAGGGATGGGTCATTGATGGGCTCGTGAAAGCCACGCTCGAGCAAGATCTGGTAGACGAAACCGCGGTCGCCCGCTATCCGAAAGCCTTTGAGGCATTGAAAGCCGCCATAGCCACTCTGTCACTCGAACAGATTGCCACGTACACCGGGATTACCGTCGACGCCTATCGAGACATCGCCGCCATCATGGCCGAAGCTCCGCGCTCGATTTTCTTGTGCGCGGAAGGCATCGTGCGGCGGCCTGATGGCTATCAAAACGTGCTCAAGCTCATTGACCTGGCCTGGATTACCGGCAAACTCGGCCAGCCCGGTTGCGGCGTCAACACCCTAACCGAGGAGCCGAACGAGCAGGGCGCTGTCGACATGGGCGTTGCGCCTGAATTCCTGCCAGGCCAGAGCCGTTACGACGATACGGCGGCACGGGAACGATTCAGCAAAGCGTGGGAGGCCACATTACCCGCCACTACAACCGGCGCCAACCTGATCGAAATTTTGAAGCGCTGCAAGAGCGGTCAGATCAAGGCCTTGTATGTCATCGGCGAAAATCCCTTGGCCACACTCCCGGCCTCGGTTGAAGTCCGCAGTGCGCTCGAACGCCTCGAGCTGCTGGTTGTGCAAGATCCCTTCTTGACCGACACCGGTCGTCAGGCGCATTTTGTCCTGCCTGCTTGCACGTATGCGGAGAAAGAGGGGACATTTACAAATCTGGAGGGGCGCGTGCTGCGTGTGCGCCAGGCCATGGATCCCGTCGGAGAAAGCCTGCCGGACTGGCACATTATGACAGCGCTGGCCAATGCACTGGGAGCCCAGTGGGGATACGAATCGGCCAACGACATTCAAAGCGAGATTATGAAACTCTTGCCTGGGTACTACAACCTCGGCCAGCCGCGTAAAGTGACGCCGGCTCCCGATCAGTACCTGACAAACGGTTACGCCACCGAAGTGAAGACTCGCTATCGCCCCGCGGCACCGGTCACCGATTCCAAACGGCCCTTCGCGCTAGTGATGGGACAATTGCTCGCCCATTCAGGCAAGATGTCGACAGAGGCACCGGGACTGATCAACATTGCGCCAAACACCGGAAAGCTTCGGATGAACGCAGGCGATATGCAACGACTGGGACTCCAGGAAGGCACAAAGGTTCGCGTGACCTCTGAACGGGGTTCGCTCCAACTGGGCGTACAGCCCGATATTGCGCAGGCACCGAACACCTGCTTCTTCCCGGAGCATTTCAATGAACCCCCGGTCAAAGACTTGATGGCCGTACAGGTGGATGCCGTCACCGGCGTGCCATCCTTCAAGCACACGTGGGTCAGTATCGAAAAGGCTTAACAGTAATACCGATCTTCGTATCAATGGGCGGGAGCCGACGATGAGCGTTGCCACACTGACAAAAAAGATTCTGCATGCAGCCCTGTTCTATGAGATCTGGGATGCTATGAAGGTGACGTTTCGCCATATGTTCCATCGCCCGATCACGTTTCAGTACCCGCGCGAACAGCGGACCCTGCCAGACACCCATCGGGGCGCATTATCACTGCTGCGCTACGACGACGGCCGCGAACGCTGCGTGGGATGCGATCTCTGTGAGGCCGCCTGTCCGTCCCGTTGCATCAAGGTGATCAGTGCGGAGGACCCAGCCCGGCCTCTCCAGCGCTATGCCACGGAGTTTTACATCGACATCACGAAGTGTGTGTTCTGCGGCTACTGTGTGGAAGCCTGCCCCGTCAATGCGCTGGCCATGACCAAGATGTACGAATTCTCCACGCACGACAAGCGCACCCTCCTCTTCGACAAGAAGCGGCTCTACGACATTGGTGAGCGTCATCTCAGTGACGCGAAAAAATATCTGTACGCCCATAACCAGGAGAAAAATGTCGAGGAGAGTCGTGAGTACCGATACTATTTCCCCCAGTCGGTCCTCAAAGCAACGCAATCGACTCCCAAACATTTGAGCTGAGACATCCCGATGATTGCTGTCTTCTTTTCGTATTTTGCGCTGATGAGTATTGCGGCCGCCGTCATGACGGTCGCGCTCAAAAATCCCGTCCACTGCGGCTTGGCTTTGCTGGCCCTCCTCCTGCACGTCTCGGGCTTTTTCGTCCTGCTCAATGCGGAGTTTCTCTGGGCTGTCCAGGTCATCGTCTACGCCGGAGCCATCCTCGTGCTCTATCTCTTCGTCCTGATGCTCCTGAATCTCAAAACGGACGAGCGCTATTTTCACTCCACCTATCTGTATTTTTTGACCCCGGCCGTTCTGGGATCCCTCTACGTGATATATCTCTTGCTCCACTCGCCTTTTGCCGGAGCGAAAGGCGATGCACCCGCCGTCGCCGTCTTGCAGGACGGGGACACGGCCGCGATCGGGATCAAGATGTTCAGCGACTATCTCTTGCAATTTGAAATCGTGGGGGTCTTCTTGTTGGGTGCCATTATCGGCGCGATCGTGCTGGCGAAAACACCCAAGCCGCTCAACTTGAGGAAAGACTGACGCATGCTTCCGTTAGCCGCCTATGTGGCAGTCAGTGCAATCCTGTTCGTCATCGGACTGCTCGGCGTCCTGATCAGACGCAATTTTATTATCGTGCTGATGTCCGTCGAGATTATGCTCAACGCCGCCAATATCAACCTCGTGGCTTTTTCTTATTATCTTGAATCCATGGCCGGCCAGTTGGTGGCTCTGTTCATCATTGCGATCGCCGCAGGAGAAGCGGCCATCGGCTTAGCCATTATCATTGTTGTGTTCCGCGGAAAGCTCTCAACCAACGTCGATGAAATGAACCTCTTGAAGTGGTAACGTGTTCGACTTAACTGATCTGCTTATTAAACTGATTCCGGTATTCCCCCTCCTGGCCGTCATTGCCAACGGTCTCCTTGGCAGCCGGTACTCCCATGAGGTCGCCCATCGTCTCGCCTGGGGATCGGTGGGGCTCTCATTCCTCTGTGTCATCGGCGTCTTCGCGGATGTCCTGCGCACCGGAGCCACGCATGAAGTTGTAGCCTATCAATGGATCTTCGGCGGCGACCTCACCATTAACCTGGCCTATCTGGTCGACCCCCTGACCTGCGTCTGGCTCTTGGTCGTCACCGGTGTGGGATTCCTGATTCACGTCTACTCTGTCGGCTACATGCACGGTGAAGCAGGCTTCACGCGCTTCTTCACCTACATGAACCTATTTATGGTTTCGATGCTGCTGCTCGTCATGGGCAACAACTATGCGGTCCTGTTCATCGGGTGGGAGGGGGTCGGACTCTGCTCCTATCTGCTCATCGGCTACTACTACGATAAAGTCTCTGCCGCCAAAGCCGCCTCCAAAGCGTTCGTCGTTAACCGTATCGGTGATGCCGGGTTCCTGTTGGCCATCTTCCTGATCTTCATCAATTTTAAAACACTCGACTACACAAAGGTGTTTGCCCAGCTGGGGCAACTCTCGCCCGACATGGCCACCGCTATCGCCCTCTGCCTGTTAGTCGGCGCGGTCGGGAAATCCGCCCAGCTTCCTCTGTACACCTGGTTGCCGGATGCGATGGAAGGGCCCACACCGGTCAGTGCGCTGATCCATGCCGCCACCATGGTTACGGCAGGGGTCTATATGATCGTCCGAAACCATGCCATTTTCGACCTCTCTCCCATTGCCATGGAGACCGTCGCAATCGTCGGTGGCTGCACCGCCTTATTTGCAGCGACCATCGGACTGGTGCAAACCGACATTAAACGTGTGCTGGCTTACTCGACCGTCAGCCAACTCGGCTACATGTTTCTCGCGTGCGGAATCGGTGCCTATACTGCCGCCGTCTTCCATGTCATGACCCATGCCTTCTTCAAAGCTCTCTTGTTCTTATCCGCTGGTTCGGTCATCCATGCGCTGTCAGGGGAACAGGACATCCGTAAAATGGGCGGGCTTAGCAAGAAGATACCCTGGACCTATCGGCTCTTCCTCATCGGTACCATTGCGATCGCAGGCATCCCCCCGTTGGCCGGGTTCTGGAGTAAAGACGAGATCATGGGCCACGCCTTCGTGAATCACCAGTTCCTCTTCTATGGACTGGCGGCGATCGGTGCGTTCCTCACGTCTTTTTATATGTTCCGGCTGACGTACCTGACCTTCTACGGCGCCTCTCGCATGGACCATCACACAGAAGAGCATGTCCATGAGTCGCCCATGGTGATGGTCGGACCTCTGATGGCGCTCGGCGTGTTATCAGTCTTCGGCGGACTCATCTTGGGATTTCCACCGGAACATGGGTGGCTCCATGGGTTCCTGGCCCCCGTTGCAGGCGCTGCCGGCGGACACGAAACCAGTGTTGCGACCACCCTGCTTCTTATGGGAACAGCCACCGGCATTGCGCTGCTCGGATGGGGCCTGGCTCATTTTCTCTATAGTTTAAGTCCTTCAACCGCGGACAACTGGTCAATCAAATTCCAAGGCGTCTACACAACTCTCTTGAACAAGTATTACGTAGACGAGCTCTATGACTTCCTGTTTGTCGAGCCGACCAAACGGTTGGGGGAATTCCTGGATTGGTTTGATCGGACTGTGATCGATGGTCTCGTCAACGGCGTCGCACAGATGGCCGAATGGGGATCGGCCGGATCGACCTGGGTCGAAAAATACGTGGTCTATGCCGGCCTCAATGTGATTGGACTCGGCAACCATCTGGCCGCTCGCCAGGGGCGCAAGCTCCAAAGCGGCATGGTCCATCACTATGCGGCGATCATTGTCGCCGGTCTCTTCTTGCTGGCGTTAGTCGTACAACTGATCGTCCAAAAGTAAGTCACGATCGAGGGATCGTCGGAGTCGTGCAACGATTATGTTAGAAGAACTCGCAGCTGGTTTTCCCATCTTGTCCTGCCTCCTCTTTCTCCCGTTTGTCGGAGCCGCCGTGCTCTGGCTCGTGGATGATGAGGATATGGTTCGGACCTCCGCCCTGACGATCAGCCTGGTCGAACTGGCGCTGGCCGTCTTCGTCCTGCTTCGCTTTGTTCCCGATTCCGCTGCCATGCAATTTGCCGAACACGTTCGATGGATTCCCGCCTTGGGGATCAGCTATCACCTGGCAGTCGACGGCATCAGCGTGCTCTTTGTCGGGTTGACCGCGTTCCTGACGGTCCTCGTGATTGTGTATTCCTGGGACACCATTCGCCACCAGGTGAAACTCTACATGATGTGTCTCCTGGCCCTCGAAACGACGACCATGGGCGTCTTCGTCTCGCTGGACCTCATTCTCTTCTTCGTCTTTTGGGAATTGATGCTGATCCCGAGCTATTTTCTGATCAAGCTCTGGGGTGGCGGGGCCGAACGTCATCATGCCGCCTTGAAGTATGTGCTTTACACCCTCTTGGGCAGCGTCTTCATGCTCGTGGGCATTGCGCTTCTGGATCTGAACTTTCATCATTGGGCGGTCCTCCGGCATACCGATCAGCTCTACTCCTTTGACCTCCTCGATCTGTTGGCTGTCCCCATTCCGGTCGATCAGCAAATCCTAATTTTCTGGCTGATGTTCATGGGGTTTGCCTTCAAAGCCCCGGTGTTTCCATTCCACACGTGGCTGCCTGACGCCCTGCTCGAAGGGCCGATCGGGATGGCCGTGGTTCTCGCCGGACTCAAGCTCGGGACATTTGGCTTTATCCGCTTCAGCATTCCCTTGCTGCCAGAGGCATCGAAGAGCCACACCGTCGTGACGGTTATCATGTGCCTGGGAATTGCCGCGATTACGTATGGCGCCATCATGGCCCTGATCCAGCCGGATTTCCGCAGACTTCTGGCGTTCAGCAGCATCAGCCATTTGGGCTTTGTGATGATGGGGCTCTTCGCGCTCAACTACCAGGGTCTCCAGGGCAGCCTCCTGACGATGATTAATCTCGGATTCAGCACGGCGGGACTTTTCTTTATCGCCGGGTTCCTCTACTCGCGACAGCAAACCACTCACCTGTCGGCATTCGGCGGGATGGCCCAACAGGTACCGCTCCTCGCGTCATTCTTTTTACTGATCGGACTGGCATCAATCGGCCTGCCCGGCACCAACGGTTTCGTCGGAGAATTTCTGATTCTCCTCGGCACGTTTAAAGCCAATTGGGTGTTCGGCGCCTTCGCCGTCACCGGAGTCGTCTTCGGTGCGGCCTATTTTCTGTGGTACTACGAACGGGCGATACTGGGCCCTCTCGGAAAAGCCGTGAAGAGTACGATGGCTGATTTGCAGTTACGAGAAATGGTTATTGCCGTGTCGCTTTCCGTCATGATTCTCTGGATCGGGCTCTATCCGTCCCCCTTCCTCCACATCATGAACGGCTCGATCCAGGCGCTGGTAGACCGTCTCGATCATGGAACCGTCGCCGTGCTGACTGAACCAGTTCAACGATTGGATCACTAAGACCCATGGGTGAATACGCATTACTCTACATTCTCTTCGCTCCGTTCTTCGGCGCGCTCGCATTGATCTTCGTCTCCAACCGCCAGGCGCTCCTCGTGCGCGGGATTGCCGCCGGATCAGCGTTTATTTCGCTCATGGCGTCCCTCTATTTGTTCTATTCGTACGACCCTGTCAGAGGGGGATTCCAGTTCATCCAACGGTTTGAATGGTCGCGACAGCTCGGCATCTCGCTCTACCTTGGCGTCGACGGCATCGGCACGCCTCTGGTCCTGGCCTCGTCGATCTTGTTATTCGCGGGTATTTTTGTCTCCTGGCACATCAAAGATCGTGCAAAAGAGTTTTACATCTGGATTCTGATTCTCGCGGCCGCGACCATCGGCGTCTTCATGTCGCTGGACCTCTTCTTCCTCTATTTCTTCTACGAAATGTCGGTCATTCCGATGTACCTCCTACTGGGTATGTGGGGCAGCCATACCAAGAAGTATCTGGAAATGACCGATCCGGAAGGCGTCAAACAACGCGATTCAGTCGGCTTCATCTTCAATTTCGGATCGAACAGCAAAGAATACGCCGCCATGAAGCTGGTGCTGTTCCTCTCCGCCTTTGCCGTCGCGGCCTTCATGGGTATTCTCCTGATCTACAAATATTCAGGCTTGAACACGTTTGATATTCTGGTCCTCCGGGAACATGCCAATCTCATGAACATTCCCGTGCTGGGCACGACGCTGGATAAGATCATCTGGGTGTTGATTTTCTTCGGATTCGCCTCCATTGCTCCTCTGTGGCCATTGCATTCCTGGTCGCCTGTAGGACACGCGGCCGCTCCGGCTGCCACCAGCATGTTGCACGCCGGCGTCCTCATGAAGCTCGGACATTTCTCAATTATCAGAGTCGCCTATGAGATTCTCCCTGAGACCACGCGCGAATTGATGCCGATGGCGGCCGTGCTCTGCATGTTCAGTATCGTCTATGGCGGGTTCGTCGCGTACTACGCGAAAGACACGAAATACGTCATCGGGTATTCCAGTTCAAGTCACATGGGCTATGTGTTTCTCGGCATGGCGGCACTGGATTACATCAGTCTCAGCGGCGCGGTGATTTACATGTTCGCCCACGCGATGGCCACGGGCATGCTCTTCTCGATGGCCGGGTGGGTCTACGATCAAACCCACACCCGCGATATTCCGTCACTCGGGGGACTGTCGAACAAAATGCCCTTTATCTCCGCCTGCTTCGTGGTGGGATGCATGGCCTCCATCGGCATGCCGGGGACGATCAATTTCATCGCTGAAGTTATGATCATCGTGGGCAGCTGGAACAAATATCCACTCCAAGTGATTGTGGCCGTGCTCGGGATCGTGCTGACGATGGCCTACCTGTTTAAGATGATGCGGAGCCTGTTCTACGGCCCGATGGACCAGAAGTACAGTCACTCGCACGATGCGGTGGCGTTCGTCGACCGTCTCCCGCTCTTAATCATGATTTCCGTCAGCGTGGGATTTGGACTCTTCCCCATGCACCTATATAACGTGGTTCGCTCAGGAGTCGATCCGCTCATCGCGAAGATTACGCACGTCGTGCCCGTCGCCGAGCTTCAGACTCCGGAGGGACCGGGTACATCACTGCACGAACAGTTAGCGGCCCGTGGCGCCCAGCTCCCTGCTTCGCCCGTGGCTCAATAGGGTACCAGTCGACACTATGAACTTTGAACTCAATATGACGATTGCCGATCTCCTGTTTCTCCTGCCGGAGATCTTTCTGACGCTGTGGCTCTGCCTGGTCTTGATAGTCGACTTTGCCTTTCCCCGACTGCCTAAGGAACAGCTGGCCTACTTGAGCGTCGTGGGTCTCGTCGTCACCCTGGGCTGCCTCGCCTGGTTCGACCTGACGCATATTTCCGGAGCCCTATTCGGAAACATGTTTGTGCTCGATCGCATGTCCATCTTCTTTAAGATGTTCATCGTCGGCGCAAGCATTCTCGTGATCCTCGCCTCCATCGAATATGTCAACCGCTTTGCCTTTTTCAGGGGGGAGTATTACTTCCTCATCGTCATGTCTGCGCTCGGCATGATGTTTATGGCCTCGGCCAACGATTTACTGTCCCTGTTCGTCACGCTGGAATTTTCCACCTTCGGATTCTATGTGCTCGTCGCCTACCTGCGCGAAGACCTCGCGTCAAACGAAGCGGGGCTCAAGTTTTTTATCCTCGGGGTCTTTGCCGCGGGTCTCCTCGCCTACGGAATCAGCTTGGTCTACGGGGAAACCGGCAAGCTGGTCTTTTCAGACATGGCCTCTGCGCCGGCTACGCCGGGTTTGATCATCGGCTTCCTGTTGATCTTCGCGGCGCTCGGTTTCAAAATCGGCGCAGTCCCGTTCCACTCCTGGATTCCGGACACCTATCACGGTGCGCCCACCCCCGTCACAGCGTTTCTCTCCATTGCCCCGAAGGGCGCAGCCATCGCCATCCTGCTCCGGTTGTTCTTCGTTGCCCTGTTCACCTTTAAACCGATGTGGGTGCTCCTGCTCGCAGCGGTCTCCGTCTTATCGATGACCTACGCGAACATCGTGGCCATCGCCCAAACGAATATTAAGCGCCTCCTGGCCTATTCCGGCATTGCCCAAATCGGAAACGTCCTCATCGGAATGGCAGCGGGCACGAAGATGGGGAATGATGCGATCCTGTTTTATCTTCTCACCTATCTGTTCGCCAATATCGGCGCCTTCGCGGTTGTGATCGCGATGAGCCAGGCCATTGGCAGCGAAGAGATCAACGATTACAGCGGACTCAATCGCCGATCGCCGTTTCTGGCTTTTTCCATGCTGCTGTTCCTCCTCTCGCTGGCCGGCGTGCCGCCCTTAGCCGGGTTTATCGGCAAGATCTACATCTTTGTGGCGGCCATTAAGGAAGGGTTGTATACCCTTATTACCGTCGGGCTTGTGAACATTGTGATTTCGATGTACTATTATCTGATCGTCGTCAAGAAGATGTACATTGCCGAACCGATTGACCCATCACCCATTCGGATTTCCGGTCCGATGAAGGCTGTGGTATATGTCGGCCTTGCCGGAACGCTGTTGATCGGTATCTATCCCCAACCCTTCATCGACTGGGTGGTCTCGGCAACGATGATGTTCTCCCATCTCCCGGCACCTGCCACGACCGGTCTTCCCCCCGTCCCCCCTCTCGGCGGCTAGCCATCTAGCATCCGTTGAAGATCTGCTAAAATAGATCTTGCGGCCTGTGAACGGCCGAGAGTAGAGTGCCCAAAGTTTTCCCTACACCTTTCAACGCGGTTTCTTTCCATGGACACAGTGACGAGCGATCGACCGCCGCTGCCTCCGATCGCCGGAGATCCCACCCCGGAAACAGGCGCCACCCCGGCTCTCAGTCCGCCACAACCGGCCAAGCGGACACTCGTCATGCGATTCCGCGAACTGACCATTGAACGCCGGATCCTGGCAGGGTTTAGTCTGGTCTTTATCGGCATCCTCATTATCGGCGCCGTGTCCTACCGCAATACGACCATTCTGATCGAGAACAGCCGCCTGGACACAAGGAGCCATGATCTCCTCCAGCTGTTGAATAACGTGGACGTGGCGATGGATGAGGCGGAAAATAACCATCGCCGTTATCTCGTCACCGGAGAAGTCGTCTACCTGAAGAGCTTCCGGTCACTCACGGAACAGAAGCCAACCTATCTGAAGTATCTGAAAGACCTCACCACAGGGCTCCCGCTGCAAGAAAGTCGAGTCGACACACTCCAGAAACTGATCGAACAGCAAATCAATGCGGAAACCGGGGCGATCGCCAAACGGGATGGAGGGGGATTCGAAGCCGTCCGTCGCATCGCGCTTGAAGGCGCCGCGAAACGCGAGCTCGCGGCCATTCACCGCATCATCGGAGAAATGGAAGTTGAGGAGCGTCAGAGTTTACGCCGTCGCCTCAGCGAATCGACCCTCAGCACAACCAATACCATCGTGCTGCTCGCCCTGGGCGCCCTCCTTCAACTGGTACTCCTCGCCTCTGTCTATTACCTCATACGGCACGATATTACCGCGCGTCGAAAAGTCGCAGCGGAACTGCAACTTCGCGGAGAACTCCTCGAGGCGGCCAATAAAGAGCTTGAGGCATTCAGCTATTCGGTCTCGCACGACCTCCGTGCGCCGCTTCGCCACATTGATGGCTATGCCTCGCTCCTCAGTAAATCAGTCGGCGACACCTTGAATGAGAAAGCCAAACGCTACCTCCAAACGATTTCCGACTCGGCCAAACAGATGGGCCAATTGATTGACGACCTGCTCGTGTTTTCCCGCATGGGACGCCAGGAAATGCTCCATACCACGGTCAATCTCGACCAGCTCATTAAGACCATCCTTTACGATTTACGTCTTGACTTGCAAGGACGGGAAATATCCTGGACAATCGACACACTGCCGGAAGTGCCGGGCGACCCCGCCATGCTTCGACAGGTGTTTGTGAATCTGATTTCGAACGCGATCAAGTTTACCGGAACCCGGCCCATCGCGAAGATCGCCATCGGGCTTGAACGGAAGAGCGCAGGGGAGATCACCGTGTTTGTCCGCGATAACGGCGTGGGATTCGATATGCAATATCTCGACAAGCTGTTCGGCGTCTTCCAACGGCTGCACCGAGCAGATGAATTTGAAGGGACCGGCATCGGCCTCGCCAATGTGCGTCGCATCGTCCATCGCCACGGAGGGCGGGTGTGGGCTGAAGGCATCCCCGATCAAGGCGCGACGTTCTTTGTCACACTCCCAACCAGGAGACCTCGAACATGACGGCTGCAAAACCCATCTTACTGGCCGAAGACAACCCCCGGGATGCGGAACTCGCGCTCGCGGCCATGGAAGAAGAGCATATCTCCGATAAGGTTGTCCTGTGCCACGACGGCGCCGAAGTCTTGGACTATCTCTATTGCCGCGGACAATTCAAGTCTCGCCTCAAGGGCAATCCCGCTGTCGTCTTTCTGGATCTCAAGATGCCCAAGGTCAATGGCCTTGAGGTGCTCCGCACCATTAAGTCCGACATCAGCCTTCGTCCGATTCCCGTCGTCATGCTGACCTCTTCCCGGGAGGAAAAAGACCTGGCAGAAAGCTATGCCCTGGGTGCCAATGCCTACGTCGTGAAGCCCGTCGAATTTCACCAGTTTCTCACGGCCGTGAGAGAATTGGGCACGTTCTGGGGCGTGATCAATGAACCACCCCCCGAAGGATCGGCGTCCACTAACTAATATGACCCACCCCGAGGCTCTGTGACGACCCCGCTAAGACTCCTCCAGCTGGAGGACAACACCGTCGACGCCGAATTGATCCTGGCGACCCTCAACGAGGGTGGTATTCCCTGTGAGACCAGCCGGGTCGACCGGCGAGACACCTTTGTCGACGCCTTGAAAGCAGGGAAGATCGACCTGATCCTCGCGGATTATTCTCTTCCCGGATTCGATGGGATCACCGCCCTCTCGCTCGCGCAACAACTCAGGCCCGACATCCCCTTCATCTTCGTCTCCGGAACTCTCGGCGAGGAATTGGCCATCGACGCCATGCATCGCGGCGCCACCGATTATATTTTGAAACAGCGCCTCGGACGGCTTGTGCCGTCACTCCAACGCGCCATCAGGGAACTCCAGGAACGGCAGGAGCGCGCCCGCGTGGAAGAAGCCCTTCGACAGAGCGAGAAGCAGCTTCGGCAGGCCCAGAAGATGGAAGCCGTCGGCCGCCTGGCCGGAGGGCTCGCCCACGATTTTAACAACCTCCTCACCGTCATCATGGGCCATGCCCAGGTCCTGCTCAACGAGATGGAGACGGAACATCCCTTCCGAACCAAAGTCGAAGAAATGCAGAAGGCCGGCGATCGGGCCGCGACGCTGATCCGTCAGCTTCTCACCTTCAGCCGTAAGCAACCGTCGACCCCAAAAGTGCTGAGCGTGAATCCCCTGATCACCAATTTTGAAACCATGATGCGCCGGCTGATTGGCGAAGATCTGGAACTCACCCTCGCCCTGGCACCTCAGGATCTCCGCATCAGCGCTGATCCCGCCCAGATTGAACAAGTCCTCATGAACCTCGTCGTCAATGCGCGGGATGCGATGCCCAAAGGCGGGAGGCTGAGGATCGAGACCGCACAGGTCGAGCTGACCAGAACACCCATGTATCATGCCCAGCTTCCCGCGCTCGGCACATTCGTCAAACTCAGCGTCTCTGATACCGGAAGCGGGATGTCACCCGATACCCTCACCCATATCTTCGAACCGTTTTTCACCACGAAAGAGGAAGGGAAAGGCACCGGCCTGGGTCTGTCGACCGTGTTTGGAATTGTCACCCAGAGTGGAGGGGGCCTCGATGTGACCAGCCGGATTGGACAAGGCAGTCGCTTCGACGTCTATTTCCCCAGCGTCCGATCCAATCTCGATCCGACCGCGTCCGCCCAAGCTCCTCGTTCATCACACCGGGGGCGTGAAACCATCCTCCTCGTAGAAGACGATGCCTCCGTGCGCGACCTCGTCCGGGACGAGCTCAAGAAACTCGGCTATCGCGTATTGGAATCCAAGAACGGACTGGAAGCCTGCCTGGTTGCCACACAGCAGATCGGCAATTATCAGCTGCTGCTTACCGATGTGGTCATGCCCGGCATGAACGGGACCGAACTGGCACAACATCTGCGCATCCTCAAGCCCGACCTCAGGATTCTCTTCATCTCGGGGTATGCCGACGATGTCGGCATCGGTGCGACTGATCAGCTGAGCGACTACCTCCAGAAGCCGTTTACGCCGGAAGCCTTGAGCCAACGGATTCGCCAGCTCCTCGATCTAGTGCCACTCCCACAGAACGGTTCGCCGCGGAAGGAAGCCTCCACCTCTCACTTATCGTAATCGCGCAGGTCGCCGCATGACGGCGTTACCATGGATAGACCTCATGGACCTTCAGACGACGCAGACCCCGCACCGTTCCTGCCGCATCCCACGCACGTTCTTTATTTCACTCCTGCTCTGGTCAACAACACCGGCGCTCGCGCAAGAACCGCTATGGGAACCTCTCCGCCCAGGGCTGACCGCCTCGATCTGGCAACCGGATGAGCGATGTCCCGACATGGACCGATTGTTGGTCATCAAGGTCAATCCAGCCCTCCATCGCTTTTCAGTACATCACTTTGCTCAGGAAGGTCTGCTGCATCCCCCTAGTATTGACGAATGGCAGAAACGAACCAGTCATGAGATTGTGTTCAACGCGGGGCTGTTCAGAGAGAACTTCGCGTACCTCGGCCTGCTCTTTAAAGGCGGGAAGTCACTTGGCAGTCGACGCCATAGCATATGGCAAGGACTGTTCGTCGCAGAACCCCAACCTCCGCTCTCAGCACCCAAAGCAGGCGTACTGGATCTGGCCAACGATGTCTTTCATGAAGAGGCGCCCGCCTATCTGGAAGCCGCCCAGTCGCTGATGCTGCTTGATCGGAAGGGAACCATACGCGTGCGGCAGACCGGGAAGCGGGCATACCAAACCGTGGTGGCAGAAGAAAAAGACGGGCACATTCTCATTCTGAAAAGTCTCGGTCTGGTCACCTTACATGGGCTCGGCCAATGCCTGCGGGATACATTCCCATCAATCAGGCTCGCCATGGCCATGGACGGAGGATCGTCGTCTGATCTCGTCGTCTCAGAGTCCCTCTGGAAAGACCGGGAACCCTCAGACGCCAAGGCCAGTTGGAAGGACCTGTTCACCGGCCGGTCAACCGCACATATTCCGCTGCCGGCGATCATCGGCCTCAGTCTTCGCGAGAGCAGCACGGGCCCCGTCAAACCCTCACCGCAACCCTAGCGTCCCGGACGCGCGACAGGGAATCCCGCTTCCGTCCAGGCATTCATGCTTCCCGACACATTGTAGACATGGCGGTAGCCGAGGTCGGCCAACGTCTCGGCGGCAATGTTGCTGCGGTGGCCCGACTGGCAATACACGACAATGTGCTCGTCTAACTGAGCCCCGAGCTCACGATGCCTGGCTTTCATCTCTCGGAAATCAATGTTCAGGTCCGTACCGGGTATCATGCCGGTCCGGTGCTCTTCCGGACTTCTGACATCAACCAACACAAATCCCTTCTTGTCGGGAGTCGATGCTTTGGCCAACCCCGCCTGCAGCTGCTGGACGGTCAGCAGGTAGGAATGGTATGACCACACCTGGCTGGTGACAGCGAGGCTACTCAACAGAAGAGCACCCAGGAGTCCCCATTTCCACCGTTGCATAAGACCTCCTCATGGTTCGCAATACGTTTTTGAGTCGAACATCATGCTGGCTGATCATAAAAAGAAGTTACAAAATTGGTCAAGCGCCCTGTTGCTCCTTCTGTCCCTCTTACTGACCGGCTGTGGTGAGAGCGCAACCTTGCTGCAAGAGTCCGATCGCGGCGGGGTCGTCGTCTATCCGTTCAAAGGCGAGCAGGGCGCCATGTTGGCCTCGTTCAGATCAGATGCATTGGCCATCATGAAGGAGAAATGCGGCGGGGCCTACTCGATCATCCGGGAGGGAGAAACCAAAGGCCGAGTCCGAGTAGCGGGCCCCGTCGAAGGGGCACAAGAAATCGTTCAAGAACGCCGCTGGGGGATTCACTTTCAGTGCAAGTAGGAAGGCGTCAACCTCAGCGCTGAGCACCGTTGGCCCTGGTCAGATCGTCGATCGTCAGAAGACTCACCAGCGTGACCTCTTCCGCTTCCACTTTCTTACGTCCGTCCTGCTCCTGCCGATCGACAATGACCAATGCATGGGTGACGGTCAATCCAGCACCTCGTGCCGCCGCGACCGCCTTCAGCAACGATCCGCCGCTGGTCAGCACATCATCCACGATGAGCGCTCGCTCGCCGGGCTTGTAGGCCCCTTCGATCAGCTTCCCCAGCCCATGGTCCTTGGCCTGTTTGCGAACCACGAAAGTCCGCCAATCACGGAATGGCTGTGCAACATAGGCATAGTCGGAGATTGTCGTGGCAATGGAGATTGCCCCGATCTCCAACCCGCCCAGACAATCCAGCTGAATGTCCCGGAGTGCGTCATAGGCTAGTTGCCCGACCAACCGCCGCGCGCCCGGGTGTGCCATAAGCACACGACAATCCACATAGAAAGGACTCGTGAGCCCCGATGCCAGCTTGAACCCGCCCTGGGGATCCCACTTAAAAGAGTGGGTCTCGTGAAACGCTGTTGCCAATCGCTCGCGCACGGAACCTCCCTTGGCCAACGTGAATAAACACTGGAGCGCTATTCTACACGGTTGACCGACGGAAGGCAGCACCCGCTGGAGCAAGGTAGCTGTCCACATGAAACGTGAGCGGCAAGATACAGGCGGCCACCGCCGGCCCGATCCATCCCTTCGAAGAAGCCGCCCCTAGCACCGCGGCCCACCAGGCGAGTTAAAAGGCCGCAACGTTGGCCACCTTGCTCAGCATACGAGAGGGACGCCGCGCCAGCCTGCTTTGGCCAGGAGCAGATGAACATTGCTGATCGAGCGTTCTGCAAACCCTCCTTCGCAATAGCTGAGATAGAACTCCCACAGCCGCACAAAGTCCGGCGGATACCCGAGTGCCGTGATGGCCGTAAGCGCCTGAGCCGCATTCTTGCGCCACGCTTGAAGCGTCGGAACGTAGTGCGCCCCGATGTCTTCCAACTGCACGAGGTTGAGCCCTCCGCTCCTCGCCGATGCAGAGATCAGCGCACTGACCGAAGGAATACAACTGCCGGGAAACATGAAATGCTTGATAAAGTCGACGGACCGTTTGGCCCGCTCGTAGAGCTGCTCGTCGATCGTGATGCCCTGCAGAAGCATCAGTCCGCCTGATTTCAACATCCGATTGCAGACGTTAAAGTAGGCATCGAAATAGTGATGGCCGACCGCCTCGATCATCTCGATGGAGACCAGCTTGTCGAAGCGCACGTTCAACTGAGGGAGGTCGCGATAGTCGGTCTGAATGATCGTCACCCGATCCCGCAGGCCCGCTGCATCCACACGCTGCACCGCCAGATCGAACTGCTGTCGAGAGATCGTTGTTGTCGTCACACGACATCCGTACTGCGAGGCCGCATGAATGGCGAACCCACCCCAGCCGGTGCCGATCTCCAGCACATGATCGCTCGCGGACAGCTGCAACTTCCGGCAAATCCGGTCGTTCTTGGCGCGCGACGCTTCCGCCAGCGTGGCATCCGGACGTTCGAAGTACGCGCAGGAATACATCATCGTCTCATCAAGTACGAGGCGGAAAAATTCATTGCCCAGGTCGTAATGGGCGGCGATGTTCTTTCGGCTGCCCGTTTTCGTATTGCGATTGAGCCAGTGCATGGCCGTGAGTAAAGGGCGAGTCAGCGTCGCGAGGCCGCCTTCCACACCGTCCAGCAACTCGCGATTGAGGACAAAGATACGAACCAATGTCGTGAGATCGTCACAGCCCCAGAATCCACGCCGATAGGCATCGGCGACCCCGATCGTCCCGCCCAGTGCGACATCGGCATAGGTATGAGGATCACGGATCGTGATCGTCGCCTGGAGCGGACAGACCGGGGTCACCTGACCAAAGGTATGCCGCTCGTGGCCGTCGACCACGCTGACTGAACCATGACGGAGAGATCCCAGCCGGGCAAAGACCGCTCGTCGGGCAAGCCGGTACAATTGCGCCAGCACACGTGAAGGCGGGGAGACTGGACCCGATACCTGTTCGATCATCACATCTGAGGGAATCATGGTTTCATTCATGAGTGTAGATGACTCGTCGCCGCAGGCGACGCCTCCTTCCGTTTCTTCGGATGTGAAAGAAATGGCACCCCCTTCAACCAGAGCTTCAAGGCCTGCCAATGAATCGCACCGATAACCTTGGCCGTCATCAGTGGGTACTGCACCAGCACCTGCGCCAACGCGCTCCCGGACAGCTCCTTCCTCTGCAACACCATCGTCGCGTCAAAGAAGGGATGCCCATCGCGCAGATTCTCCATATGAATCGCCAGTTGTCTCGTCGGCGCCGTGAACCGCCAGTCATAGGCCACGTCCATGCCGATGAAGGGAGAGATATGAAACTCTTTATTGAGATGAAACCGCTTGCGCGAACCGGCCGCAAGATTGTCCCTTTCGCCGAGTACATAACAATGACGTTCGCCCCACGGGGTATTCGTAATCTCCGCCACGATCGCCTCGACGTGTTCCCCCGTCCCGTCGTAACAATAGAAGAAACTCACCGGATTGAAGACATAGCCGAAATAGCGGCAATGGGTGAGCAGCCTGATGGGACCGGTCGGCCTCCGGCCAGTACGAGCCTCGACCAGTTGGCGGATCGACTGATCCAGCGGAATCGCAGGATCGCCGACATGATCAGTCCGCTGAAACGAAGCGAGATTCCCTCGCCCAACAGACCAGAGCCAGCGGTCGGTGAAGACGATCGGGAGTTCTTCCAGATCCAGAAACATCATGAACAGCCGGTAGGTAAACGCATGGGACACGGGCCTGAAGCGGCGATGCCGGACATGTCCTGAGTAGATACAACTGTTCATGACGACAGATCCTTGCCGAACGGCTTGCAAACCGCCAGGGCGCTCTTGACCCCGTCCTCGTGGAACCCGAACCCCCAATAGGCCCCGCA
Source organism: Nitrospira sp. (assembly GCA_030653545.1). NCBI lineage: Bacteria > Pseudomonadati > Nitrospirota > Nitrospiria > Nitrospirales > Nitrospiraceae > Nitrospira > Nitrospira sp. Next base: position 179,637 of record JAURZE010000028.1, on the reverse strand, counting down.
ATAGGATGTCCGGTTCACGCCGCTGATGTCCCCGTGCCGTTTCTGCGCCCCAACGGCGGCAGGGGAATAGACGGGATGGTGATAGGTGATTCGCCGAATGATCTTCTGAGGATCGATCGCCTGCGTATGATTCAACGTGACGCAGAACTCATGGGATGCCGTCAGGCCCTGCAGGCGGTTCATATGATAGGTCACCACCGCGCGATCCGGCTGATTCCGGATCAGATGATAGTTCCACGCGGCCCAGGCCAGTTTTCGACGGGGAAGGAGCGACGCATCGGTATGGAGGACCGCTTCATTATCTTGATAGGGGATTGCGCCTAGAATCTCTCTCTCCGCGGGCGAGGGATCGGCCAGCATCGCGAGCGCCTGGTCGCTATGAGTGGCAAGAATGACGTGGTCGAATCGCCTCGATGGAGTTTGCCGCCCGTGAACGGTCACCCCGATCTCCACGGAGCCCGGCTGACGGGTAATGGACTCAACCGGCGCATTCAACTGAATCCGATCTAGAAACGGCGCCACCAGCTTGTCCAGATAGCGCCGAGACCCGCCCCTGACCACGCGCCAAGTCGGGCGTTGATCGACAGAAAGCATGCCGTGGTTCTTGAAAAACTGCACCAGATAGCGCGCCGGGAACTCCTGCATCGTCGCATGATCTGCCGACCAGATCGCCGCTCCCATCGGAACAATGTACTGCTCGATAAACTCCCTGGAGTAGCTCTTCGCGGTGAGGTACGAACCGAGCGAGGGCCCCGGCTCCGGCTCTTCAAGCAGGGTCAGCGAGTCACGATTGAATCGGAGGATATCGCGGATCATGCGATAAAACGAAGGGCGCAGGAGATTGCGTCGCTGGGCAAAGAGGGTATTGAGAGACGTCCCGTTGTACTCCAATCCGGTGCGCTCGCACTTCACGCTGAAACTCATATCGCTCGCTTGCGATTCCACCCCGAGCTTGTCCAGCAGCGCAATGAAGTTGGGATACGTCCAGTCGTTGAAGACGATAAATCCCGTATCGACTGCGAAGGTCCGCCCATCCCTCTCTACGTCAATGGTATTGGTGTGGCCTCCGATGTACCCAGCGGCCTCGAAGACGGTGAGCTCATGATCCCGGTGAAGCAGGTAGGCCGCGACCATTCCGGAGATGCCTGTACCGACAATCGCGATCTTCATACGATCTTCAGCGCCTCGTTGATCAGGTCCGGACCAGGCCAGATCGGAAAATAAGCCGCCACAACATCGACGCCCGGTATGATTCCATTACTTCCTGGCCTACGCTAGTTCCACCTATGCGGGACCCTACGGACCTTGGAAACATCGTAGCCTTCCTGGGCGATGAGCGTGAGAAACCGCTGATAGTCTGGATCAGAAATCTGAGCGGTTCGCGCCATCAACCAGACATAATCACGCGCAGCTCTTCCAATGACCGTCTGACTGTACGAATCGTCTACAAAGATGATGCGATAGTCGGCTTGGATGGGCCAGATGAATTGCATACCCCAGACGGCATTCGATTGCGTATCGATAATGTAGCCGGTCGGATGATAGGTCTTGCGCGCGCCCTCAAATCCGCCCTCGCGGAAACTGAAGGTCGTGGCCACGGTGCCATCCCCGGCTAGGCGATAGGACTCCATGGCGTTGTAGGCGTTCGTCTCAATAAAAGTTGGAATATTGGCGATGACATACCAGTCCCCCATGAACCGCTCCAAGTCCACGGCCGTCGCAGTGTGAATGGGTGGGGGGCTGCTGCAGGCTGCGAGTACGAGCAGCACAACGGGCATCAAGAATGACAGTCTCATAGATGACATGTGTACCTCACTGGAGCGTATAGCGAAGGGTATCGCCCTTCTTCGTGGTGGATTGGAGTGCGACCCATCTGCCGTTCAAGGTGTACCAGAGATCGACCGCAAACTTATCCGTCACGATCCGGCGGTGGATCGCTCGCGTCGGGACTCCCTGCACGGGAATCGTCTCTTCACCCACCGCGAGAATAGACACCGGCTGATGTTCGCCGGTCTGCGAATTTAGCAATCGCTCACCCTTGATCCACTCAGGGTTCCAGTAGGCAAAGGTCTTGATACATCCCTCGCCGATCCAGTTCCCGGCCTGTGTCTGCACCTGTAACTGTCCGTTCCGAAAGATTCCGTTCACAAAGAAAGAATCACCGTTATCATCAGTCTCCGCGTGAATCTCGCGCAGGCACGTTCCCTCCCATGTTTCGACGTTGGTATGCCGATAGGTATAGACCGTGATGTACAGGAACTTGACCTTGAACTGCGCATCTACCCGGACCTGGGTCCGGTCGCCTTCCGATGAGACATCAAAACGCTGGCGTCCGATTTCATCCTTGCCGAGGAAGACCTTGAAGTCATAGGTCTGCGAGCTGGCACTCCACGCCTGTTGGGAGGCGCTTCCAAGGCACGTCAGGAACCCGAGAAGAGCCACCGCGATACGAAACCCGCTGGTCATGGAACACACGCTAAGCATGACCTCTGTCTCCTGGAATGGAGGCCTGCACACTTTGTTTCGGCGGACCGGGAATGAAGGCATTGGTCCTTGCGATGTACTCTCGATACGCCGGTCGCCGCTCGACGATGGTCTGCTCCACCAAAGTTACGCCCGAGAATTTCAAGAGCATGTAGGTGAGGAGCAGGGGCCCCGCGACCGTCCACCAGGCCCCGGCCGGCAGCGCAAAGAGGAAGAAGCCCCACCAGATCAGGCACTCGCCGAAGTAGTTGGGATGACGGGTGTAGCGCCAGAGTCCGCAGTCCATCACCTTGCCGTGGTTCGCCGGATCGGCCTTGAACTGTGACAGCTGCCAATCTCCGACACCTTCGAAGATCATGCCGACGGTCCATACCGTCACCGCCAGTACATCCCATGCCCCTCCATCGACCGGTACGGTGAGAGCTGGCCACAGGGGTATGGAAATGACCCATGCCAGTCCTGCCTGAAACCAGAAGATGAGTCCAAGACTCTTCAGGGCGAAATTCGGTTCATATTTCTGGCGGATGTCTCGATAACGCCGGTCCTCGGGCTCACCCCAGTTGCGACGGATGATATGACCTGACAGACGCACGGCCCACAGCACAACCAGCGTCAGGATGAGCGTCGTCCGTCCCGCATAGGGCTCCGCACCGGTGGCGTACACCGTCGCGGCGGCGAGGAGCATCAAGGCCCACACGCCGTCCACGATGCTCACATCGCGTTTAAGGACGCTGACCACCCATGTCAGCGTCGCCAGACCCATCGTTGAAACCAGTCCTAAGAAATAGAGCGATAGACTCATGACGTCTTCTTCTCCAGCAGGCCGGCATAGCCATCAAAGCGAGCTGACAACGCCAGCAGCAGCGGCGTCAGCACCGCCCAGCCGAGGGCCAGAGCCAACAGACCCGCGGGCATATTGCCGAATTCCAGCGCGCCCAGGCGGAGGCCGCCATAGTAGGCGGCAGGACCCCCGGCAGCTCCAAACACAACCGCGATGACCCAGCGCCCCCTCATCCAACGCAACGAAACATTCAAGAGGGTTGCGAAGAGCCCCCACAACGCCACGATCCAATACGGGGCAACGTTCGGGAGCACGATTCCCGAGGAGTACTGCAGCCAGCCCTGCCATACCAACAGACTATCGAAGACAAGTCCCAAGGCGAGTGCCAGGAATACCAGTGTGAGCTCCGCCATTGGCAGGGGAGCGCGGAGCACATGCACGACCACCACCCCCGTCGTCACGAGCACGCCGATCCAGGGCTGGTGCGCCGCGGCGCTCCACACACACGCAAACCAGCCGATTTGAAAGAGCACAAAGTTGCTCACGATCATTGTGGTGCTCATCTTCATGAAGCACTCGCCGCCGGTTTTTCGAAGAGATAGTGACTGACCCCCCATTGCCGGCCCTCTTCATAGCCGAACAGCTCGGCACAGGCCATAAAGAAGATACGCCACCGTCCCCACCAGGCTCGCGCCTGGGTCTTGCCGTAGACACGCTCGATCACGGGCCAGAGTGTCTCGCGGGCGGCATCCATATTGGTCAGCCAGGAGTTGGCCGTCTTCTCATAGTGCGTGCCGTCCCACCGCCAGCGGGCCACACAGGCGAGTTGGTCCTGACAGGCCAGCGGCAGGCTATCGCTGGGCATCATCCCGCCCGTGAAAAACTGACGACTCATCCAGTCGGCGGGCCCCCGGTCTTCGAACAGGTACGAAGTCGCGCGATGCACGAACACGTGCATGAAGAACTGGCCGCCCGGTCTCAGCCATCGTCGGACGCGCGCAAAGAGATCAGGCCAGTTACGCATGTGTTCGAACATTTCCACCGACACCACCCGATCGAATTGCCCGGGGTCGATCTCGAACCGGTTCATGTCGCAGGTCACCACCCGAACCCGGCTCTGTAAGCCGCGTTCTCTGGCCTGGGCCTCGATGTAAGTCCGCTGCGAGCGGGAATTGGAAACCGCCGTGATACGGCTGTCAGGGTAGTGCTCAGCCATCCACAACGTAAGGGAGCCCCAGCCGCATCCGAGCTCCAGAATCGTCTGCCCATTCATCAGACCAGCATGCAGGCAGGTTTCACGCAGACCGGCGGCTTCCGCTTGGGCTAAGGTTGTCGCGCCGGCCGGCCAGAACGCGCTGCTGTATTTCAGGTGAGGCCCGAGGACCTGCCGGAAGAACTCGGCCGGAATCTCGTAGTGCTGATCATTGGCTTTTTCCGGTACCACGGCGATGGGCGAACGGCGTATCTCCTCTATAAATCGCATTTCCTGCCGTGCTGCTGCTGCAGCGTCACCTGACCGGATCTCCTGGAGGCGCTGTTTGAGCAACTGCCGAATCCCCCATCGGATCGTTACGTCTGGTAACAGCCCCTGTTCGGCCAGGTTCAAGGCAAGACGAGTGAGATATTGCATAGGCTTAGTCTCCAAGCAGAGGCGCGCACCCGGATGCCGCCTTAGCCATCGTCATGAAAACCGCTTCACCTGCTCCGCCAACGTGCTCGCGACGAGCTGTAGATCGAACGGCCAGGCATATCGCAGTTCGACGCCGGTATATTGCGGCCGCAGATGATCGAGAATTTCCGGAATCTCCACTTCCGAATGCGACCCGCCCGGCGTAAACATCGTGGTGGTGACGGTAATGTGGGTCGCGCCCTTCTTGACAAGTTCCTCCACCGACGCTTCCAACGTCGGTGCACAAAACTCGTTGTACGCCACGGCGAACAAGACATCCCCTAAGTTAGCCCGCAACTGAGCGGCGACCGCTTCAAGTCCTGATTGATACGGATCCGTCTCCGGCGTCCTCGGCATCTGACGAATCGTGGTATCCAACTCGATCTCTTCGGCCGACGGCGGCAGCTTCGCCGCGCGCCGCTGACCCTCCAGCCGCTTTAGTTTCGTGACCAATTCCTGCGGGCATCCTTTGGGGATGCCACCGTGACCCACTAAAATTACACCGCGTCTTGCGACCGTCATGTCATCACTCCTCCGGTTGATTCTATTGCTCAGTTCGAGCCTGTCGTCACACTCAAGTACTCTTGAAGATTGGTCTTCCCATAGTGACTCGCCGGGTACACGGTCCGAATGAATCCGGCAATTAATGCCATCACCTGCTTCACCGCCGGAGTCTTTTCAGGGTCGGTGGCCGGCAAGAGACGGACGGTAATGGAGCGCTCGTGCCGCTTGAGCTGGACAAAGAAACTGCGCGCGACGCCCTGTTCAATCGCCACCGACTCCAGCAAGGCTTCCTTCCCGCTCCGGCCCACATAGAACTCCTGCACTTTCAGGATGTCGGTTCCCGCCCGATGCATCATCGGAACGAAGGCCTGATAAAGCCCCTGTAGATCTCCGGCTTCTTCTATGACGACATGCGGCATGATGGCTCCTCTCTACACATGATTACGCAACATGAGTTCTTTCGGATGCGGATTGAGATAGACCTGATCTCGGATATAGCCGACGTCGAAGAGATGCACGTAGTGCTTGATCAGCGTGAGCGGCACAATCAGCGGCGTCAGACCCTGATGGTAGTCACTGATCACCCCCAACAGCTCTGCTTTTTGCGAGGCCCCCAATTGCGTCTTGAAGTAGCCCAGAATGTGCTGCAGCACATTGACATGTTTGCGAACCGTCGCCTTCACGGCTAACGCCTTCATGAACAGCTCCCCATACTTGATGGCCAGCTCTTTGGGCCGATGATCCTCCGCCTGGCCGACCAGGCGGCCGAGGAATTGATAGTGCTGTGCGCTATGGGCCAGCAGGAGATACTTGTGGATCGTGTGAAATCGCACCACCGCCTGTCTCGTGACTCCGTTCTGAAGCAGATCCTGATAGCGGCGATAGCAAAACACTCGTTCGATAAAATTCTCTCTCAACGGCGCATCACAGAGCCGCCCTTCCTCCTCGACCGGAATCAGCGGGAAGTGCTCGATGAAAGCCCGTGCAAATATCCCGACGCCGTTGTGGCTCGGCATCGCCTGTTCCGTATAGACTCGCACCCGCTCGACCCCGCAGCTCGGCGAACCTCTCTTGAAGACGTAGCCGGATAAATCAAGATTTCCGAGGTCCGCGAGGCGGCCCGTGGTCATCTTTTCCAGCGCCCGCGTATGGTCTCGGCCACTCTTGATGGTCAGAAGGCGGGGATGCGCCGGATCGCCCACCAGCCGCATCGCCTCGCGAGGAGTCCCCAGTCCCGCCTCGACTTCCGGACAGACCGGGACCCACTCCACGTAGGGGCCGAGCACATCGGTCAGAAAATTGTCGCGCTTATGCCCTCCGTCGAACCGGACTTCGTCTCCGAGGAGACAGCGGCTGATCCCGAGACGGAGCGGTCCGGTCGTCATGTCGTCACCGTGTGTTTGCCGAGATCCAAATACTCCCGGCGGGCCTGCGCATGATCCACAAGAGGCGAGGGATACTCGACGCCGATCCGGCACCCCGCCCGAACCTGCTCATCGGGCGTCATCAGATGCGGCTCATGAATCCACTTGCCCGTCACGTGCGCCAGCTCCGGGACGTACGCACGGATGTAGTGGCCGTCCGGATCGAACTTCTTGCTTTGCAGCGCCGGATTGAAAATGCGATACCCGCGCATTGCGTCCGTCCCGGTTGCCGCGCACCACTGCCAGTTTCCATTGTTCGCCGCCACATCGGCGTCCAGCAGCTGTTGCATGAAATACCGCTCGCCGCTTTGCCAGTCGAGGCGCAGATCTTTGATGAGGAACGAGGCCACGATCATCCGCACCCGATTGTGCATCCAGCCAGTCTGATGCAACTGCCGCATGCCCGCATCCACGATCGGAAACCCGGTCTTCCCCTGACACCAGGCCTGAAACAACCGGTCCCGTTCGAGCCCCGGTGCGCGGACCGGGGGAACGGCTACGTCACGGAACGGACCCTTCGCCACCCGCGGAAAAGCCGAGAGCACCTGCTGAAAGAATTCTCTCCAGACCAGTTCGTCGATCCAAATGAGTACGTCCGCCCTCGACACGCGTCCGCCTTTCGCGAGAGCAGCCAGGGCCTCATGAACGGCGGTGCGGACCGACAATGTGCCGAAACGGAAATGCGGAGAGAGACGCGAGCTCCCGTCCGTACCTGGCCGGTTTCTCCCGTCACCATACGTGTGGACAGATTCCCCGAGAAACTCCTGCAGCCGTAACCTCGCCTGCCGCTCGCCCGGAATGATCCATGGGACGACCCGGTCGTACCCCAGTTCTACCGGAGACGGAAGGGGACGCGTGGCGGATGGCGATGAAACCGCGGTCGATACCTTGGACCTGGGGCTCGCCAGAGGTGCCGGTTTCGAAGCCTGCCACTTGGCCCACCAGCGAGCACGATAGGCACTATACCGTTGCAACGGGTCTCCTGTGGCGCCCCGAATCTCCTCCGCCTCAAAGACCACATGGTCTTTGAAGGTCCTGGTGCGGATGCCCAGCTCGGCAAGCGCCAGCTGCACCCGGCGGTCACGTTCGATCGCCACAGGCTCATAGTCGCGATTCCAATAGACGACGTCGGCCTTCCATTCGCGCGCGGACTGCAGGACTGCTTCCACTGGCTCGCCCAATCGCCACTGCAGCGCGAGTCCCCGGCCGGCCAGTGATGCCGACAGTTCCTGGAGGCAACCCAGCATGAAGTTGACGCAGGCGGAACCGAACTCACGGGACCGGAGCAGCGGCTCATCAAACACAAAGAGCGGCAGGACCTCATCGCACTCCTGGCAGGCCGCCGTCAGCGCCGGTTGATCATGCAGTCGGAGATCCCGCCTGAGCCAGACGATGCCGCGCATCAGAGCAGCTCCTGTGAGGCCCGTTTCGGTTTGTTGTCGGATATCGGTTCATCGACAAAGACAGAACGCCGCCAGATGAGATAGAAGGCAAACAGAAGGGTCGTTGCGATGAACCCGGAACGCACGACATGGAATCCGAACGCGAGCTGGTTCATCACCTCGCTGACGATGCCAAACCCGGCATACGCCAAACCCAATCCCCAGGCCCACGGGCGCAGCCAAAGAAACCCGTACCCGATCAACAGATGCACGGCAGGGGAGTGGAGCTTGATCAGAAACGAGGCCGGCCCCGACACACTGGCCCCGAACAGCTTGAGCGCATAGGCGGGGAATAGCACAATGACAATCAGATCCATCGTGCCGACGATCAGGAACAACCCGCCCCATATTTTGATATCCACTCCCGCCGGCTGTGCGCGCATCCTTCCCTCCTATCGCATCCAGGCGGCGGGCATTCCCTGCCACCAGGTTTTCGGATTCGCGGCCCGCCACTGCGTCTGTTCCACCCAGAGACGGTCCGACTCGGCCTTATCCAGACGATTGGCCATCGACGCACTCACGTCGGACTGTTGCCGCACGCTGGCCTGGATCATTTCCTTGGCCATGCGGGCCAGTCCTCCCGGAGGATCGACTAGGTCCTCGGTGTCGCGATAGGCCAGGTTCAGGTAGAGATGCTCGACCGCCATCCATCGCTCTTCCTGCGACAGATGTTCCAAATAGGCATCGATCGCCTGATACACATAGGTCAGGTGGATGTAATGGGCTGCCGACGGATCGTCATCGATAGCTCGCTGGCAGGCTTCGAGCGCACGACGATAATCGCCGGCTGCCAAAAAGAGATTCGCCTTTGTGAGAGTAGGCTGCATCGTAACAGCACTCCCTCTTCCGGATTCGGCCGACACCGGCCCGTGACCCAGGAACACCAGCAACGCAAACAGGGCCATGCACGTCCTGCGACAGACCATGATCGACTCCTATTTCGATGGACCGCCGTGCGATCCGGACGGGCCCTTCGGAAGTTTGTCACCGGCGACGCGGGTAATCGACAGTTCCCGCATGCCTCCCTCGCCCTTCACGCCCAGCTTGACCACGGTACCGACTGTGCCGCGTATCATCTTCACCACCTGCTCATAGCTTTTGCCGGTCGTAGCCGTTCCATCCACCGCCACAATCTCGTCTCCGTGCGCCAAACCCGCCTGATGGGCCGGGCCTTCCGGATGCACCATACCGACATAGAGCACCGCCGGATCGCCGATCCGCTCAGCCCCGACCTGCAACGAGACCCCGACGACACCGTTCGGCAGCGCTGCTTCGTCTCCATGGGCGTACGGGGAGGGCGTCGCCGAGCTTTCCGCCGCGCGCACCTCCATGCTGCACAGCAGCCCCAACATCACACATCCGGCCAGATATGCTGTTCTCATGTTCATGTTGTCCCTCCTTCTAATTTGATCATCACTAACGAATCAGCGCTATCAAGGCACAGCCCGCAAGGAGCACGCTGGAATTCAAATAAACGGACCGTTGATGCACCCGCTGCCAGGAGGCCTGAAGGACCGGATCGATCGCTCCTTGCGACTCCTGTTCCTTCAGCCGATCCCGTATGGCATTACTCTGAGGCGTCAACGTCGAGCGGCAATAGGCTTCGGTCACCAGCACCAGGATCCAGAGCCCACCGGCGATAAGCAACCTTGCACTGCTCGAATGCATCGCCACCAGTCCGTTCACCGCGATGAACCCGGCAACCGCGGTCCCCATCCCCAACCCGTAATAGGCCGGAAACAACTGCCGCACGACTTTCCCGAACGGTTCCCGGTCGAGATTCTTGGCCAGGATAGGCGCCACCACGAAGGACAAGAGCACCACTTTGCCGACCAGAATAGCCACCGCTAACGCATGGACAAACTGGATGAGGGTATCCATGATCCGTCCTCCTTCATGCCTTCGTGAGAATCGCGCGCAACGCCGGATCCAATGTTGGATACTGAAACGTATAGCCGCCCGCGAGCGCTTTGGCGGGGCTGACCCGCTGTCCGGTCGTCATCAATGTCCCCAATTCCCCCAGAGCCGCTTTGAGCGCGAACCCCGGCACCGGCAGCCAGGAGGGACGATGAAGCACCTGTCCGAGCGCATCGCAGAACGTCTCCATCGTCACAGCGCCGGGAGCGACGGCATTGACGGGACCGGAAATGCTCGACGTCGCAAGCACCCACTGAATCAATCCTATGTGATCGCGCCGATGAATCCACGACACCCACTGCGTACCCGGCAGGATCGGACCGCCCGCGAACAGCCGGAAGGGCAGCACCATCTTGGGCAACGCACCGCCGTCTTGTTCGAGCACCATTCCGGTCCGCACGATCACCACGCGAGTCCCGAACGATGCCGCCGCCAACGCCGCCGCTTCCCACTCAAGGCAGAGGTCGGCCAGAAATCCCTCACCGCGCGCGGCCCCCTCTTCCAAGATGCGATTGTCGCTCGCACCGTAGTAGCCGATGCCTGAAGCGCTGATCAGGGTGCGGGGTTTGAAGGGCCGGCGGGACAGGGCTTCGACCAACAGGCGCGTCGTCGACACCCGGCTGTCGGTGAGCAGGCGCTTCCGCGCAGTGGTCCAGCGGGCATCGGCAATCGGGGCGCCGGCCAGGTTGATCACGGCATCGGCCGCCTCAAGGGTCTTCTCCCAGGCTCCCCCCTCACGACTATTCCACCCCACAACGGTAACTGCGCTACCGAATACCTGATGGGCTTCCGGCGGCCGGCGTGTCAGCAGCGTGACGGCATGACCGTCCCGGCAAAGTGCCAGACACAAGGGCCGACCGATGAATCCCGTGCCGCCTGTCACCACCACGTTCATGGTCGCCTTCTCCTTATTCACAGAAACACGCCTGACAACTGAGCGGATCAATTGTGCCGGGATGCTCCCCCGCTGTCGTCGCCTTCCCGGTTGCCGGAGCCATCAGATTCCCCCTGATCGACTGGCTGCGCGTACTTTCGCTGCTTCGTGCCATACAAAAGATTCGGCGCCGGTCTCTCACGATTCTGAAGAATGACGGGGTCGATGACTTCCCCGCAACTCATGCAGCGCCACGCGGTCAAGCCGATCTGCCCCGTGTCGTCCTGCAAGTCGATGTAGTGCTCCACAACCATCAACCCCCCGCAACGCGCACAGTAGTCGTCGACGGAGTGTAGAGAGACTGGATGCTGGTTTGGTCTCCCATCGGATTCCATGGGACCCCTCGATTCCAATACAAGGTGCCACCCATCTGTTGCTCAGTGCCCGCAGGGCCGTCTCGTTTCGGTCTGCCGCCGAAGCACAACCATCGGTCGCCGCTGTGCGCCTTGTCCCAGACACGTCAACACACCGACTGTCATGACCCACATCATTATCGTCATCATGTTGTGCTCCTCGTGGCTCCCGACGGGACTGCGCCAGTGCCGTGAATCCGCCCCCGCTACCGACCGAGGGGACAGGCCCCTCCGGATTGAGGGACCTGTCGACCTCAGCGAGAGACGCCGTGCGGAGTCGCGGCGCCGCTCTGAGAAGATAGAGACACCACTCTCAGAATTTCTCCATCGCTCCGCTGATCGATTCGCTCGCTCACGCAACACCTCACCCTTCTATTTCTGTTGGCCTTCACCCTCGAGCCCGCGCGCACAGCGGAAGCCTGTGCCGTGGGTTTGCAGCGCAAATCCGCCGCGACCTCTGGCTGAGGCCGTGATGTCGGCCAGCGGGCTGTGCCACGAGCCGCCGCGAATCGAGCGCACCACGCCCTTCTTGTCAGGACCTTGCGGATTCCGATCCGGCGCATGTTTGTAATAGTCCGCGTCATACCAGTCGGACACCCATTCCCGGGCATTGCCGGCCATATCCTTCACTCCGTAGGGCGAGTCGCCGTCGGGCATTGACCCCACCGGGTGCAAGGTCTTCTCCTCTTCCCATTCACGATCAAAGTTGGCACGTTTGATGGTTGCCGGCTCATTACCCCAGGGAAAGAGACGGCCGTCGGTGCCACGCGCGGCCTTTTCCCATTCCGCTTCGGTCGGCAGGCGTTTCTTGGCCCAACTGCAGTAGGCCTTGGCGTCGTACCAGGTCGTCTGCACGACGGGAAGTTGCTCGATCCCCTTCGCAGACTGGAGCGTACCGGTGCCGTACGGATTCGGAGGATTGCGATGGCCCGTGGTCGCGACGAAAGCCAGGTACCGTTCATTCGTCACTTCCACTTGATCGATGGCGAACGCATCGAGATAGACAGATCGCTGCGGCCACTCATCCGCTCGACCTTTTCCTTCCGGATTGCCCATCAAGAATTCTCCGGCTGGAATCGTCACCATGGGAACCGAGTCAAGCTCCTTGGATGCCGGGGCCGCTGCCATAGCGGGCGATTGCATAACCGCCCAAGCGACGGCAATGATTCCCACCAGGACTCTCCGGCTTGCTCCTCTTCTGCCTAGAACTGGTGTCATTTCTTCTGCTCCTTGCTCCCCTCAATGGCGTGGGTCGTATGGATTTTGACTTGGCCGACCAGGCGATCCACCTGACGCTTATCCCCCCGCTCAGCCGCTTCCTGCGCCTGAGTGACGAGGGTCCTGGCCTCGTGCAAATGCTCCTCAATTTCAGCCTGCAGTGCGGGCGACGCCACCGTGCCCCCGAGGGCTGCGCGATGGTAAATTTCCCACGCGTGATCCACGTCGTGTTCCGCTTCATGAACCGCCTTGGCGCTGTCCGGGTGCGAATGGCGGGCCGGATCAAGAGGGCCGGCCTGGACCGTTGCCGCTCCCAGTAACGCACTGAATGAAATTCCGAGGACTATCCTTGTGTACCGTGTCATGTCTACGCCTCCGTCTCGATCCCACCGTCACGACGGACGGTGCCGATTCATTTAAGACTTCTTCATCGACTGCTCGATCAACGGGCTGAGCTCCAACAATTCGATATTCTTCGGGTCAATAGCCAAGCCGCGCGCCACGGCCTGCTGAGCGTCCGAAAACCGCTCGCGCCCCATCTCGACAAGTGCGGTGATGTACGCGTCCCTGATCTGCTGCTCGATTTCCGGCGGGGCGGTCTTGGCACAGCGGAACCCCAGGCCCACGCCATAGCTGTTATTGAGCGGGTGATTCCAGAACCGGTGGGTGGCCTTGACCGTGCCCTCCGGTGCGATCCACGATCCACCGCGAATGACTCGCTTCTCTCCGACCGTCAACCGATCCACATAGGTGCCTGTCCCGCCCATCCAGATAGGTTTAGCCGGACCGGTCGGATTCACCATTGTTTCGAGCCGGCCGTAATAGCGGGGGTCATACCAGTCGGCGACCCACTCAAAAACATTCCCGGCCATATTGTACACACCGTAGTAGCTCACGCTCTCCGGATAGGAATCCACCGGCATCGTGGCATCGTGATTCTTGCCGTAGTTCGCTTTTGCCGGATCGAATTCATTCCCCCAGGGATACAGATTGGCTTTGGGTCCGCGAGCGGCTTTTTCCCATTCCGCCTCGGTCGGAAGACGTTTGCCACGATATTCACAGAAGTCCTTGGCATCCTCCCAATTCACTCCGGCGACCGGCTGCTCGGGTTTGTTAAGGCGGGGATCGTCCCAGTAGGCCGGGGCCGGATGGCCTTTCGCCCGCATGAAGTCGCCAAACTGCTTATTGGACACCTCATACTTGTCGATCAGATACGAATCCAGAAACACCATGTGGGCCGGCCCCTCATCGTTCAAAGCATCGGCGGACCAGGGCGTGTTCATTCGACGCTCATAGGCGGTGGACTTCTTGGACGCAGGCACTTCTTTATCAATGCCCATCACAGAAGGCCCGTGTGCGACATACACCATATCCTGAGGAATCAACGATTCTCCCGCCGCACTTCCGCCGATGGGTATCAGAGCCCCCGTGAGAAACAGTGCTACCGTCATGGTGTTGGAAAGATTCATCATTAACCTCCCGCGTGACGCTCGGTGCCAGGGGGGCGGCAACGCCGCCCCCCTTTCAGTCGATGTGGTTATTTCTTCTTCATGCCCATGCTCTTCTTGATCAGATCACGGGTAGCCAGGTACTCCTTGTTGCCCGGTTCTGAAGCCAGTGCCTTCTCGATGGAGGCCATCGCATCGGCATTCTTCTCCGCGCCCATCGCGACTAACGCTTGAATGAAAGCATCGCGACCGGCCTGCACGGCATCATCGGAAACCGTCTGAGCCGACTTGGCGCAACGGAACCCGAGCCCCACGCCGTAGGAATTGTTCTCCGGCTGATTCCAGAATCGGTGGCTCGTATGCAGAGACGTTTCGGGAGCAAGCCAGGAACCGCCGCGCAGCACTCTGACCGCACCCTGGTTAGCGAAGTTGTAGCCTTTGTCCGGCCCTTTGGGATTCAGTGCCTGGCTGTCCTTATAGGACTTCGGGTCATACCAGTCATTCACCCACTCGAATACATTGCCGGCCATGTTGTAGACCCCGAATCCGCTCACGCCTTCAGGGTAGGAATCGACCGGCATCGTGCGACCCACATTCTGTCCATAGTTGGCTTTCTTCGGATCGAGCTTGTGGCCCCAGGGATAATGGTTATCGCCTGTCGGCCCCTTGGCAGCCCGCTCCCATTCGGCTTCGGTCGGCAGACGCTTCCCATCCCACTTGCAGAACGCCTCCGCGTCGGTCCAGCTTACGCCGACGACCGGCTGATTAGCCTTGCTGAGCCGGGGATCGTCCCAGTAAGCCGGTGCTGGATGGCCGCTCCCCTTCATAAATTCCTTGTACCGCGCATTCGATGCTTCGTACTTGTCGATGAGGTAAGCATCGAGGACGACTTGATGCGCCGCTTCATCGGAATGTTCATGACTCCCCATGGTGAACTCGCCTCTCGGGATCGACACCATATCCTTGTCGCCGGTAGGCGATTCCGCCGCCGCCATGGATATGGTCCCAGCCACTAACGCCACCCCCAATCCGATCTGAAGAACCGTTTGACTCCGCATGAGAAACCTCCTTGGTTTGGAAACACCAGGAACACCCCTGGTTGGTTTAACTAATTATTGTAATCCTTTAGCCTCGAAATTGTCTGAACCGGCCTCGCGACACATCGAACCGTCATGGCGTCCTGCCGAAGGTGACGATTACGCTCAATGACCGGATCGACAACTTCGCCGCATTGCACGCAACGCGTCGCGGCAAACTCCAGTTCACCGGTGCAGTTCAGCAGATCCATACAGAAGTCACTCACCATGAGCCCGCCACATCTGCTGCACGTTGATCCTTGCTTGGCCGCAGAAAACACTTCTCGAATTTCCAGCTGGCCCACTCTCGCTCCCGCTGCCTTCGCTGTTGCCATGGTCACCTCCGTAGGTTGCTGTTCAATGTTTGTATCAACTATGTCTAATGTATAAACCATCTTGTCCAATGTGTCAAGTGTTAAAATGTAAATTATTTGACAAACGTTGGACGTTAAAATATAATGCGTTTAGTAAAATGAATACTCATAGAATTCATAGAGTTGCAAAACTCACCGGGCTCTCAAAAGACGTCATACGGGTATGGGAGCGTCGGTTTGACCTCCTAAAACCGACCAGGGGAGCCAATCGATACCGAAATTATTCTGATGAAGATGTCTCGTTACTGAGATATCTCAAAGAGCAACTCGATGCGGGAGGTTCAATCGGAGAGCTGTCGAAGTTGGGTCGCGACGAATTATTGAGAAGAGCGCGAGCCAGCGCGCCTCAAGTGTCGTTCGTCGATAATACGTTCAGCAGATTGCTTCGTGAATTACTCTCAACACTAGATCCCTTCGATCGCGTCACCTTCGAAAAGCGCTTGAACGGTGCTGTCGCTGTTGTTCCCTTTGAGGAAGCACTGCACGGAATTCTGCTTCCGCTCCAGGAACAGGTCGGCCGGCTCTGGCACGATGGTCACGTGAACATCGCCATCGAACATTACGTGACGAAGCAAATCCAACAAAAGATTTTCTCAGCGATGAATCAGCTACCGGTGACAGAATTCGGCGCCAAGGTAGTCGTCGCGTGCCCGCCAGGGGAAGAACACGACATCGCCGCACTGGCGGTCGCTTATCGATGTCGTGTTCGCGGCTGCCGTGTCTACTACCTGGGCGCCAATGTGCCCATTGCGTCCCTTGCCAATCTCTGCCGCACGGTGAAACCCGATCTGACGCTCATTTCATTTCCCCTCGCTCTGTCCGATGCGAACGCTGCGGAGTTAGTCGATAACCTCACGCGCGAAGTGGCTCCGACATCGCGCGTGGCCGTCGGTGGAAATGGCGCGCTCGACATGCGGGATCTCTTTGAGAAAGCTCATATTGAGATCGTGGAGAGCTTCGCCGAACTGGATATGACGCTGGATCGATTGGCGCGGCAGTCTTTATCCCGAACCTAGCGACAAGGAATGGGACAGATGGCACCCTACCCGCTCACAGTCTTTTTCGACGGAGCCTGTCCCATCTGCGCGCGAGAAATCGCGTTCATGACGCGATTAGACCGGCAACGACAACTGAAATTCAACGACTTCTCGGCGGTTGACTATGACGCGGCATCCATCGACGTTTCCTCTGCAGAGCTGAGCAGAATCATTCATGCCCGTTGGGCTGACGGGAGAGTGATCAGCGGCGTCGAGGTGTTCCGGGCCATGTGGGAAGCTGTCGGTCTTGGAATGCTTGCGAGGCTAAGCCGTCTTTCTCTTCTCGAGCCGATGGTCTTGCGAGCCTACGCATGGTTTGCACGAAACCGCCTCCGACTCACCGGTCGCTCGAATTCCTGCCCGGTAGGCGCCTGCAACTTGAAACATTAGCCAACAGTGGGAATTAATCCTGGAGGGGGGATGGTGCCGAAGGCGGGAGTTGAACCCGCATGACCTTGCGGTCGCTGGTACCTGAAACCAGTGTGTCTGCCATTCCACCACTTCGGCAAGAAGGGTCGAGGGGAGGATTATCCTGAATTCACGCTACCGGCGTCAAGCAACTATGTGCGCAGCCTTAAACGACCGCCGGGGATTCGATCCCGGGGATTGCCCAGCCTTCTCCTGCGGCAAGATCGCGAGGATCCCCACTTAGCACAATGCGCTCACGCACCAACCCCGCCGCCGCCAGCAACATGGTCGCATCGATCTGCGGCGCGTCCTCGACGATGAGCACATCGAACCGCACGCGCGCAAACAGCGGATCACTGGCAATCCGCGCCGGCGTGGAGATCACCAGGCGACGATTCTGGATAAAGGCTTGTCGGTTGGTATTTTCTTCTGCCGCCAATAGTTCGCGAATTTTCTTCGTCCCGCCCAATTTCGTGATGGCCTCTTTGAGGTCATCAAATTCCGGTCGCAAATCTTTCGGAACGGCCGCTTCAGGAACCAATTCGTCGATACGGACCTTGGCGATCTCCAGCTCCTTGGTCAGTTCACCGATCTGCTGCTCGTAGAGCACCCGATATTGCTGGAGCGATTCGACGTTCTTTCCAACGGTCTGCATGCCGATCCGGCGCCAGAGGGGGAGATTTTCGTATTCCGTCAGAATTGCCGTGACATCCTTGATCTTCGCCTGAAACTCGCTCAACTGGGTCAACAGTCGCCACTCCAGCAAACGGACTTCATCCAGATCCTTCTGTTTCTGCCCTTTGTAGGCCAGCAGGGGAGTCAGTTCGCGAAACCGGTCATACTTTCGCCGAAGCGAGGCTTTATCTGCCCTGGACTTGGCATAAAACTGATGCATCTGCGCCTCAAACCCGAGTTCATGGATGGAAATTCCGCTCGTTTGAGAGACGATGCTCATCTCGTAGCGACTGATCCACGTCTTGTAGGTCAATCCGCTGGCTTTCATGGCTTTCGCGATCGTCCCGACCATCTCATCAGACGAGCGATGATCCGGACCGATGAGTAAAATCCGTTTGTTCGCGCGAATCAGCTCAAGCACGAGCGTGGCGATCTTCTGACGACGCAAGGCCTGATCTTCGAGCCATACCGTGGTCAAGATCGCCGAAGAACCGAGGGCGGCTTGGCTTGGATCACCTGACGACACCAAGAGCGGCACCAGGCGCTCCGACGGGCCGAGATTGTACGCATCCGCCTGGCTGATCATGTCTCGCAGCCGCGTCGCGATGGTACCAAGGTGCCCGGCGCGGTCCGGAATGAGCGTCGCGGAAGGAACTGAGGCTCCAATGGCATCCACCGCTTGCACCAGCACCACATTACCCTGACAACTCAGCACCACCCCCTCAGTGGCTTCAATTTCGTCTCCAGGAACAATGGACAGGGGAAGATCGATTGGCAGGAGACATCCGGCCGGGAGGGTGAATTCATACACGTGAAGGCCTCCCACTGTATGAACCAGCCGTCCCCTGGTCACCACAATAGGAATATCCAGTCCGGCGTCGTTCGCTTGCAGGACTTCTTGATCCAGGCTTGCGGCGCACATTTCCAAACAGGCTCTGGCTGTTAACTGCATCTCGCTCCTCTCACCCTCGTCGACCGGTGGGCCATGATATAGGGGCCCCTCGGCACCTGTCCAGGCCGCCAACACAACCCGAAAAAGGATTAGAGAATTGACTTTTCAACCTGATCCCCCGTATCCTCACTTCCTTTCCAACAGAAGGAGTTAGGGCTATGAAAGTCATTTTACAAGAAACGATGGATGGGGTCGGCCATCTCGGCGATCTGCTCGATGTTCGGGACGGATTTGCCCGAAACTTCCTGTTGCCTCGCAAAAAAGCGGTTTTGGCCAACAGCCGCAGTATCAAGGCATTCGAGCACGTGAAGCGTGTCGCAGCGGAGAAGGCGAAAAAAGAGAAGCTCGAAATTGAAGTGCATGCCAAGAATGTTTCTGCTGTCACCCTCACCATTGAGGCACAGGTCGGAAAAGACGACAAGATGTTCGGGTCTGTGACATCCAAAGACTTAGCCGAAGCCTTGGCGGCACAAGGGTTTACTATTGATCGGCGCAAGATCCAGCTGGCCCAGCCTATTAAGGAACTGGGTACCGTCACGGTCCCGATCAAGATGCCACGAGAAGTAACCGCCACCGTGACCGTCCGTGTGGTTAAGAAGCAAGAACAGGAAGCTGCTGCTGAAGCATAACGGGGATACACCGTGGAGGGGTGATGCGCGACGCGATCGGGTCACTAGACGCTCTCAAATCAACTGATCTGGATGTCTACGCCGCAATTGAAGCGGAAGAGACCCGTCAACGTGACAAACTCTTGTTGATCGCGTCTGAGAACTTTGCCAGCCCCGCTGTCTTGGCTGCCCAAGGCAGCTTGATGACCAATAAGTACGCTGAGGGTTATCCCGGCAAGCGCTACTACGGCGGATGCGAGCATGTCGACGCCGTCGAAGCACTGGCGATTCAGCGTGCCAAAGAGCTCTTCGGTGCAGACCATGTCAACGTTCAGCCACACTCCGGTTCGTCCGCAAACATGGCGGCTTATCTCTCCGTCCTCAAGCCTGGCGACACTATTCTCGGAATGGACCTCGCCCATGGCGGCCACCTGACTCACGGCAGTAAAGTAAGTTTCTCGGGGATGATCTTCAAGGCCTTCGCGTACGGAGTGGATCGACAGACTGAGACGATCGACTACGATGCCGTGCAAAAACTGGCGGAAGAATGCCGCCCACGAATGCTCGTCGTCGGTGCGAGTGCGTATGCGCGCGTTCTCGACTTTCCCCGTTTCCAACAGATCGCCAAATCAGTCGGTGCCTATCTTATGGTGGATATCGCCCATATCGCTGGACTGATCGCCGCGGGGCTCCATCCCAGCCCGGTCCCCTTCGCCGACTTCGTCACGACGACCACCCACAAGACTCTCCGTGGTCCCCGTGCCGGTATCGTAATGTGCAAAGCCGAGCACGCCAAGGCCGTCGATAAGATTATCTTCCCGGGACTTCAGGGTGGACCTTTGATGCATGTGATCGCGGCCAAAGCCGTGGCCTTCAAAGAGGCCTTGTCGCCCTCCTTTAAAAAATATCAGCAGCAGGTGGTCGCGAACGCCCGTGCCCTTGCACAGGGGCTCGTCGATCGCGGCTACAAGATTGTCTCCGGCGGAACCGACACCCATCTGTTCCTGGTAAACCTCACCAACAAGGGCATTACTGGGAAAGAGGCCGATGCCGCGTTAGACGCCGCAGGAATCATCGTCAATAAAAATGCCGTTCCTTATGACGAAAAGCCCCCGTCCGTGGCCAGTGGCATCCGGCTTGGCACGCCGATTGTCTCCACGCGCGGCATGCGAGAGGCAGACATGAAAGAAATCGTGGCCCTCATCGACCGCGTCCTACAGCACCGCCACGATGCCACCGTCCTGGAAGAGGTCCGTGCTCAAGCGAAGGCGTTGTGCAACCGCTTTCCTATTTTTCACTCCTACTAGCCCACAGGCATAAGGGCAGGGTCGCCACCAGTGAAATGTCCGTTCTGCGACGAGCTCGAAGACAAGGTGGTGGACTCGCGTATGGCCAAGGAAGGCGAGGTCATTCGCCGGCGCCGCGAGTGTCTCGGCTGTAAACGCCGCTATACGACCTACGAGCGGGTTGAAGAAATTCTCCCGGTAGTCGTGAAGAAAGACGGGCGGCGCGAGTCGTTCGACCGCACGAAAATCTTGTCCGGCCTCAAGAAAGCCTGCGAGAAAAGACCCATCAGCACGGCCACGATCGAGGACGTCACGGATCGCATCGAGAAGCGGATCCAGGAGATGGGAGAAAGTGAAATTGAAAGTCGGATCGTCGGCGAAGAAGTCATGAAGGAGTTGCACCAACTCGACCAGGTTGCCTATGTCCGGTTCGCGTCTGTCTATCGCGAGTTCAAGGACATTGATCAGTTCATGGACGAACTCAAATCCCTGGCTCAGCAGCGTCGAGAGCGGTGACGGCAGGCTCCTCAGCCCCTCGCTCTGCTTCCTCTCCTTCGTCTCTTCCCTTCGATTTCTCAGCTCAGCAATCAACTTGTACCCCGGCAACCAACACTGGTTCATAGAACCATGACATCTACGAAACGCCGTTCCACCAAAGTCCGGAGTAAGTCGTCGAAGGTTGGCGCCACCAATGTCGCTATTATCGGCGCCGGGCGTGGGGGAACCGCGCTCATGGAGATTTTCGCGAACGATCCGCTCGTGCAGATCGTGGGAATTGCCGAGGTCAACACGCAGGCGCCCGGTGTCACGCTCGCAAAACAACTCCAGATTCCCGTGACGCGTGACTATCGCAAACTCTTAGCGATGGAGCGGGTAGACCTTGTTATTGATGTATCCGGCGATGCTGAAGTCTGGCAATTCCTGCAGGACTTTCACCGGATGGGCGTCACCATCATCGGCGGAGCCAGCGCCAAGTTCATGTGGGAGCTCATCGGTGCGCGCATCCGTGCCACTGCAGAAATCGAGAACACGCTCAATAAGTACCAGTCTCTCTACCGGCTATATGTCAAAGAAACCGGCGCGGCGGTCACTGAAGAACGGACACGCATTGCCTGCGAAATCCACGATGGGCTCGTCCAAAGTCTTGCGGGTGTCAATTTCAAGCTCGACTTGTGCCAGCAACTTGTGCGCAAGAACCCGAAAGCAAGCCTCGCCACGATCAAGGAAAGCAAAGCCCAGCTGAAACTCGCCATCCAGGAAGCCCGACAAGTCATCTTCAATTTACGGCCACTCCACTATGACAAAATGGAGCTGATTCCCGCGCTGACCAACTACCTCAAGTCCTACGAAACTCAGGCCCGCATCAAAGCGCAGTTCACCGTGACCGGGGATGAACAAATTTTGTTTCCCCGAACGAAGATCTTCCTCTTTCGGATTATTCAGGAAGCCTTGAGCAACGTCCAGAAGCATGCGAAGGCCGATCGTGTCTCGATCAAATTGGAGATCAACCTGGAGATGTTGCGGGTGACCATTTCAGACAATGGCATCGGATTCGATATGGACGCCGTGTTGCGCGATCCGGACAAATGGGATCACTTTGGCATTCGAGGTATTATTGAGAGGGCCAAACTGGTCGGTGGCGAAGGACACATCGATTCCAAGCAGGGGAGAGGCACGACAATCACAGTCGAAGTCCCCCTCATGAATAAGGAGACTAGCGAACATGGACAAGATTAAAGTCCTCATTGCCGATGACCATCGGGTCGTTCGAGAAGGGCTGGCCGCCATTCTCAAAACCAAAGAAGATCTCCATATCGTGGGAGAAGCCCAGGATGGAATGGAAGCCGTTGAAAAAGCCAAAGCGCTGGTTCCCGATGTCATTCTTATGGATGTCAGCATGCCTCGCATGGGGGGCGTCGAAGCCACGAGACAAATCAAACGCGAGTTTCCCCACATCGGAATCGTGGCGCTGACGATGTACGAAGAACAGCAGTACATTTTCGATCTGGTTCGTGCCGGTGCCACCGGCTACCTCCTGAAAGACTCCGAATCCTCCCAAATCGTCGCGGCGATTCGCGCAATCTACCGAGGCGAATCGTTGATTCACCCGTCAGTTGCCAGCAAAATTCTCGCTGAGTTTTCCCTTATGGCGCAGAAGAAGGGCAAAAAGCCGGGGTGGGTGGAACATGACCTCACCGAACGCGAAATCACGGTTCTCCGGTTAGTGGCTGACGGAAAGACCAACAAGGAGATCGCAAACGCACTGGACCTTAGTGAAAAAACCGTGAAAAATCACGTGCGCAACATCTTCCACAAGCTACAGGTCTATGATCGAACCCAGGCGGCCATCCTTGCAATCCGGAAAGGATTGATTGAACTGGACCCACGGCCCTGAACGATCACCACAGCACCGTTCAAGTTTTATTTTTGAAAATCCACAGTTGTACCTTTTTTACAACACATTGCAATTCCTTAAAGCAACAATTTATGTCCTTTTATCAATGCCTTGCGATACGTCATCCATGGCAAGCCTCTTGCTAAATGACAGACCGTCATTTGAATTTGGAGGCTCTCGTGAGGAATCAGCAAACCCTAGCCGCTCCGATTACCTGCTCTGGCATTGGGCTTCACTCAGGCCAGCCCGTAACTATTACCCTTAGACCAGCACCTGTAAATACGGGCGTCGTCTTCGTGAACCGGAATGGAAAGTCAGGAGCCTCACTCCCTGCATCTATCGAGCATTTGGTGCCAACCGAACTATGCACTGCGATCAACGGCAATGGATTTCAGGTCAAGACGATTGAGCATGTGCTGGCCGCCCTCTCAGGACTGGGAGTTGATAATGTATACATCGACGTCACGGCCGGAGAAATCCCCGTCATGGACGGCAGTGCCGCACCGTTTGTTCGCTTAATCCATTCCGTCGGCCTGACATCACAATCTCGCCGCCAGCCCTACTTGAAAATCATGGCCCCGATCGAAGTGTGCGACGGCCAAAAGCGCGTGCGCATCGAGCCGTCCTCGACGCCAAAAATTACGTACACCATTCACTACAATCATCCGATGATCAAGACGCAGGTCTATACGCACGACTGTTCCGCGGATACCTTTGAGCACGATATTGCAGAAGCCCGCACATTCGGATTCTTGCGCGAGGTACAGGCCCTCTGGGCACGCGGCCTCGGACAAGGCGGAAGCCTCGAGAATACCGTGGTACTCTCAGAGAACGGCATCATGAATGAATCCGGCCTTCGCTTCTCAAACGAATTCGTCCGCCACAAGGTCCTGGATCTGATTGGGGACTTTTCACTTCTTGGCATGCCTTTCATCGGCCACCTCATTGCCGAACGGTCGGGGCATGCGCTCCACACTCGTCTTGTCGAGCAAATCTTGGAACAGCCTGAAAAATGGATTCTACTCAACACAGAGTCCGCTTCCGCTGAATCCAGGAAGTCGCTTTCGATCAGCAGGTCACAACCAGCCGTAGCACTTCAGGCCTCATAACGACTTGTCTCTATTTCAGAGTGATTTCGAACTGGATGGGAGTGGGTTGCTCGCCTTCACAAGGCGCACTCATGAGTAAACGCCGAGAGTGAGTGGCCTCACTCTCGGCGAGTCAAACTCGGCAGGCTACTTCTTCTTCTTCTTTGCTGCTGCTTTCTTCGTTGCCAAGAGTCTCACCCCCCTCCCTTTTAAAGGAATACGACAACCTACACTGCTTGAACCAACACATCCTCGAGCGCCTCAAACGTATTCGGGCCGACTTTCCTAAATCGTTTATCCCGCTTCAGTGAAGTCGCCACAGAGGTCAACGGCGTTTTCCCTTTGATCTGCAGTCCACCTTCAGCAAGCCGTTGCAGCAATTCCTTCGCATGCATGGCACGGTTGGACTCACGCAAGATCTCATACGTCGCTTCAGGAACACTCTTTCCGACGTACTTGCTGCGACCTAAGAGAATTTCGCGCGACTGATCCGTCACGTCCATGACCGGAAGAGTCCGCACACCCTTGTTGTCATCGGTAATAATCTGACTGGAGAGACTGGCAAGCTTCGCTTTATCGGCTTCTACTCGGTAGAGCGTCTCGGCAAGTTCGAGGTACTTCTTGATCGTCGCAATCTCGTCATCGAGTCGACGTTTCTTTTTCTCAAGTTCCTGGAACCTATTTTTGTAGGCATGGATCCGCTGCTCAAGACCTACAAGAATATCTGTTAGTTCTTCCACGACACCCCCAACAGAAGCATGCTTGCTTTATAGCATTGCATACAAGAGCTGTCAACTACCAACGACATACTAAAATACTATGATTATAAAGTAGCTTTCCCTACAGAAGAGAAAGCTGTGACAAGTACATGGACAAGGCTTGTCCGTCGCAGAATAGAAACTTACCATCTCTGCGTTTATAGATGGTTACGATCTGTTTCTTCCCATGCTTTGAATTAATTGCATGTGCCAACACGCCACTCTGCCAACCGTTGTGACTTCAGAAGCTTGAAGATGGCAGGTAGGCCTTATGAGGCCTTGTGCTATGATTCGCCATGCTTGAACCATCACCCACGAATGAACCACCTGTTCCCTTGCTCTTGGAAACAGCCGTTCATGCGGCAAGACAAGCAGGCAAGGTCCTCTCGCGTTACGTACGAGACGGTTTCCGCGTCGAGAACAAGAGCGCTATCGACCTTGTCACAGAGGCAGATCATGCCGCTGAGCAATGCGTCATCGATGTGATCCTGGCCAGCTATCCCGATCACGCCTTCCTCGCGGAAGAGCGGGGACGCATTGGGCAGACTCAGTCACCCTACGTCTGGATTATCGATCCCCTCGACGGCACCACAAACTTTACACATGGCTTTCCTACATATTGCGTATCCATTGGACTTGAGTACAAGGAGCAGTGTGTACTTGGTGTGGTGTACGATCCCACTCGTGATGAACTCTTTAGCGCTACGCGTGGCGGCGGAGCACGGGTCAATGGGCAGCCGCTCCACGTCTCTCAAACAGCACAGTTAGACCAAGCCCTCCTGGTAACCGGCTTTGCTTACAATATTCGCGAAACTCCGAATAATAACCTCGATCACTTTGCTCGGTTTGCACTTCTAGCCCAAGGACTCCGCCGCACAGGATCAGCAGCCCTTGATCTATGCTATGTCGCGGCAGGACGATTCGACGGGTTTTGGGAAGTGAAACTCAGCCCGTGGGATACGGCAGCAGGTGTAGTAATCCTTCGCGAGGCTGGAGGAAGAGTGACGGACTTTTGTGGCCAATCCCACTCACTCTACGGACAGGAGTTGGTTGCAAGCAATGGCCACCTCCACGATTCTATGATCTCAGTGATTCGGGAATCCCAAGACGGCAGACCACCATCTCTCGGATGATCCCGCCAACAATCTCGGGGGAAAACCCCCTGCTGGTGAGCCCGCCACCTCTTCCAAGCCGACACGGCACCCCGTATACAGCAAGCCGATCTGTACGCTAAAATTGCGCAACATTCTTGCTGGAGTACATCACCATGGCAACATCAACACCTCCTTCAGGCCCAATGAGCAGCTCCCCGACAGGTGAAAGCCCAAACGACAAAGCGACATGGGACGTGGAACTGTTGCGCGTCCTCGTGAGCCGGAAGGGAACTCAGGTCGATGCGCAATGGGCGATTCATCCCCAATTGAAGCAGGATCTGCTTCCAGAAGAATGGAAAGAAGTGACCGACCTCATGGCCAAGGTCACTGATATCGTCGGCACTCGTTTCTCCGAAGTCCTCCTGAACGTCGAACCTGATCCTCCCGGTCATGCCTGAGCGAACCTGTTCGCCACAACGTTCTCGACGATCTCTACCGAACCTTTGAACCAACCAGGAGGCTCGTATGGACTCATATTATCATTCACACGATCTCGGCAAGTTCGGAGACATGGGCAAGGGCAACAAAGAGCTCTGGGACAAGTTCATGAACTACTACAGTGCGGTGTTCGCGGAGGGGGCCCTCACGGAGCGGGAGAAATCTCTGATCGCCTTGGCCGTCGCGCATGCCGTGCAATGTCCCTATTGTATCGACGCCTATACGCAGGCATCGCTTGAGAAGGGATCGAATATTGAGGAAATGACGGAAGCGGTACACGTGGCCTGCGCCATCAGGGGAGGTGCGTCACTCGTGCACGGGGTCCAGATGCGGAATGTGGCCGACAAATTGTCGATGTAGAAGCGGACGGTTGTTACTGACGACGGGCCGATGCAGTTCAGAGAAATTGGTTTTCTGGAATCGCCAGAGTGAAATACTTCCCACGCTCTTCGTAGAGAATACGACGGCTCGTCAGAATACTCAGGGCATCATTCAGTTCTTCATCTGACAACGACAGATCACTCTTCGCTTCTTTCAATACCGCGCGAATGTGATCCCTACTCTTCGCAGCCTCGTTGCAGGCTTCAATGATGCCCGAGGCCGGCCAATCAAACCGCTGCCTCGTCGGCACCTGAGGATCCCGCCCGTCGTAGACCGTCACATAATCCATCGATTTGGAATAATACAAAAACGGCCGGTCGCTGCCGCGCGCCCGCCGCTGCCATTCCTCCACGAGACCGACCAGTTCCTGATAGAGATGCGGATCCACCGGCCAGTGATCCAGCTCATACTCGAAATCATAGGCGATCTTCAGCAAATCAAGGCGCGCCGCATCATACACATACTCATAGGCCATCCCCGGCCCCGTAATCCGCACACCATAATCATGCGGACGCGTAAAGTAGGGGCTGAACCGCTGCAGCCAGAACTTCCCAGTCGCCTCCGGCGCCTGCAAATGGAAGAGCGAGGGAAGCAGATCAATCTGTCGCCGATAATCCTCGTTCGTCTCGCCTGGAAATCCGAGCAGAATATTCCAGGACACCGCAACACGGTAGTAGCTACTCCACTTCAGGCACAGGATGTTCTGCATGGGCGTCACGCCCTTGTCCATCGCCTTGAGCTGCGACAGACTGAGACTCTCCAGCCCCGGCTGCATGCACTTCACGCCCCCGACCGCGAGCGTGCGGATCTGACTCTTCTGAAGATTACTCTTAGTTTCGATGAACACATCGAGATCGCAATGCGCCGCGGCAAACTCCCCGAACAGATTCTCGACATACTTCATGTCGATGATGTTATCAACCAGCCTGAACCGAGTCGTGTCGTACCGGCTGGAGAGCGCCGTCATCTCGCGCGCCGCCTGATCCGCCGCTTTCGCCCGGAACTTCATACTCTGAGCATTGAGGCCGCAGAACGTGCAATGGTGCTTCTCCCCCCACCAACAACCGCGCGAGCCTTCGTAGAGGAGAATGCGGTCCAGGCCCTGCGCCGCATCACCGAGCTCGGCCAGCAGATGGTAATAGTCATCGTAGTCCGGAGGCCCGGTCTTCGCGAAATCGGCAAACAGCGCCGGATTCGGCGTAAACCGAATCTGATCCTGCTCTCGGAAGATCACTCCATTCGGAACCGCGTCAGACGTCCCCTCTAGGACATGGCGCACGAGGGAAGGCACCACCTCCTCTCCTTCACCCACCACGACATAGTCGATAAAGGGGAACGCCCGGAAGTATTCCATCCCCATCTCGCCGTCATAGTTCGCCCCGCCGAAGACGATCTTCACCTCCGGATACAGATCTTTGATCATCTTTGCCAAGGTCAGGCTCGCGACATTCTGATCGAATGTCGAGGTAAAGCCGACGAGCTTGTACTGCCCCCAATCGATCGCCGTCATCGCCCAGGTGAGAAACTGCGGCGCCGTCCTCATCGCCATGTCTTCAAAAAATGAGATCGGCTGCCCGCTCTCCTGAGCCACTTGCTCGAAGACCGGCTTAAAGACCCGCGGATATTCCGCGCGCTTGGGGTTGTCACGAAACAGGAGATAGGAAAAGAGCCACTCGCCGAAGAGCGCCCGCTTTTCGCAGATCATTTCATAGAGAGGGACACCGATCTTGTGGGCGAAACGAACATTCAAATGGTGGCAGTCGACCGGGACCCCCTTCGACTTGAGTAGCGCCGAGAGGGTGCCCAGTTGGATCGACGGGTACTTCGAATAACTGAACGGCATATTGACGAGCGCCACCTGCGCCTGATCGCTCATCTGTTGCCTCGTACGTTCAGCATGGCAAGATTGCTAAAATTAGGATGCTGCAGCTCGGAATGGCTCGAACTCCCGGTCGGCTTTTGCCGCGAGATAGAAATCGCTCTCCGTCAAACCGTTGATCTTGTGCGTCCAGATCTCCACCTTGCACTTCCCCCAAGCCAGGTAGAGGTCAGGATGATGGCCTTCGGCCTCGGCGATCGCGCTCACTTTATTCACAAAGGCCAAAGCCTGAGCAAAATCCTTGAACGTATAGAGCCGTTCAAGATGCCCCGATCCGTTCAGCGTCCAACCTCGTCCCAATTCTTCCAGCAGAGCCTGCGCACGATCAGCGGGAACCGGCGGCACACCGCCCCGACAGGGAATGCACTTATTGTCGGCAAGACCCATGTCGGCCTCCTTTGGTGAGAGAGAAGTATTGTAAAGGGGCCATGAGCGGAGAAACAAGGCGGGGGCAGCGTTAGATCGGACACAAATGGAAGAGGCCTGCACAGCACAAAACACCAGGCAGTTGACTAACTTCACCTTGCCTCACAAACCATTTCCGCGCATCATGCCGGCAACTATGCCATCTACCTCGTCGCAACCGGATCAGTCCACGCCTCTGCGCGTCGGCTGGTTCACCGCCTCCTGTGTCCTCGTCAGCAATATCATCGGAGGCGGTATCTTCACGACGACCGGCATTATGGCCCGGGATCTCGGCGATCCGCTGTTGATTCTCCTCTTGTGGTTCATGGGAGCGCTCTTCGCTATCGGCGGCGCGATGATCTATGGCGAGCTGGGCTCACGACTGCCGCACGCTGGCGGGGACTATGTCTACCTGAAAGAAGCCTACGGACCGCTCTTGGCCTTCCTCAGCGGCTGGACATCGTTCACCATCGGATTCGGCGCCGCCGTGGCAGCCTCGGCCATCAGCTTCTCGTCTTATGCGCTGCGCGTCGTTCTGATACCGGATGAATCAGGGTGGATCGCGAAAGGCCTCTCGCTTATGCTTCTTTGGAGCGCGACCTTCATCCATTGTCGAGGCGTCCAAACGGGCGGCCGCCTGCAGCTGATACTCACCACCACTAAAGTCGTGGCCATCGGAGGACTGATTCTCGGCGGACTGTCGGCCGTGATCGGGCAGGGGCGTCCTTTCCTCACCCCACCCATCGCGCAAGCCCCCACGATTGGAACCGCCGCCATCGCCCTCGTCATCGTGACCTACTGCTACCTCGGCTGGAACGTCGCCGGCTACATTGCCACGGATATCGTAAATCCCCAGAAGACCCTGCCCAGAATCATGATCGGAGGAACAGCGTTCGTCGCCGTCATCTATCTCTTGCTGAATGTCGTCTACCTCTCAGCCTTGTCCATCACAGAACTGGCACAGGAACCCATTGTGCCGGTGGCGGAGAAAGTCGCCGCGGCTTTGTGGGGGCGGCAAAGCGGGCAGCTGGTTGCCGCCATTCTCTGTCTTTCCATCGCAGGAGCAGTCAGCGCCATGACCTGGGCCGGACCCCGTGTCTATTGGGCCATGGCGCGCGACGGCATGATCAGCCCCTGGCTCGCCCAGGTGCACCCTCGAACCAATGTGCCGGCCCGCGCAATCGTCTTCCAAAGCCTCTGGGCCTCACTGCTGATCATCAGTGGTACGTTCGAACAACTACTTGTCTATAGCGGCTTGGTCCTCTCGCTCTTCATGGCCCTGACTCTCTCTACGATCTTCCGCCTTCGTCAGACACGTTCCATCCATCCACAACATTTTCGAGCGCCTCTGTATCCGATCTTACCGATCACCCTCGTCTGCGGAGCTGCCGCCCTGGTTATCTCCAGTGTGCTCGAACGACCGACAGAATCGCTGTACGGCGCGGCCACCGTCCTGAGCGGCATCCCGCTCTACTACGTCTGGCGTAGACCTCAGAATCTTCAGGGGTAATCACCCTGACTCGCTCGTCAAAATATTCTTCAACTAGGCGGCAGCGAACGAAATACTGAGCTGTGCTCTTGGTGTACGGCGAAGCATTGAGCGATGCGACAACGACGTTGGAGGATATTTTCACGAGATGAGAAACAGCACGGGCGACCTTGCACTATGGTGGGAGGTCGCCCGTGAGCGGCGCTTAGGACGCCAAGTAATCTTTCTTATGTCACGGCCCGAAAGACCCGTACGATGAGACATGCGTTGAGTTTCTAGTCGGGGGAGACCTCGTCAATCCCAGGTACTGTTATTCCCCGCTCTAGCACAGACTCTCTAGCCTGATCAGGCCGACACCCGATTGGTCATTCGTGCCTCTACGGCACGGCCTGGAGAGAATCGACTAGAACGACCGACGAGAAACCCGCCTTCGCATCGGCGGGCCTGACGGACCAGGTGGCGTTGCATCGCTCATATCCACCCCTCCTCTCTGATAAAGTCAGCGAGAAACCTGGATAGCAGCCGCGCGGTCTGCCCGATCTCCCGCACTTCCGAAAATCACAGGCCGCAATTCCGATCTACGCCCATTAGAAAACCATGTCAATGGGGAAAGCACGAATGTTTACTCGAGACAACAAAGCATAACCTGTGCCCGGAGACGCTTCGCAATATGTCGCCCCAGTCAGAGGTTCGCTTCTATCGCAGCAAATGAAAAGGGGGAACAGCCTGACAGCTATTCCCCCATCCTCGACGTGACCGTCTGACTCTTTTAGTAGCCTGACCCTTGAGCTTTCCGCTTTGCCTTCTCGATTTCTTCCGTCATTTTCCCCTCGGCCTGACCCTTGTGTTGGGCCGCTGTCTCCTCCATCTTCCGCTCAGCCTCGGTCTTCACGTTACTTGCCCCCTGCCGGGCGCTGGACGAAGATTCGGTGGCAGAGCGTTTCGCATTCGCCATCTCCTGGTCAAGCTTCTGCTGCATATCACCAGCCGAGGGCACCTGGGCAGACGCTACGAACGCGGACCCGATAACTAGAGTACAAAGAGTGAGAGAAACAAGAATGGCCTGTCGCATCTGAAGACTCCTTCTCAAGAGATTGTAGGTAGAGCGAGCTCGCAGTTTGAAGCAGCGTACCGAACAATTTACGTACATTCAAGACCCTACCTTTCGAATAACTCTATCTCACCAATATCTACTTCAGGCTACTTCATTTCCTTGTCGTATTAGACGATATTGAGCGTCGAAAAATCGACGCCTTCGGGCCCTGGTGGCGTCTTGAGCTTCAAGCCTTCGAGCGCCTCAACGATGCGCTCCGCCACAACCAGATTGCGGTACCACTTTCGGTTCGCCGGCACGATGTACCAGGGCGCATGCTTGGTGCTGGTCGCCGAGATCACATCTTCGAAGGCCTGCATGTATCCGCCCCACAATTTCCGTTCCTCCAAGTCGCCGGAATTCCACTTCCAGCGCTTTTCCGGATCGGCGATGCGGGCTTCGAGTCGTACCTTCTGTTCGGCTTTCGAAATATGGAGAAAGAACTTCAGGATCACCGTGCCGTTTTCGTGCAGCAGCTCTTCGAACTCCTTGATCTGATTGAAGCGCCGTTTCACGACGGCATCAGGCACCCATCCATGCACCCGCGTGATGAGCACATCTTCGTAATGGGATCGGTTGAAGATGCCGATATGTCCCTTGGGCGGCGCTTCCCTGTGCACACGCCAGAGAAAGTCGCGCGCCAGTTCGTCTTGGGACGGCGCCTTAAAGGCCACAACCTTGCAGCCCTGGGGATTCACGCCGGACATCACATTCCGAATCGTCCCGTCTTTGCCGCTCGTGTCCATGCCTTGCAACACGATGAGCACCGATCGTGTGGCATTGGCATAGAGACGCTCCTGCAATCCTGCGAGCCGAGCGATAAGTCTTGCCGTATCGGCTTTGGCCTTGTCCTTGCCCTGATCCGTTTTCTTGTACTCACCGGTCTCATCTGGATCGTAGGCCTTCAGCTTACACTTCCCAGCAGATGTCACTTGATACTGTTTCATTCTGGGCCCTTTCCACGACATGACCAGGAGGATAGCTAAAGCTTCGCCCTTAGCTACGCGCCACTACCATACGCCGACAGCTTAAAAGATGGAACGGGGGGATAGAACCGGGGCCGAAAGAGCTCTATTCTGAGGGGCGGCCTTTTCCTTTTTCCGAAAGCATCGCTATCAGTTCGCTGAAATTTACAGACGGTTGAGAGGGCTGAGGTGAAGAGGGCAGGAATGTCAGGCTCCCGAAGAGAAAGGCGAAGAAGCCGGAGGCCGCGACACCGATCATGATCAGCAACATGCCGGGTCCGTCGCTGGTCCAATGCGCCTTCTGCCCCACACCGAAGAGAAAGATCATCCCAGCCAAAGAGAGCAGCGTCAGACCACCGGTGATGATCCGAGTCATGACTCGGATCACGCCGTTCCCGCACACCAGACCCCAAATCAGCAGACCGAGCACCGCACCGATGATAAGGATGTTCATGGTTCCCCCTCCATAACCGTGATCCCGCACCATAATGGTACGCATAATCCGCGCCATCGCGAAGGGAAAACACGTTTCGCCATGTACCGCCCGCGTAACCCCACTCGCGAGCCTGTACAATGGACAGGTAGTCCTATCGACGATTTCTACGTGCAAGATTTTCCACGCCTTTGCGATTGACCTCGTCGCATCGACGACTTATCTGTTATCTATGACACTTGCAGGATTCATCCTTCACTACAGAAAGGGCTCATGATGATCAAAGAAGTCACCGGTGACATCCTCCTCTCCAAAGCTGGCGCGGTCGCGCATGGCATTGCTCCCAACGACGACTTTAAGCAAGGGCTCGCATTAGCCCTCCGGGAACAATGGCCAGCCATGTACAAAGACTTCCGCCACTATTGTCAGACCTACAATCCCAAGCCTGGAAGCCTGTGGAGCTGGAAAGGGCCGGGATCGCCCGTTATCATCAACCTGTTTACGCAAGAAGCGCCGGACGGCCATCAGAGCAGGCCAGGGAAAGCGACGGTGCCCAATATCAATCACGTCCTGCATGCGCTGAAGAAAGAAATCCAGGATCAGAAAGTCACGAGCCTGGCCTTGCCGCGCTTAGCCACCGGCGTAGGAGGACTCACCTGGGACGAGGTGCAGCCGTTAATTCAGGCCACACTGAAGGATGCCGGGATTCCAGTCTACGTGTATACGACGTATAAGAAAGGCGTGGCCGCAGGCGAGTAGGGAGAGAACGGTTCCCGATTTGCGATCGGAAGGTGCCTGAGCTGCCTTACGGCAGTTTGGGCACCTCCTGCGCACAGCGAAACCCGACATTCGGATCTTGCTCTGTCGGATCGCCCTTTGTCCGAAACGATGACCGTAGCCGATAGGGGTTGTTGATATACGATCCTCCGCGCTGAACCTTCGATGTCCCTTCGCTCGGCCCTCGGGGATTAATGGCCGGATTCTTGGCAAAGTTGGTATAGAAATCCTCCGCGTACCAATCCATCACCCATTCATAGAGATTGCCCGCCAGATCGTGGGCGCCGTACGCGCTCCTCCCTTTGTCACGATTGCCGATGGGAGAGACCGTCTCGCCACCGCCTTCCTTCAAACCAAACACCGCATGGGCCGGCGTCGGAGCCTCGTTTCCCCAGGGATAGATACGCCCATCCGTCCCGCGGGCCGCTTTCTCCCATTCTGCTTCCGTAGGCAACCGCTTGCCGGCCCAGAGACAATACCCCATCGCATCCATCCAGCTCACCCAGCGTACCGGCCGATCCGCATGAGTCACCGGCGTATCCTTATCCGAAAACCCCCACGGCGGTTCACTCTGGATGGCCTCGACAAACTTGGCGAACCGCCCGTTCGTGACTTCAAACTTGTCGAGATAAAAGGTGTCGACATACACGCGATGTACAGGGGACTCGTCATCATCACCTTTGTCGTTGCCCATCGTAAACTCACTGGCCGGTACCAACACCATGGGAGCCCCATCCTTCCCGGTGATGTCCATAGGCGGCTGAACCACAGGCTTGGAGGCCACCACACCATTGGCTGGATGCGGACCCTTCGCCGGAAGTTTGATCTCGCTTTCCTGCCCTTTAGGTTTGGGCGGCGATGACACGGGGTCCAGCTTTGTTGGACCAGATTCCTTCCCCACGTTATCTACCGGGCCACTAGCAGCCGGCGCCTTCACCGGAGGCTTCTGCTCGCCTTCTTGTAACTTGGGCTTGGATGGCGTTGGAGTAGATTCTATTTTCCCTGGAGCCGGTTCTTTACCGGTACTTTCCGGCGAGGATCCAGGAATCTGAGTCTTGACCGGAGGTCTTCCCTCAGTGTCCTGCGCATGGGATTTTGGCAGGGTTGGGTTGGGCCCTGATACAGGGGGAGTCGCGGGAGCCGGTGTTGGAGTCGATTCTGACTTGGGAACCACAGTCTCATCCGCCCATACGGGGGCAGTGGCACAAGACATTCCCATCATCATCACCATGAACGTGGTAATCGTTGATCGAATGTCCATCCACCAACCTCTCTTGGATTTCAACGACCCGGCGATGAGGCTGCTCAATTGCCTCACATATGCCTTTCAACGTACCGAAAAAAGGCGGGCAAATCTAGGGCATCCACCATCACCACTAAATATTGACGGTCATGTCACAGGCGGGGACGCACCTGCCTACAGACAAAACAACCTCATTCAAAGACACCACGACAGGCTCGAGTAATGAAAACCAGCCATCATTCCATCAGATCGACAACCGCAGATCTATCCGACTCGTTTCACTGTGTTGGCATCAGTATGGTGAAAAATCTCCTTCTGCCCTTTGATCTTCAATTGCGTGTCCTCTCTATAACTGAAACTTTCAGGGCCATGCACGGTGATCTTGAGTTCATACCGAACGGTCTTGAACTCCCGGTCGAGAAACTTATTGGAGCAGATTCCATAGGTATCCGACCCCGCATCCGCAGAAATCTCAAAATCCGTCGCATTGGTGTCGACTGTTCCCCCGGCCAGCACCGTCACCCCACGCGGAACGACGAAACAACGCAGTACCTGCTTGGCAGTGGCATCCCAGAGCCAATAGCCGGTGTCCTCGTGAAACGGCGCGTCTTCACCGAGTCGCCAGGCCATAGTCGAATACCGCAGCCCATAGAGTTCCTGCTCATGATTCTTCACTGGGCCAAACGGCTCGAACGACAGCCGCTCTCGATACGCATTCCGCTCCGTGCCTCGATCGTCTGAAGGAGCCACGTCTGCCCCCTTATCACCCTCCCACACACCGGCGAGCGAAGCCAGAGGGCCGAGATATTTCACAAGATCAGTATTCATAGCGCTCCTTTGTCACCGTCAGAAGGTCTCCACGTTGTCCAACTATCGAAACATGGGAGATAGATGACAGACTTCTAGCAAAGTCAGGCAAAGAGAATCAATTTGCAGCAACGGGGGGAGGAGATGACGAGAAGACTTCGGATGTCGGTCAAGATCGGAAAAACCCTGGAGGGAACTGATCCGCTGGCCTCTATTGAAATAGACAGCCGGCGGGTCGCACCTAGTGCGGTATTACACGATGAACTGCCGAAGGGGGTCCTCCCGTCGCCCGGAACCATTTATATTGGCTCCGGGTCGAGCGGGGTGTTGCAAAGACAGGAAACTCACTGGTGGGGTTTCTCCGGCGCCTTCGATCACGTTAAATCGCAAAAGAGGCGCCGGGTCGCACAAAGTGCGGTTTGGTGGAGGCGAGGGGAGTTGAACCCCTGTCCGAAGACCTTCAGCGCAACGGATCTACATGTTTAGCCGATCGTTTTAGTTTCGCAGCCACCCACGCCCACCGGCTGGCTTAGACTGGCCACTAGCCCAGTATTGTCTCGTCCTCGGCCGCTGAGCACCAGCGTTGGACCAGCCCGCTGTATCGCGCTCCGACCACCCCCGCGGGCCTCAGGTGGAGGAACGTCGCAGTTAATTAAGCTGCGAGTGCCAGTTCTTGATTGGCAGTTACATTTTCCCGGAGGATTTACGAGACCCCGAGAGCTCGACATGCACCGCTGACTTTAGTATCCCCGTCGAAACCGGTCGCCCCCTTTCTTCGCTACAAGGTTAAGGCCAAGGTTCAAGTTGAGCTGCTTCCTCAGCCTCGACCTCAATCTAGGCCTTCCTAAGAGATGCTCATCATACCGCACAGGTCAAGGGGATACTAGGACCACGTGAAATGACTCCGGCTCTCCTCTCGACGATGATTACCATAGCTCCGCGATGCAGAAGGGTTTATGCTGACAAGTGAATGGAAACACACTCGCCAGGTTACGACGTTAAGACCACCGGCTACCGCGTGGGCACAACGACCTTTCAGATTCGGACCCTGCTGGATCAGCGGCAGTTCTCAGACCCTGACGGATCGGCGGAACGGGCGGGCATTTCCGCAACCTCCTGGCCGAACTTCGGCACGGTGTGGCCAGCCGGGCTGGCACTGGCAGAAGAGATGAGCCGGTTCCCCGTCGAAGGCAAGAGTATCCTGGAAGTCGGGTGCGGCATCGGCCTTCCGAGTCTCGTTCTGCAGCAACGCGGCGCCACCATCACCGCGACCGACTATCATCCGCTGGCGGAAGATTTTTTACGGCACAACACCGACCTGAATGCACTCGCGCCGATCCCTTTTTTCAAAGCGGCGTGGATGGAGCCGCATCTCAATAGCGGCCGATTCGATCTGATTATCGGCAGCGACCTGCTCTACGAGCAGGACCATCCCGCTTTACTCGCCGGATTCATCGCAGCCCATGCCAACCCGGCTTGCCAAGTGCTTCTGGTCGATCCAGGCCGCAGCCAGTGCAGCCAATTCAGCAGCCTCATGGCAGCTCAAGGCTACGCACGCACCGAGTCACGCCTCCGCCTACCGGAGAGAAACACGCCGTTCTTCCCCGGACGCCTCTTCAGCTTCGTCCGCGCCACCGCATAGTCGATAGTAATTCTTCCGGTTCGTGGCGAAATCGCAAAGCCGCGTCGCGAGACCGACGCGCGGAGGCGCGAGGGAACGAGGCGTACTCATAGTACGTTGAGAGACTGAGCGACGAGCCCGTCGGCCTGGTCATTTCAGCTATGACCAGGCTTGTCGTAGCAGCGGATCTGCGATCTCGGCCGAACCACTACGCGCTCTTGAATCGCGTCACCTTCGCAAAAACGATCGCGGCCAAAGGCAGGGCTAATCCTAACAACAGCTGCACAATCAGCAATGAACCGAGGTGACTATAGTCCGCAGGTGTTTGGATCGCACCGGTAGCCACATCTTTCACCTCCCGCGTCACCACGTAGACATCATTCAAATATTTGGTCCCGAGCTGGCTCAAGGACAGCGCCAGGTTGGTGAACGAGGCCATGACGGCGAAGAAGGTGGCTTTCAAGTTCGCCGGCGCTGAGTTGGCAATCCATGCCAACATCGGAATCATAGAAATCTGCCCGAGCGGCGATTCCAACGCCGTATCGATCAAGGCAATAAACCGCGCATCGACAAACCCGCCCGTCATTCGTGCGGTCCATTCGTGCAAACCGTAATACATACTCACCACCGGCAACGTCAGGACTGTCCCAATCACCGTCAGAAAACCCACCACGTAGGCGATGGACCGCTCGGCCATGAACCGGCGAAAAATAAACATGCCGGCCAGCGTCAACGTACTCCCGATCAGCGAGAGGATCGACAGAAACTGCTGATCGAACTTCAGGTGATCGATCATCCACCAGGTCGCGCCGGGACCGGTCCCCGGAATCGCGCGGAAGATGAATACGACCACCGCAGTCCCGACCAACGTAAATCGCTTGTCCGGCTCCAGCTCACGCACCAGCCTCGCCATCAGGAACAGCACGATGGCCAGGGAACCGGCAAATACGATTTCCTCACTGTAGGGAAATCCGCCCAATCCGACCGTGACGGTAAATAGTGCGAAGACCAGGCTCCCGCCGAGAATCCACCAATTGGGCGTCGTCGCCTCACTGCCGTCACCCCGGACATTCACCATCTCTTTGGCCTGCGTGGGCGAGAAGCCCTGCTGAATCAGCGCGGCCTTATGCCGTCGCTGCAACATCCAGGCGACGCCCACGCCGAGCACAGACACGAAGGGAATCGCCAACGCCATCAGATACACTTGCTTGTACAGCCGAACCAGCTCCGCCTGCGGCAACCCCTCGGTGCCGCTGAATACATAGACGTTGATCATCGCCACCAGAATGCCGCCGCCCACAATAGCCACGCGCCCGAGCGTCTGCATCGTCGTATGCATGAGCTTGCGCGTCGGTTCGTCAAACAGCTGGCCCTTCTCATCGACGCGCGGCACCGCCTCGACCGTCATCGCATCGGCGACTGCATCCTGGACGACATATCCGATGGGCGAAAGAAGCGCACTGATCACAAACCAGACTTCCGCCGGGAGCATCGCCGTCATCGCCTCGCGATTGCCGATTAGCGCGGCCATGATGCCGAGGCTGGCGGCCAGCAAGCCCGCCCCGAGACCGACGAGCCAGCTCTTCCAGCGCCACAAGAGATCCACCGTGTGCCCGATGGGCATCTTGAGCGCCCAGGGAATACCGGCCCAGAATCCGAGCGCAGCGAGAAACGACGCCGACAGCCCTAAGTAGTCTTTGACAAAGAACGTGCCGACGATCCCCGTCAGACCGGAGATCCCGTACGCCATATAGACCATGAGCGGCGGAAGATAGGACAGCCGCATCTCACGACCCAGGGAAAGAATGTTGCGATCAATCCACTCGTAGATGCCGGTCAATTTCATGAGCTCCCTTCACAGTACCGTCGTCTCCTGTTTCGTCCGATCGGCAGCGCGCCACAAATACCAGGCCGCCGCTGTGCGATACGGCCTCCATCGCTCGCCATAACGCAACACCTCTTTCGGCGACGGCATCGTACGGCGGCGATAGGCGACACGAAACCCGTTGCGCACACCAAAGTCGTCGACCGGCAAGACATCCGGCCGGCCCAGCTGGAAGATCAGCAGCATCTCGACCGTCCAGCGTCCGATCCCTCGCACTTCGACAAGCCGTTCGATAATCGCATTATCGTCGAGCGCCTTGATCTCACGGCCGGTCGGGACCGTCCCATCGAGTGTCCTGGCCGCCAGATCACGCAGTGCCAGAACTTTTGCGCCCGAAAATCCCGCGCCGCGAATGGCGTCGGCATGGGCCGTGAGCAGTTCGGCTGGCCGGGGAAACCGCCGGCCGGGAAAGAGTGCGATGAACCGCTTCAGAATGCTTTCGGCCGCCTTTTCATGAAGCTGTTGAAACGCAATCGCCCGGGCCAGGGACTCAAAGGGAGTACGCCGTACTCTCGGAATCAGAGCAAACGGCCCCACGTCGCGGATCAACCGGCGCATCACCGGATCCACCCTGGCCAAGTGTCGAGTTTGCGGAGAATATTTCATCCTAGACCAAGCACCTGCCTCGTAGACAGTGCTACAGGATGCTCAAACAGGCCACGGTTCTCACCCGCCCAACCCCGGCGCGCCGAGACGCGCCGTTCCGCGGGCAAGGCCGCAGCGAGCGAAGAGGCGAGACGTACTCGCTGCTGTACGTTGAGCCTCCGAGCGACGCGAGAACGCCGCTGGCGGCCTGTTTCAGCATCCTGCTAGTGCGGTGCGATCGCATCCGCTTCGATCTCGACTAACATGTCCGGATCGATCAACCGCTTCACTTCCACCATGGTCGTCGCGGGCCGGATATTCCCGAAGACTTCTCCGTGCGCCCGGCCGACCGCCTGCCACTGATCGATATTGGCCATATAAATTCTGGTCCGCACGACATCGGCGAGCGACACCCCGGCTTGGCGCAACGCCGCCTCGATGGTCTTGAGCGTCTGAATCGTCTGCGCATAGGGATCACCTTTGCCCACCAGGCCGCCGGGCGTCATCGCCGTCGTTCCCGACACCTGCACATGGTCGCCGACACGCACGGCGCGTGAATACCCGATCGTGGCTTCCCAGGGACCGCCGGTAGAAACATTCTGCCGCGCCATGCTCACTCCTTTGTCAGATCGTCGTTAGGTTAGGGGAATGCGGTTCTTGTTGTGTGCGAGCCACGCCTCAAACGTCAGCAGGGCGGGATTGAGGCCGCGCGCGATGGATGGGTTTCGCGGGCCACAAAACGCCTCGTTAAAATCGTGCTTAAACTGAAACATGTTGCCGAGATCGTCGGCGCCGGGAAATCCGAAC
The DNA here is from genome assembly GCA_030653545.1 of Nitrospira sp. NCBI lineage: Bacteria > Pseudomonadati > Nitrospirota > Nitrospiria > Nitrospirales > Nitrospiraceae > Nitrospira > Nitrospira sp. Next base: position 138,844 of record JAURZE010000028.1, on the reverse strand, counting down.
GCCCGATACTGCTCGGGCGTCACCGCGTTGTACCGCACCGGCTGACCGAACGACTTGGTCATAGCTGCAGCCATCTCGGCTCCGGTCAAGTGCTCACCAGCAATGGCCACGGTCTTACCGATATGCTCACGGCCCTTCTTGAAAATCCCGAACGCGCACTTGCCGATGTCTTCTGCTGCGATGCCGGGCAACATTTTATCGCCCATTGGAAGCGTAAAGGCCAGCGTGCCATCCGGTCCCTTCTTAGGACCCATCCCGAACGAAATCATATTGTCCCAGTAGAACGACGTGAGGAGAAACGTGGTCGGCACGCCGAGCTTCGTAAACTCCTGATCCGCTTCCCCCTTCGCATCGAAATGCGGGACCTTATACTTGCCCATCAGCGTGGGCATCCGGTTGTCCGTCAGCGGCACCCACTTGCGTGTATCCTCCAGCGTCGACCAGACGGCATGTTGCACGCCCGCCTTCTTGGCCGCCGTCGCCTGCGCCTTGACCTGGGCATACTCTTTTTCCGGCGAGAAGTGCTCCCAGAAATTCGTCAGGCAGAACACGCCATAAGCGCCGGCAAAGGCGCGTGCCAGGCTGTCCGCATCGTCGAGATTCGCCGCCACCACGTCAGCCCCGAGCTTCGCCAAGGCCTTGGCCTTATCCGAATTCACATCGCGCGTGATGGCACGAGCCACGAATCCGCTGCCCGGATCCTTCACGATCGCTCTCACCAACCCGCCACCCTGTGCACCAGTCGCACCAACCACTGCGATGATTTTCTTATCGGCCATGATTCACCTCCTAGACCACAAAGGGGACAGCCACCAACCGGAAGGGTGGCAGTCCCCATTACATCACAATGCCGCCGCCGGCTTGAATCGTCTGTCCGGTTATCCATCGGGCCTGCTCACTGACGAGAAATGCGACGACCTCGGCAATATCCTCAGGCGTGCCTAATCGCTTGAACGGCGATAGCTGTATCCCCATCTGCCGATAGGGTTCGGTCAAGATCCCCGTGTCCGTGAAACCAGGCGCCACCGTATTCACCGTGATCCCGCGCGGGGCCAGCTCCTGAGCAATTCCCATGGTAAATTGCTCCAGGGCACCCCGGCTTCCGAGATAGGCTGTGGCTCCGTAGTAGTGCAGCTTCGTCCCCGCACTGGAAATATTCACGATACGCCCCTGATCGCGCATGACCTTCCCCGCTTCCTGCATCGCAAAGTAGGGGCCCTTCGCATGCAAGGCGATCTGCGCGTCGAAGTCCGCTTCCGATGTCTCGAAGAAGGATTTCGGCACGAACTTCCCGGCATTGTTGACCAGAATATCCAAGCGACCGAACTGCGCCGACGTATCGACGACTAACCGCCGTGCATCAGCCGCCACACTCATGTCGGCTTGCACAGCCACTGCTTTCCCACCCTTGCCCTGGATACCGGCCACCACTCCACGGGCCTTGCCCTCGCTCCGGAGATAGTTCACCACGACGATCGCCCCGTCCGCCGCAAGTCGCTCTGCAACGGCCTGCCCGATTCCGCTCGATGCGCCGGTGACGATCGCCACCTTTCCATTCAGGGAGGTCATCGATTCGCTCTCTCACACCAACGGGGATGGAAGGGAATGGCCCCACTGCCCTGAAAAGGCGATCTCGGTCAGCGGCTTCCGTTCTCTCGGCTTCAATTCGCGCTGTTGCAGATAGTCGGGCAGTACGCTCAGCTCGCCGGGGTAGCCCACCGCAATCATAGCGACCGGCTCGTAGCCGGACGGAATCCTGAGGTCGTCCCGCGCCTTCTCGATATCGAAACCCGCCATGGGATGCGCGACGAGCCCGAGCGCGCTCACTTGCAACAGAAGATTCTCCGTCGCCACCCCGACATCGTGGAAGGCATGGCGATTCGGTCGGCTATCCTCCTCAAAATCCATGCGCGCCACAGATAGAATCAGCACCGGAGCGCGATAGGCCCATTTGCGATTACCCTCCAACAGACAGGCCAGAAGCCGGTCATAGTCCGCCGGTTCCTCCTTGGTCGCCACGATGAATCGCCAGGGCTGTTCATTGCTGGATGACGGCGCCCAGCGGGCCGCTTCAAGAAGCACGTGAAGCTTTTCCTGCCCCACCGCCTGTTCAGAAAATGCGCGCGGGCTCCAGCGCTGTGTCAGCAGGTCATGGAGGGGGAATTGCGTATCAGCCGGCTTATTCATCACGCTATCCTTTGCGAGGTTCGGTCTTGCGGTCCATCTCCGGTGACCATCCGCCGCCCAACGCTTTATACAACTGAACGACGGACACGACATGTAACCGGCGCGTTCCGGTCAAGGCCAGCTCGGCCTCGAATAGATTTCTTCTGGATACCAGCACATCGAGATAGTTGGCCAGGCCCCCTTTATAGCGCAGCTCCGCCAGCTTCAGCGCCGACTGGAGCGCCGCGACTTGCTGCATCTGGGCTTCACTCTGCACCCGTGTCGTGCGCACCGCGACGAGCGAGTCCTCCACTTCACGAAACGCCGTGAGCACCGTCTTCTCATACTGGGCCAAGGCTTGCTTCGCCTGCGCCTCGATCGCTTCCTGCTGAAACCCGAGCACCGGCCCACTCAATAGCGGCGCCGCAAACCCCATCCCTCCGACCCCGAAGGAGGCCGGATCGGTAAAGAGCTTCGAAAGCTGGGGGCTCGCAGCACCGAGCAGTCCCGTCAAAGAGATTTTCGGAAATCGTTCGGCCTTCGCCGCACCGATACGGGCGGTCGCCGCCGCCAGTTGCTGTTCCGCGTCGAGCAGATCCGGACGTCGCTGCAGCAGATCGGATGGAAGCCCGGCAGGCACAGCAGGCGGCACCATCTGGTCATTCAACAAACGGCCGCGAGGAATCGCAAACGGCTTCCGGCCGAGCAGCACACTCAGCTGGTTTTCCGCCTGCACCATCTGCCGTTCGAGTTCTGCCGCCCGCGCCGCCGCGTTGGCCCGCTCCGCTTCGAATTGATCCGTATCCAACCGGGACGTCATCCCCTGCTTGAGCCGGGCCTGGGCGATGCGCACCGACTCTTCCCATGAATGCAGGGTCCGCTTAGCGATATCGAGCTGATCGTCGAACTGCAGCAGATTGAAATAGCTCTCGGCCACGCCGCTCACCAGCTGCAAAACCACCGCTCGCCGGTTTTCCTCTTTTGACAGCAGGTCCGCGCGGGCTGCTTCATTCGATCGACGGATCCGACCCCAGATATCGAGCTCCCACGAAAGGTTGCCTTGAAGATAATAGTTGAACGGATTGGCAAAGCCGGGGAACAGAAAGATTGTTTTGCGGCCGAGGTTAGGGGCATTGCCTGACGCGGTGATGCCCGGCAGCCAATCGGACCTGGCGATCAGCGCGCGTGCTTGAAACTCTTCGACGGTGGCCACGGCTTTTTGTAGATCCTTGTTTTCGGCCAGCGCCATCTTGATCAGCGTCTGCAGCTGGTCGTCCTTCAAGAGTTCCCACCAGGGCAGGTTCGCCAACGATGGCGCATCGGCCGGAGTTTCCGCCATCCGAAAGGTATCGCCCGCATCCGTCTTGGGCCGCTCATAATCCGGTCCCACCGCGCAGGAAGCGAACAACAACGAAAGTCCGAGAGCCAATGGCTTACGCATGATGGGACTCATCCTCCGATGAAAGCGGCGTGGGGGGTTCCTCAAGGAGGGCGGATTCGGATGTCCGACGTTGAGTCAACCGCCGGGTCACCACGTAAAAAAGAGGCACGAAGAAGATCGCCAGGAACGTCGCCGCAAGCATGCCTCCCATGACACCTGTGCCGATCGACTGGCGGCTCGACGCACCGGCGCCTCGCGCCACGACCAGGGGAATCATTCCAAAGATAAACGCCATCGAGGTCATGATGATGGGACGGAACCTGAGCTTCGCCGCTTCCATCGCCGCCTCGATCAGCGGGCGGCCCGCTTCATAGCGCGTATTGGCAAACTCGACGATCAGGATCGCGTTTTTGGCCGAGAGACCAATCAACGTCACCAGTCCGATCTGGAAATAGATGTCGTTTTCAAACCCGCGCAGGAAGACGGCGGTGAGGGCGCCGAAGATTGCGAAGGGCACGGCCAGAATCACGGCAAAGGGGACGACCCAGCTCTCGAACTGCGCGGCCAAGACGAGAAACACCATCAGAAGCCCGACGGCAAAGACCACGCCGGACTGTCCTCCCACCCGCCGCTCCTGAAACGAAATATTGCTGTAATCGATCGAATAGCCCTGGGGCACAAGGACCTCTTTCCCGACCCGATCCAGGGCTTCGAGGGCCTGTCCCGAGCTGAAACCCGGCGCCGCCGCACCCAGCACCAGCGCCGTATTGTAGCCGTTGAAGTGATTCACCGGATCCGGCCCGCTCTGATACTCCGTCGTCACGACCGTATCGAGCGTGATCATATTCGTGCCTTGCGGTGTTTGCGCGCGCACGTAGATCTTCGCCAAATCTTGAGGGGTGGCCCGGTATTCCGCTTCGGCTTCGGTCTGCACATGATAGACGCGACCGAATTTCACGAAGTCGTTGATATAGAAATTGCCGAAGTAGGCCTGCAGCGTATCGAAGATGTCGGAGATCGGAATCCCCAGGGCCTTCGCCCGTTCCCGGTTCACATTCACATACAGCCGGGGAGAGGAGACACGGAAATTCGTCCCGACCCGGCCGATCGCCGGCTCCTTCTGCGCCCGTTCGACGAACTGCTGGGCCACCGCGGCGAACTTCTTAAAGTCCCCGCTGTTAGGGTCTTGTAGCTGCGCGGAGAATCCCCCGACCGCCCCCACGCCGCGAATAGCCGGCGCATTGAAGGCCAGGATCAACGCTTCAGGAATTTTCGCGAACTCCGCGTAGGCCGCACCCACCAGCGCCTTCGCATGATTCTGCGGCTCGGGGCGCTCGTCCCAGAGCACGAGCGGCACAAACATCGTCGCCGCATTCGGCCCGCGCGTGCCGAACACAAAGTTCTGGCCGGACAGCGCGTCGGTCGAATGCACCGCCGGATTCGCCTGGAAATAGCGCTCGATCCGTTCGAGCACCGCGTCGGTTCGCTGCTTCGACGCACCGTCCGGCAATTGCGCCACCACAATGAAATAACCCTGGTCTTCCTCCGGAAGAAAGCTTTTCGGCAGGGCCTTGAACAGACCCGTCGAGACGACCAGCAGCACGCCGAAGAGCAGCATAACAAGGACCGGTCTCGCCAGAAACGAACCCACAATCCGGGAAAATCCCTGTTGCGTACGCCCGAAGTTTCGATCGAAGAAGGCCCAGAATCCGCCGCGCGCCTCATGCTGCGGGAGAAGCACCATGGCGCACAAAGCCGGGCTCAACGTCAGCGCCACGAACCCCGACACCGTCACCGAGATGGCGATCGTCGCGGCGAACTGTTTGTAGAGCGCGCCGGTGATCCCGCCGACAAATCCAACCGGCACAAAGACCGACACCAACACCAGTACGATCGCAATAATCGGGGAGGTGACCTCGCTCATCGCCCGCTTGGCAGCAACCTTCGCCGAGACACGGTCTTCGCGCATGTGGCGCTCGACGTTTTCGACCACGACGATCGCATCATCCACCACGATCCCGATGGCCAGCACCATTCCGAAGAGCGTGATGGTATTGATCGAGAAGCCCAGCGCATAGAGCCCGATAAAGGTGCCGATCAACGACACCGGCACGGCGACCGTCGGGATGATCGTCGCCCGCCAGCTCTGGAGAAACACATAGACCACGAGTACGACCAGCACCATGGCCTCAGCCAGCGTCTTGACCACTTCTTTGATCGAGACCTCGATGAACCGCGTCGTGTCATAGGGAATGTCGTAGGACACGCCGGGCGGGAAGTTTTTAGTCAACTCGTCCATCTGGGCGCGCGTCCGCCGCACCGTATCAAGCGCGTTGGCTCCCGGCGAGAGAAACGTCAGAATGAAAGTCGTGGGGGTGCTGTTCCAGCGGCCCTCCAGCGAATAGGACTGCGCGCCCAGCTCGATGCGGGCGACGTCCTTGAGCCGCACCGTGGAGCCGTCCGGCAGCGCGCGCACGATCAACTCCTCGAAATCCTTCACATCGGTCAGCCGGCCTTTCGAGATGATCGGGATCGTCAGCTCGGTACCCTTCGGCGCCGGTTCCCGCCCGATGGTTCCGGCTGGATAGTCGCGATTCTGTTCGCGGATGATCGCGGCGATATCGCTCGGGATCAGGCCCAGTTTCGCCATCTGCGGAGGATTGAGAATGACCCGCATACTGTAATTCTGCTGGCCGAAGACCAGCGCGTCGCCCACACCCTTGACCCGCTTCAAATCATCGACCACACGCAACGTCGCATAATTCGAGAGAAACACCGCGTCGTGGCGGGGGTCGGTGGACTTCAGCACGATGACCGCCACGAGGTCGGGAGACATCTTCTTGACGGACACGCCCTGCCGGATCACTTCCGTCGGCAGCTGCGGCTCCGCCAGCTTTTCACGGTTCTGAGTTTGCACCTGGGCGATGTCGGGATCCGTCCCGATCTCGAACGTCAGCTTGATGGTCACATGCCCGTCGTTGCTGCTGGTCGACTCGAAATAGAGCAGATTGTCGATGCCGGGAAGCGTCACTTCGATCGGCCTGGCCACCGCCTCGGCGGCGACTTCCGCGCTGGCACCCGGATAGTCGGCATCGATCTGGACGACCGGCGGCGTGATTTCAGGAAACTGCGCGACCGGCAGGAACTGCAGGGCGAGGAGGCCCATCACGACAATGATGATGGAGACCACCGACGCGAGAATCGGCCGGTCGATAAAGACGTGCGACGTCACAATCTATCCTTGCTTGGGAGTGGGGGGCACGGGATCCGCCGCCGGCACCGCCGTCGATTTCCACGGCACGGCCTTCACCGGAGCGCCCGGACCGATGGTCATCAACCCGTTGACCACAACACGGTCTCCGGCTTTCAACCCGCCGTCGATCATCCATTGATCGCCCTTCCACGTGGAAGCGACGACGTCGCGGATCTGGACCTTCTCATCCGGACCAACCACATACACGAAGGGCCCTTGTGGCCCCTGCAGCACGGCTCGTTGCGGGATCAGGATGGCATCTGTCTTCGTGTCTCCCGTAAAGCGAACCTTTACGAACTGCCCTGGCAGCAGGGAACGATCCGGATTGGGAAAGGTGATCCGGGTCTGGCGGGAGCCGGTCTCGCTTCGCAACCCCGGCTCAAGCAGATCCAGCACGCCTTCATGCGGATAGGCCGTGTCATCCATCATTGTGAGGCGGCCCCGCAATTGATAGACGCCCGGATGGTGAATTTTCTTCGACTCGATGTCGCGCCGCCGCTTCAGAATAAAGCTTTCCGGCACATTCACGACTACAAACATCGGATCGACGCGATGGACCACCGTCAGCAAATCGGTTTGCGCCGACACGAGCCGTCCCTCGTAGTAACGGCTCCGCTCAATCAGTCCGCTGATAGGCGCCGTGATGAGCGTGTTGTCCAAATCGAATTGGGACTTGATGAGATCCGCCTTGGCCCCCTGGAGGGCGGCTTTCGCAGAAAGCTCTTGCGCCACGGCATCATCGACATCCTTCTGGCTCACGGCTTGTTCGGCAAGCAGCGGCTTTACTCGTTCCAGATCCTGCTTGGCCTGCACCAGCTTAGCTTCCGCCTGGGCAATCTTCGCCTTCGCGCTGGCGGCAGCAGCCTGGAACGGCACCGGATCGATCTGATACAGCCGACTCCCTTTTTTAACGTCCCGACCTTCGGGGTAGAGCACCGCTTTGAGCAAGCCGGTAACCTGAGAGCGGATCTCGACCGGGCGGGAGGCTTCCGCCTGGCCGATGAATTCCGGCTCATCGGGAATGGTTTGTGTCATCACGGTGATGACCTCGACCTGAGCCACCGGCGGCGCCGGCGCTGAACCGGCGTCCTGCTTGCAGCCGGAAACCATGATCCACGATGAGATGACCGCCAGGACGATGAATCGGACAAATATGGGTGATGGAGCAGAAACATTCATATTGAAGATCCCCTACCTACAGAGTCGCTGGGAGTCAGTCTACCTGTTCCCTCTCCTGTTTCTCTACCACCTCAATGCCGTAGGTCGGCATGCGATCTTTACGATTGCGGAAGCCCTTAGACTCACATATTCTTGGCCCTCGGGCAATCGACCCGCTTTACCGGCCGCCCCGCAGGGAGTAGGTACGCTCGTACAATGAAACATGCCTTTGAGTATGCCCTTGTCCGTTTCGCCGATCTGCTGTTCCAGGTGTTGCCACGCTCATGGGCCATCGGGCTGGGCGAACAGCTCAGTCTGGGCATCGCGCACATCATCACCAAACGGCGCGATCTCGTCCTGCACAATCTGGCCCTGTCGTTTCCCGAAAAGTCTGAGGCCGAGCGCGCGCACATTGCCCGGGAGGTCTGGCGCAATCTCGGCCGGCTGGCCGTTGAATTCTCCCGCGTGGCCGACTTTACCGACGGGTCGATCGACCGGTTGGTGGAGATCGAAGGCCGCGAGCATGTGGACTCCGCCCTCAAGGAGGGCAAGGGCATCGTCGGCCTGACCGCGCATTTCACCAACTGGGAACTGACCGGCGCACTGGTGCAGCGCGCCTTTGGGAACATGACCGTCATCGCCCGGACCGTCCGCAATCCGTTGGTCGATCGCTGGGTCTATGAGAAACGCACCGCCAGCGGGCTGACTATCATCCTCCCCAAAGACGCCGTGAAGGCCTCGCTCAAATGTCTCAAGAGCCGGGGCATCATCGGCATGATGATCGATCAGAGCTTGTCGAGCGGCGGCGTCTTCGTCGACTTCTTCGGCCGCCCGGCCTCCTCGACCACACTGCCGGCACTGCTACACATCCGCACCGGCGCGCCAGTCATGTTTGCCTATCTTGTCCGTAACGGGGAGCGCTTCCGACTCGTGTTTGAGCCCGTCGTCTTCCCACCGGTCGAGGATCCCGCAGCACGGATCCAGATCTATACCCAGGTCATGAGCACGCAATTCGAACAAGTGATCCGTCGCCACCCCGAAAGCTGGCTTTGGCTGCACAATCGCTGGAAACGACAGCCGGAAACGACGTAGGACTCACACTCCCTGAAACACGTTACAGCGCTTTATGGGCTCCGTCGCAGAACGGCGGATTCTTGGTCTGCTTGCACTGGCACAACGCCACCTGCTTCTTTTCGGTCGTCGTAAACTCCATGGGGGTGAAATCCGTGCCCTTGTGCGCCCCGTCGCAAAACGGCTGGCTCTTCGAGCGTCCGCAGCGGCACCAATAATAGGTGCCCGGCTCCAACGACAAGACTGCGGGTTGCTTGGCTGCGATGACCGGCTTTTCCATGTGTTGTCCTTCCTTGTGAGGTTATAAATAAAGCGGCTTGATCGGCGACACAACCGCCGCCGGATTGTTCTTCCACAACGATTCATCCGCATCGACATACACTTCGACTTCATTCCCATCGGGATCACGCAGGTACAAACTCTGGCTCACCGTGTGGTCGCTCATCCCGTCTATAGTCACACCCGCCTGCTCCAATTCCTGCTTCGCGGCACGCAATTCCTCCAGGCTGTCTCCCACCTTAATGCCGATGTGATAGAGGCCCCGACGCCGGCCGGTCGACGGGCCGGGCGCGTCACCGACCTGGATCAATAGCAACTCATGATGCGTCCGGCCGGACGTCAACGCCGCCGCCGCACCGTTGAAGATCCGGCCCACCTCTTTGAAGCCCAAGAGATCGCGATAGAAGCCGAGCGATCGCTCAAGATCCTTCACATAAAACACGACATGGCCGAGATAGTGCGCTTTCATTCCTGCACCCCACAGATAGGAGACACGATTCGTAAACACTGCTTCTGCTAATGACCTATCCCATCGGCTCACTATCGAGCTGATGCGCCTTGCGTCCGCCGCGGGCAAGCGGATGGTCAGGGAGCTGACCGCCGATCATGAGTTTCGCCAAATCCGCCGCGCGGACGACGAGTTCTTGCGCCCCCTTCAGAAGTTCCTGGCTGTCCTGTACTTCTTTGACATTCCGTTCCATGTCCTCGGCACTCCAGCCTCTGGAATGGGCGATAAACGGGAACTGCGGGAACTGGCAGCCAACTTCGGCGAAAAAGGTCATAAGTTGTCCCGCCACACCTTGGACATTGTCTTGGCCGCCCATGATGATGAATGCCGCCACTTTGTTTTTGAGCAGGTGTTTATTCGCGATGGTCTCCTGATTCTGGATGCAGTTCATCCGCTCGACCATCTTGTAATACAGGCTGCTGGCGTTGCCCCAGCGGATCGGGGTTGAAATGAGAATGACATCGGCCCAATGCACGATCGCTTCGTACACGCGGTCAAGCTGGTCCGTCGGATCCATCTGCGTGATCGAGCAGGGCCAGGTGCAGGCAGAAGCGGATTTCGAATAGAACCCCTCGCAGGCACGAAAGGTCAGCTCGCGGAGCTTGATGCATTGTGTCTCAAGTTGCAGCGCTTTTGAGGCATGCTCAAGCGCGACGTCCAACATCGCGTCGGACGTGCTGTACCGCGGATGTTCCAGGGTCATAACCGTCGTCGAGATCCCCACGACGCGGATCGGGCCGGCCTGGCGCACCACCGGGCGGGCGAGCAGATGAGGCTCGTGTTTCTGCTTCTTTCGTTTCGTCGCCGAAGCAAGATCCACGTAGAGCCGGCCGTTCTCCACTTTGGTCGCATAGGCCGGAACCTGATCCTGCTCGTACCCCGGCTCTCCTTGCCCGGTTTGGCGATGGAACTTCCAGTAGTGCCAGGGACAGACGACATAGTCGCCGTCAAGGGCGCCGTCGCCCAACGGACCACCGACATGATTGCAAATTCCTGAGATTGCGGAAAACGCCCCATCTTTATACGTCAGTGCGATCGTCGTCTTCCCGGAGGAAACCTCTTGCAGAGGCTTCTGCTTCAACTCATCGACGCTGCCAATGTCCGTCCATTGCGGGTCTGCCATAACAGGCTCCTCTAGTGTGAAGTCTCGCTGACGACCTTGCCCTCACAGATATGGGCAAATAGGTCAGTCAGCGTCGCTTGTCGACTCTCGTGCTCACGACCGTTTCTCCTTGTACGGCTTCCCCGTGAATGTAATCCCGGCCTTCTGCACTTCCTGATAGGGGAGGAGCCAGACCAACGACTCATCACTCAGATCGCCGACTTGAAAACGATTGCCCCAGGGGTCGCGGAAATCGCACCGCAAGCCGGACGCTGGCTTCAGCTTGTACTTGTTGATGAGCTTCTTCCGCACGTCCTTGATCTGTTGCTCGTCCCGAACCATGAGGCCGAAATGCTTCATGCGATCCGGCTGCAACGTGTCCACTTCGAAGATCGCCATGAACTGATGCTCGCCCAGCTTGCACCAGGCCGCGCCTTCACCCCCACGCAACATCTTCAAGCCAAAGACATCCGAATAGAACTTCACGGCCTTCCTGGCATCGGTGACTTCGATCACGATGTGGTTGCATCCGTAGACTTGCACGGCCATTACACACCTGCCTTTCGTTCAGTATGGTCCACCGCCACTCGCTTGAGCGCCGATACAAATGTCTCCACCGGTTGGGCACCCGAAATCGCATACGTCCCGTTCACGAAGAAGTAGGGAACTCCGCGAATCCCGAGCGCATGACCGGCGGCTTCTTCAGCCTTCACCTCCGCCGTGCCCTCCTCACTCTGGAGTACACGTTCCGCGACCTCCTTGCTCAACCCGGCACGCTCAGCCAGTCGGATCAGCGTCGCGCTCGATCCGATCTCCGCTCCCTCCTCGAAGTAACCACGGAACAGCGAATCGACAACCGCGTCCTGGCATCCTTCCCGTTCGGCTAACCAAATCAGTCGATGCGCCAGGAAGGTGTTCGGGGCCCGCGCGATCTTCTCAAATGCGAAAGCAATCCGCTCCGATGCTCCGGCGGCCAGCACATGCTCCTCCAGTTGCCGGAATGAATCCAGGCTCCCGAACTTGGCTTCGAGATAGGCCGTTCGATCCATCCCGTCCTTCGGCATCGTCGGATTCAGCTGGAACGGTCGCCAGGCTATTCGTGCGGCTCCGCCGAACTCCGTCAGCGCTCGTTCCAGTCGCCGCTTCCCGACATAACACCAGGGACAGACGACGTCCGAATACACCTCAATGTGAAGCCCCTTCTCCGTCACGATAAATGTCCCATCTTGCCGGCCTGATAATCCCTCGCCGCCTGCACCAACTCTTCACGGGTATTCATGACAAAAGGACCATAGCGAGCAATCGGTTCATCGATCGGGGTACCGCTCATCACCAGCAGCCGACTTTCCGCGCTCGCGTCGACCGTGATCTGCGAACCGTTCCGCTCACAGACGATGAGTTCGGCTTCGCCGGCCTCGCGTGACCCGTTCACCGAAACACGGCCCTGCAACACGAAGATCGAGCTGTTGTCCCCATCAGGCACCGTCAACGAGGCACGACCGCCCGCGTTCACCTGCACGTCATACAATTGAATCGCCGTGAACGTGCGCGCCGGGCCCTTCTGTCCCCCATTGGATCCGGCGATCACGCGCAACGTCCCGCGACCATCCAGATCGACGACCGGAATATCCGCGTTCAGAATCGTCTGGTAGCCCGGTGCCGACATTTTCGACGCACGCGGCAGATTCACCCATAACTGAATGGCATGGAGCGTGCCGCCCTTCTTCGCAAAGGCCTTCTCGTGAAACTCCTCATGGACGATTCCGGATGCCGCCGTCATCCATTGGACATCGCCAGGACCAATGACGCCGCCGCTGCCGGTCGAGTCACGATGCGCCAGCACGCCTTCATAGACGATCGTCACGGTTTCAAATCCCCGATGCGGATGTTCTCCCACGCCGCGCGGATGGTCTGTGGGGGGGAAGTACTGCGGCCCCGCGTAGTCGAGCATGAGAAACGGATCGACCGCCCGATCGAGATCGTTACTCGGGAAGAGATTCCGCACAGGAAATCCATCGCCGACCATGTGTGCAGATCCGGGCTGATAGACACCGAGCACAGTCTTTGTCTTTGTCGTGTCTGTGGCCATGATGGCCTCCTTTCTTACGCCAGGCTTCGCAAAGCCTCGGCAAGCGTGACGGTGCCCCGCACGAGTCGCTCGGGATGTTCATACCCGATCGCGCCCTTCGCAAAGGCTGCGTACATCTCTTCGAATAAGGTAGCCGCTTCCATGGAGAACCCGAACGACGTGAACATCGGCACCACCGCGTTGAGCGGCGCATGTTGCGCCGACACCGACTTCCCCAAAATCTGTCCGAGTGCGGCTGCCACATCATTGGGACTGTACTCTTCCGGTCCTGCCAGCTCTATAACCTGTTTACCCCGGCCGCCCGCAATCAACTGTTCCGCTCCCGTGCGGCCGATATCCCTGGTCGAAATCATCGGCACCCTGGCTGTCGGTGCGATGAAGGTCGGCAGCAGACCCTGGCCCTTCGCCATGCCGATTCCCGGCGCCCAGTTCTCCATAAAATAACAGGGGCGCAGGATGGTCAGATTCTTCGCGACGGCTCCCAGTGCCTGTTCTCCGTAACGAGCGGCCCGGATCGGCCCGGTGCCCCCCGCAATGTGGCCGCCGACAGATGATAGAAAGACGACGTGCGGGACTCCGCTGGTCTTCACAGCTTCCGCGGCCTGATCCATCCGTTGCCGTTGTTCGGAGAGCCAGGCCGTTGCCCCGTAGTTCGGTGGAACCAGCAGGTAGACGTCGTTCGCGCCCGCCAAGGCTTTGGTCATCGCGGAGATATCTTCCAGCGACGCAACCGCAACGTCCGCCCCCTTCGCTTTCCATGCGGCACCTTTATCCACTGAGCGCACAACGACCCGCACCGGCTGCTTGCGCGCCAGTAACGTTTCCACAACCGCCGATCCTGTGTGTCCGGTAGCACCAAGTACGACAAACATCGCCGTTACTCCTTTCGTGTGTGCGTCAGAACCGTTCCGCCAGCTTCCCGTCCACCGACCATTTCCCGCCCCCGGTTACCAGCAGCGCCGCTGCAATGCCGATCACTAAGAGATGATACTCGTAGCCTTCACCCTGTTGCTGCCCGAACCAGTTCATAAAAAACCCGTGGGGCAGATGGGCCATCGTGACGGCCCCGAGCATGATGACGATGAGAGAACCCGCACTGAACCTCGTCAGGAATCCACTTACCAGACCGAGGCTTCCGAAAAACTCTCCAATGATGACCAGGAGAGCAATGATCCAGGGCAAACCCAGCTTCTGGGTAAAGAACCCCATCGTGCCGTCGAAACCGAATCCACCATACCAGCCAAGCAGTTTCTGCGCTCCGTGCGGGAACATCACCAGACCCAACGTGAGCCGCAGGATCATACCGGACCACCCATCATCTGTTCGAAAGAACGCCTTCATATGGCACCCCCAAAGTGAGTTAGCTGAACGGTCACCCCAGGAAGATAGTTCTAACTAGGACTAAAGTCAAGTCGCAAAAATACCCGTGCCGTTAAGGCCAATTACTCACACTGAATCCAATGCTTATGATCGATGGAAATGGCTCTGCATGCGCCGTGAGCCGTGGGGAATCGGGGCGAAAACCTACTTCCGGTCTTTGATGGCCCGTTCGACCTCGCGTCCGGCTTCGCGCGTCTTGATGGTTTCTCGTCGATCGTAGAGCTTCTTCCCTTTTGCCAATCCAAGTTCCAGCTTCGCGCGACCTCGGTCGTTGAAGTACAGGCGGAGAGGGATGAGCGTCAGCCCTTTCTGTTGCGTCTTGCCGAGCAGCTTGTTGATCTCTTTCTTGTGCAGGAGCAGCTTCCGCACCCGCATCGGATCGTGATTCATCATATTGCCATGACTATAGGGGCTGATATGGCAATGGTGCAGAAAGACCTCTCCGTCGCGCACCGACGCATAGCTGTCCAGCAGATTCACGCGTCCGTCCCGAAGAGACTTGACCTCGGTGCCTAACAGCACAATCCCGACTTCGAACTTCTCTTCGATGAAATAGTCGTGATACGCTTTCCGGTTCGTGACGACGGCTTTGTATTGATCCTCTTTTTCTTTCGACATATCGCTCTGACTCGTTCGATGCCTTGACCCTCTTCGCGCTCCAAGCCTAAGATGGCCTATGGTTAGCTCCGGTCCTCTCGTCTCGTTCGGTACGATCCTCTCCAGCGTGGCCAAACAACTCGGCTTGGAAACGCGGCTCATCGAGGTACGCATCCAGCAACAGTGGCCGGCCCTCGTCGGAGAACCGATCGGCTCGCATACCTGGCCCGTCCAGATCCGCTTCCACAAACTCTATCTGCTCGTCGAAAATTCCGTGTGGCTCCAGCAACTGACGTTCCTTAAGCCCGCCCTCTTAGCCAAACTAAATACCGAGGCCGGATCGGAACTTCTGACGGACATTGTGCTGCGCGTAGGCGAGATTCCTTCGCAGCAACCGGAGCCCGCTCCGGCGGCTCCGACCCCTCAAAACACCGGTGCGTCCGACCAAGAGCTGGCCGAGTTCGCAGCCCATGCCTCTGCCATTCAGGACCCCGGTATCCGCCAGCGCTTTAGAGAGGTGATATCGAATTATCCTTCTCTGGCGATTCCGCTTCCACCGGAAGGGGATCCGTCACGCGTCCCTTGAACAGCACGCGCGTGGCCGCCGAGAGTTCGCCCGCCTTGGGCAGAGGGCCGACGCCACCCTCCTCCTCCTCATCGTGCAGTCGATAATATCCGCGAACGGACTTCTCGAACTCTTTGGCGATCGTGGCGTCGCCGGCCACATATTTCGCGAGCATCTCGGGATCGGTCCACCCGTCATCATCGAACACATACACGAGCATGCGCCGATACCGGCTGCCGGCATCGTCCGGCGTCGTGGGCCGGATCTTCATAGGGCCGAAATCGTGGGTCTGGTGCCCCACCTTTCGAAACCGGTTCAACAAGGTCTCGATCTGCTGGTCGGTGGTTCCCGGAGGCACATGCGTCGCGACAAGATGGCCGTTTTGCGATCCGACGCTATAGGGAGGAATCGACCGGTCCGGGCGACTGAGATACATGCCGCCCCAAATGAGCGCGAACGACCCGACGAAGACCGCGAGCGCCAGTTTCACGACCGTATCCAACGGCTTTTTGGCCTTGGGACCGGCAGGGAGCGTTGAGAAAGGTGCCTGCTCGTGCATGAAAGACTTGTGCGGCGAGACAGGCCGCTGGGCTAGGCCTCCGGTTGATCCTCGGGGATCGCCTCTACCACTTCTGCCAACCGGGCCACCCCCACGACGCGATCATCATCGCCGTCGAGGTCCAGCACCCGTACACCTTGGGTATTCCGGCCGACTTCTCGAATGTCGTCGACTTTACAGCGCAGCAACTTGCCCTTCGCCGCCATCAACATGATTTCGTCGCCTTCGCGCACTTGGAGGAAGCCGACCGCCAAGCCGTTCCGCTCCGTGGTCTTGACGCTGATGATGCCTTTTCCGCCGCGACCTTGGACTCGGTAATCATTCACCGGCGTGCGCTTCCCATACCCGCCTTCCGTGACGGTCAAAATCGCGGTCGTCGAATCGGGTGTAATCGTTTCCATACCGATCACTTCGTCGCCTGGTTCCAGCGTAATACCCTTGACGCCGTGGGCGGTCCGGCCCATCGACCGGACATCTTCTTCTTTAAAGCGGATCGTGATGCCTTGCTTCGTACCCAGCAGCATTTCGCGCGACCCGTCCGTCACATGCACCGCAATGAGCTTATCGCCCTGATCCAGCGATAGGGCAATGATGCCTCCCTGGCGCGGATTGCTGTAGGCCGACAATTCCGTCTTCTTGATCACGCCCTGCTTCGTCGCCATGACTACGAAGCGATCGTCTCGATACTCCTTCACGGGCATCGTGGCTGTCACCTTTTCATCTTTCGACAGCGCCAGCAAATTCACCAGGGCCTTGCCCTTGGCGCCGCGGCTGGCTTCGGGAATCTCGTGCACCTTGAGCCAGAACACTTTCCCGGCATCGGTAAAGAAGAGCAGAGAGTCGTGCGTCGACGCCGTGAACAGCGTCTCGACGAAGTCTTCGTCTTTGATCCCCATCCCGATCTTGCCTTTTCCGCCCCGGCGTTGCGCGCGGTAGAGCGAGACGGCATTCCGCTTGATGTAGCCGGTATGGGAGATCGTGACGACGACTTCTTCTTCGGCGATCAGATCTTCGAGGCTGATCTCCGCTTCTTCTTTGACAATCTGGGTCCGCCGCTCATCTTTATAGGCCTCGCGGACTTCCGCAAGCTCGTCCTGAATGATCTTCCGCACCAGGGCCGGGCTCGCCAGAATGGACTTCAGATACTCGATCTGCTTCAGCACGTCTTTGTATTCCTCGATCAACTTCTGGCGCTCCAGCTGCGTGAGGCGCTGCAGCCGCATTTCCAGAATGGCGGAAGCCTGGATCTCGCTCAACCCGAACTGGCTCATCAATCCCGCGCGGGCTTCGTCGGGCGACTGCGCGCGGCGAATGAGAGCGATCACCGCATCCAGATTGTCGAGGGCAATCTTCAGCCCTTCGAGAATATGGGCGCGCTCCTCGGCCTTTCGGAGTTCGTACGCGGTCCGGCGCACAATCACTTCGCGCCGGTGATCCAGGAAATGGGACAGAATCTGTTTGAGGTTCAGCACCTCCGGACGGTTATTGACCAGCGCGAGCATGATCACGCCGAAGGTCGTTTCCAGCTGCGTGTGCTTGAAGAGATTGTTCAAGACGATCAGCGGGATTTCGCCACGCTTGAGTTCAATGACAACACGCACTCCTTCGCGGTCCGACGATTCATCCCGCAGGTCGGCAATGCCCTTGATCCGTTCATCCTGCACGAGCTCGGCAATCTTCTCGATGAGCTTGGCCTTGTTGACCTGGTAAGGCACCTCCGTAACGATCAGCCGTTCACGGTCGGTACGCTCATCCGACTCCACGTTGACCTTGGCGCGTACCTTCAACAGCCCGCGGCCGGTCTCGTATGCATCCTTGATCCCGCTCATCCCATAAATGAATCCCGCGGTGGGGAAGTCGGGGCCGGGAATCTTCTTCATCAATTGAGCGATGGTCACATCGGGGTTCTCGATCAAGAGCAACAACCCGTCGATGACTTCGCCCAGATTATGCGTGGGAATGTTGGTCGCGTAGCCGACCGCAATCCCGCCGGCCCCGTTGATCAGCAGATTCGGGACTCGCGTCGGAAGCACAAGCGGTTCTTGCAAGGACTCATCGTAGTTGGGACCGAAATCGACTGTCTCCTTGTCGATATCGGCGAGTAGCTCCTCGGCTAGCTTCGTCATGCGCGCTTCGGTGTACCGCATAGCGGCGGCAGAATCGCCGTCCATCGACCCGTAGTTCCCCTGGCCGTCGACCAGCGGATAGCGCATGTTGAAGTCCTGCGCCATGCGCACCAGCGTGTCGTAGATCGCCGAGTCGCCATGGGGATGGTAGTTACCCATGATCTCGCCGACGATCTTGGCCGACTTGCGATAAGCGCGATTGTGGGCCAGGCCCATTTCGTTCATGCCGAAGAGAATCCGGCGATGGACCGGCTTGAGCCCGTCGCGCACATCCGGAAGCGCCCGCCCTACGATCACGCTCATGGCGTAGTCGAGGTACGACGACTTCATTTCATCTTCGATCGCTATATAACCGAGCCGTTCATCTGCGGGCATTCAGAACTCCTCGTAACAAATGACGCGAGTGCGTCACATCACTACACATCTAAATTTCTGACTTCGAGCGCGTGCGCCTGAATGAAATTGCGGCGAGGCTCGACCTCGTCGCCCATCAAGATCGTAAAGATTTCATCCACGCCGGGCACATCTTCCAGCTTCACTTTGAGCAGGGTCCTGGTTTCCGGATTCATCGTGGTCTCCCACAACTGCGACGGATTCATTTCCCCCAGACCTTTGTACCGCTGAATGCCCAGCCCCTGCTTGCCGATCTCAATGATCGTCTTCACCAGGTCGGCCGTGCCGGAGAACTGCTGCTCCTGCCCCTTCGCTTTCAGCTTGTAGGGCGCGCGTCCCAGCCCGATGGTGGAGGGTGCTAGTTTCTGGAGTTCGCGGAAATCGGCCGACCCGACGACTTCGTGCGTCAGATTCATGCTCAGCACGATGCCGTTGCTCGTGATCCGGCAGATCACTTTGTTGGATTGATGCTCCTCGTCCTCGACGATGGTCAGCTCCGCGGTCGCCTTGGGATAGATGGCTTCCAACACCCGCTTGGCATTGGCTACCACTGTCCTGAGCGCCGCCTGATCCTTGAGCAGTTCGCGATCCAGGCCGGGCTCGTCCACGAAGGCCCGAAGGATATTGGCTTCATGATGCTTCTTGTTCAGGCGAGACAGAAACGTTTCAAAGGCGACCAGCTTTTTCAGCACCGGCAGGAGCCGGCGACCCGTGATGTATCCCTGAGTGTTTTCCACATAGACCTCGACCTCCTCGACGGCGAGATCGGCCAGGTGCTCGTTCAGGAGCCCTTCGTCCTTCAAATACTTTTCCGACTTGCCCTTCTTCACTTTGAAGAGCGGCGGCTGGGCGATGTAGATATACCCGCGCTCCAGCAGCTCCGGCATCTGGCGGAAGAAGAACGTCAGCAACAGGGTCCGGATATGGCTTCCGTCGACGTCGGCGTCGGTCATGAGAATGATCTTGTGATAGCGCGCCTTGGCGATGTCGAACGAATCTTTCTCGGGCTTGTCGCCTTCTTCCCGTCGACGGCCGATGCCGGTGCCGAGCGCCATGATCAAGGTGCGGATTTCGTCGCTGGAGAGCATCTTGTCGAACCGGGCTTTTTCCACGTTGAGGATTTTGCCCTTGAGCGGGAGGATGGCCTGGTACTTCCGGTCGCGGCCCTGCTTGGCGGAACCGCCGGCCGAATCTCCCTCGACGATGTAGAGCTCGCTCAGCGCCGGATCTTTCTCGGCGCAGTCCGCCAACTTGCCGGGCAACGAGCCTCCATCAAGCGCGCTCTTCCGGCGAATCAGTTCCTTGGCCTTGCGGGCGGCTTCGCGCGCCCGGGCCGCATCGATGGCCTTGCCGATGATCTTTTTGGCGACCGCCGGATTCTCCTCGAAATAGGTGCCGAGCGCCTCGTTGACCGCCGCTTCGACGATGCCCTTCACTTCGCTATTGCCGAGCTTGGCCTTCGTCTGCCCTTCGAACTGCGGATTGCGCACCTTCACACTGACGACCGCCGTCAACCCTTCACGCACGTCGTCGCCGCTCAAGGATTCAGTCTCTTTCTTGAGCAGATCGTTGGCGTTTGCGTAGCTGTTGATCGTGCGCGTCAGCGCCGCCTTGAAGCCGACGAGATGCGTTCCGCCTTCTTTCGTATTGATGTTGTTGGCGAAAGAAAACAGATTCTCCGCATAGCTGTCGTTGTATTGCAGCGCCAGCTCCAGGATCATGTCGGGCTTTTCGACATTGACATAGATCGGCTTATGGATCGGCGTCTTGGCTTCGTTGAGGTGCTCGACGAAGGAGACGATACCGCCCTTGTACTTGAAAATCTGTTCTTTTTCTTTGTGCTCATCCTTCAGCGAGATCTCCAGGCCCTTATTCAAAAAGGCCAGTTCGCGCAGCCGTTGCGCGAGAATGTCGAAGCTGAATTCAAGCGTCTCGAAGATTTGTCCGTCCGGCTTGAAGGTGACCTGAGTGCCGCGCCGCTTGGTCTTTCCGGTCATCTGGAGCGGGGCATCGGGTTTGCCGCGCTGATACCGTTGTGTAAACACCTGGCCGTCCTGCCAGATTTCCAACTCCAGCCATTCGGAGAGCGCGTTGACCACGGAAATGCCCACCCCGTGCAGACCGCCCGAGACGGTATAGGCGCCCTGCTCGAACTTTCCGCCGGCATGGAGCACGGTCAGCGCCACCTCGGCCGCGGATTTCTTTTGCGTGGAGTGCATGCCGGTCGGAATGCCCCGGCCGTTGTCGACGACGGTGACACTCCCGTCGATGTGAATCGTGACCTCGATCGTCTCCCCGAATCCAGCCATGTGCTCGTCGACGCTGTTGTCGACGACTTCATAGACGAGATGGTGGAGGCCGTCGACGCCGGTGCTGCCGATGTACATCGCCGGGCGTTTCCGCACGGCATCGAGACCTTCGAGGACTTTGATCTGGTCGGCGTTGTAACTGTCTGACTTGGGCTTGCTGATTGACTCGTTCGTGGCCATCCGTCTCCTACTCTCTGGTCGAGTTCCGCTGCGTATGCTCAACGTGCTCATCCGGCAAGGCCGCAGGCAAGAAGAAACCGGAAGCGTACCCTCTGGGGTACGTTGAGGATTTCTTCGAGCCGAGAACGCCGCTGGGGAGCATGTTCAGCATCCAATTAGATTTTAATCGGCATCACGACACACTTGAACCCAGGATTCTCGGCTTCCTGAATCAAGCACGGGCTGAGCGGCGTGTCCATCTGCAACGTGATGGTTTCGCTGTCCATCACACTGAAGACGTCCAGGAGATACCGGGCGTTGAATCCGGTCTGCAGCGCCTCACCGTCATAGGTCGCCGGCAACTCCTCGGTCGCTTCTCCGTAGTCCGGGTTGCTCGAAAACAGGACCATATGGCCCGGCGCAAAAGAGAGTTTCACGGCGTTCGCCTTGTCTTTCGACAGGACCGACACACGCCGCAACGCGCTTTCCAATTCGAGGCGGTTCACACTGATCTTCTTGCCGCCCTCTTTGGGGATGACCTGCTGATAGTTGGGATAGTTCCCTTCCATCAAGCGCGAGGTCATGAGCAGGCCGCTTTTCCGGAAGATCATGAGGTTCTTGGTAAACCCGATCAGCGGTTCGCCTTCGCCCCCCTCTTCCAACAGCCGTCGCATTTCCTGCGCCGCTTTCTTCGGAACAATGGCTTTAATTTCCTGAGGCCCGCCCTTGCCGGCTTTGCCCACTTCCTGTTCCGTCACGGCCAGACGATGGCCGTCGGTACCCACAAGCCGGAGCGAGGTCTTCTTGTCCGTGACGACCAGGGTCACGAGCAGGCCGTTCAGAATATAGCGCGCATCATTGTCCCCTGCGGCAAACAACGTTTTCCGGATCAGTTCCAACAGCCCGGCGCCGGAGAGCGGAATCAAGCCCTCGCGATCGATCACCGGCAGGGCAGGGTACTCGGAACTGGGCAGCCCGACGATCTTGAACTGGCTCTTGCCCGCTTGAATCGTCGTCCAATTGTTGTCGCCCGAGGTCAACTCGATCTCGCCGGCCTTCAACTCCTTGATGATTTCATACAGTTTGCGCGCCGAGACGGTCACACCGCCCGGTTGCAGCACCGTGGCCTTATAGAGTCCGCGCATGCCGATTTCCAGGTCTGTCGCGA
Organism: Nitrospira sp.; assembly: GCA_030653545.1. Taxonomy (NCBI): domain Bacteria; kingdom Pseudomonadati; phylum Nitrospirota; class Nitrospiria; order Nitrospirales; family Nitrospiraceae; genus Nitrospira; species Nitrospira sp. Next base: position 116,581 of record JAURZE010000028.1, on the reverse strand, counting down.
CAATCTCAACCCCGTCCTGTTTGGCTTCCAGCAGAATGTTGGAGAGAATCGGCATGGTGTTCCGTTTCTCCACCACGCCTTGCACACGCTGGAGACCCGTCAACAGTTCATCGCGCCCGATGCGTACCTTCATAGTGTCTTCTCCCTCAACAGGACGACCTCAACCCCGTAGGATCTGTTCCTTCAGTTTTTCCAACGTCGTCTGCATGGCCGGATCCGCGTCCTTCGCCTTCGCCACCTGGCGGCAGGCATGGATAATCGTCGTATGGTCCTTGCCGCCGAAATGACGGCCGATCTCCGGATACGAGGCATCGGTCAGTTCGCGGCAGAGATACATGGCGATCTGCCGCGGATGGACCAGCGTCTTGCTTCGACGGCGGGACTTCAGCTCGTTGATCTTCACGTGAAACTGGGTGCAGACCACATCCTGGATATCTTCCATCGCCACGATCTTCTTCTTGTCGCCGATGAGATCGCGCAGGACCGTCTTGGCCATCTCCAGCGTAATCTTCTGCCCCGTGAGCGACGCAAAGGCTCCCAATCGCACCAGGCTGCCTTCGAGCTCACGAATATTGCTCTTCAGCGTGGTCGAAAGATACTGGATCACATCCTCGGGAAGCTGGATCCCCTCATCCTCGGACTTCTTCCGCAAGATGGCGATCCGCGTTTCAACATCGGGCGGCTGCAGGTCGGCGATGAGCCCCCATTCGAAGCGGGACCGGAGCCGCTCTTCGATATCCGGCATGTCTTTCGGAAACCGGTCGCTGGAGAGGACGATCTGTTTGTGTCCTTCGTACAACGCATTGAACGTATGAAAGAACTCTTCCTGCGTCCGCTCTTTGCCGGCCAAAAACTGGATGTCGTCGATCATCAGCATGTCGATATGCCGATAGCGCTTCCGCAAGTCCATCATCTTGTCGTAGCGGATCGAGTTGATGACCTCGTTGGTGAATTGCTCGGTCGTCAGATAGGCGATCCGGAGATCGGTTCGTTCCGCCACATGATTGCCGATCGCATTCAGCAAGTGCGTCTTTCCAAGCCCCACCCCCCCATAGATAAAGAGGGGGTTGTACGCTTTCCCCGGCTGTTCAGCAACCGCCATACAGGCGGCATGCGCGAACTGGTTCCCGGCGCCGACGACAAAATTCTTAAAAATGTACTTGGGGTTGAGCTGAATCCCCCGCCGCGGCTTAGGCTGGGTGACGGTCTTGGCAGCCGTCGCGACCGCAGCCTGATCCTGCTGCTTGGCCGATTTCTGATCGACCAGGAAAGAGACGGCGACATCTCCACCTCCACGCGCAGCCGAGACCGCTTCGGCGAGAAGCGGACCATAGTGGGTGCCCAGCCAATCGCCAAAGAACTTATTCGGAACACCAATATGGGCTGTCGAGTCCTCAATCCGATCCAGGTGTACCGGAGTGAACCAGGTGTCGTACACCTGCTTCGGTACCTTCCCTTGGATAAAGTGAAGCGCCTCTTGCCAAACCGTGTCGATACTCATAACCCTTTAAAATTCCTATACACAGGCTTATACACACCTGTGGACAACCTGGCATCCCTCTTCAAAATTCCGAGTAATTTCTGACCTGAAAGGAATCGCTGATTACCACGTACCCCCGTATATTGTCGAGTTGGATTTTCCTTATCCACTTCTACACACACCCTATACCACCCAACTCAGGCGGTTCATACAGAGGAAATCCACAAACTCATCAGACAGGAGTCTGTCTCTATTGTTCTATCTTTCCAACAACGTACGAGCTATTCCCACTATTCTTCTTACTACTACGACTCCGACTACTCCTACGAGTTTCTTATCTTGGTAAAGATAATAAGAAGTCAGAGCAGAATAACCTTCGTATGGGCAAACACCAAATCCAAGAGATCTTGGTCCGCTACCTTGACGGAAGTTAAAGAGTCGTTTCGACCGTCTTTCCGCACATGCTCGGCAAAGCTGGTAGAAGAAGCAGGCAATCCTTCTTCTAGAAGTACATATCCGGACTCCTGAGAGGTGAAAAGACTGGATTCGATCCCCGTTACAGGCTCCCGGAGAAGATACAGACAGGCTGCCACAGCGTTCCCCTTACAGTGAAGATCAAAACACCAGAGTTCGATCGACGTCCGTCAAAAAGTGTCGAATAGAGTCAGCCGTCTGATATTGGACAGCAAACTGACTTTGTATCAACGATCGATCGGCATCCGATTGCACGATAAATGGCATCTCAAGATGTTCAATTGACGGGAGGTACTTTTCTAGAATCTCCATATCAATCACATCGTCGAGATCGTCTGAAAGCAGTCGAACTGCCTCATTGAGAAGTACCACAGTCGTGTCATGGGTCCCGGCGACAAGTCCGAGCGCAATACGCAGGGCTTCCACTGGCCGGTGGGTTTGACGGGGATCTTCTCTGATCACCACAGCAATTTTCTTCGCCATCGTCGGGTAGAGACCTTCAAATCAGGTAAAGGCTAAAAATTGATCACAGGCATCGATAATCCCGGAGAGGACAACCAGTCCGCATAACGAGATCTTGGAATGGATCCCATCGGTCGAGACATGATGCTGTTGGCATCCATAGGCGCAGGCAAAGAGCTTCACACCATCCGTCGCCAGTTCCTGATACCGGGCGTCGGAAATATTCTTTACCCCTTCGTCGATGAGGTACAAATACACCTCGGTCTTGCGCTCAAGAGCCGCGCGTGACAGACGATAGACCGTCTCCACGCTTCTATGTGTCGGAGGGACTGAAAGAAGCAGTCCGAGCTTCTTTGAATTCATAGGTAATTCACAGATATTTATATTAAATAATCAACGACTTATAATAATTATCCAGAGGGTGAGCCTACGAATTTTTGAAGGGAAAGTCAACCGCAAAAACTGGTGAATTAGGAGGTCAGAACTCGTGCGGAAAGAGCGGCGACAATCGTTGGAAGAGGAAGATCTTGTTGATCTTTCGTTTCCATATTTCTGAGAATGGCTGAACCTTTATCGAGTTCGTCATCACCGAGAATAAGGGTATAGCGACAAGTAAAACGATCCGCCTGGCGGAGGTGAGCTTTCAAGGTCGCTGAACGGAAATCCGTCACCGCTCGAATACCGGCCAGACGGAGGTCTTGGAGAATCTTCAATCCTTCAAGGGCGGCACGGTCGCCGAAAGCCGCTACATAGACCGTCTTATCTCCGACAGAGGGCGGAGTAACGGTTTCCGGCAGCATCATAGAGATACGCTCAATTCCCACCGCGAAGCCGACAGCCGGCGTCTTAGGGCCATCCAAGGTCTCAACCAGACCATCATAGCGCCCACCGGCGCCGACCGCGTTCTGAGCTCCTAAACTGGTGGTCGTGACTTCAAACGTCGTCAGGCAGTAATAATCCAATCCCCTGACCAGTCGATGATTCAACTGATAGGGAATGCCGATCGCCTGAAGCCCCTCCAGCACCTTCGTAAAATAGGTCGTGGCCGGTTCCGCCATCGAACCGGCCAGCGTCGGCGCAGCATCTGTGGCGGTTCGACAGGCCGGCACCTTGCAATCCAGCACGCGCAAGGGATTCGTCTCAATGCGCCGGACGCAATTGGCACAGAGCTGGCTTTCCTGTTGGCGGAGATAAGCCACCAGAACCGGTCGATAGGCCTCCCGGTCGCTCGTGTACCCGAGATTATTGATTTCCAGGGTCAGCGCGGGGAGTTGCAGATCGGAAAGCAACTGCCAGAGCAAGGCGATCGTTTCAACATCCGCCCGCGGATCGGCCATGCCGAAGGATTCCACGCCGAACTGATGAAATTGCCGCAAACGCCCGGCTTGCGGCCGCTCGTGGCGGAACATCGGCCCGAGGTAACAATATTTCTGGGGGAGCGGATCGGCCGCGCGATTATGTTCGATGTAGGCCCGGACCGTTCCGGCCGTTCCCTCGGGGCGCAAGGTCAGCGACGTGCCGTCCCGGTCCTGAAACGTATACATTTCTTTTTCGACGATGTCCGTCGACGCCCCGATACTGCGGGCAAAGAGCGTTGTCACTTCGAAAATCGGCACACGGATTTCGTGAAAGCCGAACGTCGAGGCCCAGAACCGCGCCTTCTCTTCGATGAGGCGCCAGCGCGGGGTCTCTTCCGGAAGCAGATCTTTGACGCCCTTGATGCCTTTGATCATCGTCGATCCTCACCATACGCAAAACGTCGGGACTATAGCGGCGCATTCTGAGCCAAGTCAACGGAGCGGCCTTGCGCCTCAGACAGTCGGGGGGTATAGTTCGGCCCTCGTGATTGTCAGCAGCCTCGTGAGGTCTTCGGGTCGATGAGTCAGGATCAATCCAGCCGGCGCGTGATCGCCGTGGCGCCCATGCCACCGGAGAAATCCGCCTATGCCCTGGCGCGGTACAGCCGCTCGCCCGACTCCATCGAGAGCAGCATCAAGTGGGTCCACGGCCACTCGTCGGAAAAATTCTGGGACCAGTTTTATTTCGATTACGGCCATGCGTCGATCGCCGACCTCGGCCACGTCATCATCTGTTTTGAAAACATTTCCGAACTCGCCGCCATCCGCCTCGAAGACGAACCGTTGTGGGACGGGCAGGCGAAATCGAGCCGCTATCAAAATTTTGCCTCGGGCAGCTGGTATATCCCGGACTCCCTGCGCGGGACGGAGACCGAAGGCACCTACGAAGGGATCTTGCGGAGCCTGTCCGAGGTCTATCGTCTCCTGCATCCACAGCTGACCCAGTTTCTCACCGAGCGCGAACCGCGCCCCGAATCGATGAAGCCGGCCGATTACCAACGCACGATTGCTGCGCGGGCGTTCGACGTCACGCGCTATCTCCTGCCGTTGGCGGCGAAGACCAACGTCGGGCAGGTCGTGAGCATCAGGACGTTGGAAAAGCAGATCACGCGCCTGCTCTCTTCGCAATTGCCGGAGCTGCGCCTCATTGCCGACGACCTCAAGGATGCCTGCCAGCGCGCCCCCATGAACGTGTGGGGCGAGTTGAGCGGCCAGGCGGCGGGCATGACCGAGCCGATGGCTCCGACTCTCGCGCGCCATGCCAAGCCGAACGACTATCAATCCTCGGTGTATCAGGAGCTGGGCCGGTACGCGAAAGGGGCCCTCAAGGGAACGGGCCTGGATCAACCGTCAACCTGGGGCGAACAGGAATCGGTCGAGCTGATCGAAGGCCACGACCCGATCGATGAAATCGTCACGACATTACTCTATCGCGCGACGCACGCGCCGTATCGCAAGATCCTCGCCGTCGTTCGCGACTGGACCGACAAGCAGAAGCAGGATGCCATCGACGTCGGCATGAGTGCACGGGGTCCCTACGACGAACTGATCAAGGAATTCCGCAGCGGCTACGCCTTCACCTTCGACATCCTGATGGACATCGGCGGCTGGCGCGACATGCACCGGCACCGGCGCTGCCAGCAGATCCAGCAGAACTTCACGACGATCCACGGCTACGACGTGCCGCCGCCGTTGGTGCAGGCGGGCCTGGATTCAGAATACCGGCAGGCCATGGATGCCGTCCGCATCGACATCGAACAGCTCAAGAAGACCAGCGCTGAAGGGTCGCTCTATGCCATCCCCTTCGGGTTCAAAGTCCGCTGCCTCTTCAAGATGGACTATGCCGAGGCCGAATACATCGCCAAGCTTCGCTCAGGCGTGAAGGGCCACTGGTCCTATCGCACCGTCGCCTGGCTGATGAAACAGAAGCTGGCCGCGCGGTATCCGATGCTCGGAGACCGTATCCAGGCCACATCCCCCGATATCGAAGACACCTTGACCAGATAGATTCCGATACGCCATGCCCGATCATCAAACACCATGTGAAACAGCGCTCCTCGCCGGGCAATGGGACGTCGCCGAGCAAGAGGCCCTGGCCTGGGCCCGCCATCTTCCGACGGGGGTGGAAAAAGATCCCCGCCCGCATTTTGCGATGAACGCCGTGCATCTCGTGCGCGGACAGTTTGCCGAGGCCTGGCAGGCGCATGCGCGCTGTCTGCACGAAGCCGATGACATTGCCGAGGTCAAGCGGTGGGTGGAAGCCTTCGTCGGGCGGCAGCAGGAGAATGCCCACGCCCATCTGATCATGGGCCTGTTCCTCGCTCAATCCGGCGAGTCGGAACAATCCATGAAGTCCTACAAAGAAGCGGCGAAGCTCACCCCTGAGTCCGCCTACCCGCATTACTTTCTCGCGCAGATCCATGAGCGGGCGAATCATCTCGAAATGGCGATCAAAGAATATCGCGAAGCCGTGCGGCTCGCTCCGGAATACGCCCCGGCCCGCACCAATCTCGGCGTGGCCTATCAGGAGCAGGGCCGGCTCGAAATGGCCATCCCGCAATATCGCGAAGTCATCAAGCTCAATCCAGAAGATCATATCGCCCACGCCAATCTCGCCTGCGCTCTGGCGGAACAAGGCAAGATGGAACCGGCCGTGCAGTCGTATAAGACGGCGTTGAAACTGAATCCGAAAGATGCCGAAGTGCACTTCGCGTTGGGCGGGTTGTATGAAACGCGCGGGCGGTTGGATTTGGCCGAACGGTCTTATCGTGACGCGCAGGAAGCCAATCCCGAGTTCGGTTCGGCGCATTCGGCGCTCGGCTGGCTCGCGCTCAGAAAGCGGCAGTTCCAGGACGCGCAGGAATTATTCAGCCGCGCTCTGAAGTGCAACGACGAAGACCCCCGGGCCTACCACGGCATCGCCGAACTCTACGCCATCCGCGGCAAGCGCCAGAGCGCGATGGAAAACTACACCAAAGCCGTGAAGCACTACCGCGACCCAGAAATGCGCAATGCCATCATGAATCAGCTGTTCCAGGAAGGGCAGGTTCCGGATTAGCAGGACGCTGAAAAAGACCGCCAGCTGCGTTCTCGCATCGAAAGCATTCTCTACGTAGCTTCCTCCTCAACCCCAGGGTCGCAGCATAGAGTCTCCTCAGCGAAAGGATACGTCTTATGCCTGTACCAGATTTCCAGAGCTTTTTCAGACCAATGCTGGATCTTGCTGCGGATGGGAAGGAGCACTCGATTCAGGAGGCTCGCGAGTATATTGCTAAAATTATGGCTCTTTCAGAGGAAGACCTGAACGAGTTACTTCCAAGCGGAACTCAAAGGAAGTTCGATAATCGTGTCGCCTGGGCAAAGAGCTATTTTGTGCAGGCCAAGGTTCTCGATTCATCTCGCCGAGGGTATTTCAAAGTGACTCAGCGTGGACTGGATCTTCATAAGGTAGGGCATAAAAGAATAGACATAAGGATTCTCAACCAGTACCCGGAGTTTGTTGAATTTCATAAACCCAGGGCGGCAAAGGAAGAAGAGGTAGAGCCAACTAGTGAGACACCAGAAGAAACGCTCCAAAAGTCCTACGAAAGTATTCGGAGTGACCTAGCCAGTCAGATCGTCCAGAGAATTGCGAGTAACTCACCACAGTTCTTTGAGAGGCTTGTCGTCGATCTGATGGTTGCAATGGGCTATGGGGGATCTCGTGCCGATGCCGGGAGGTCTATCGGTGGTAGCGGAGATGAAGGCATTGACGGAATCATTAAGGAAGACCGACTTGGGCTTGACTTGGTGTACCTTCAAGCCAAGCGTTGGGAAGGTTCGGTTGGAAGGCCAGAAGTACAGAGGTTTGTCGGAGCACTTCACGGCAAGCGGGCAAAGAAGGGTGTATTTATAACGACTAGCAAGTTTTCAGATGACGCCAAGCGATATGTTGAAACTATAGATCCCAAAGTCATTTTGATCGATGGACGGATGCTTGCGGAATTGATGATTGATCAAGGATTGGGAACAACTACGACTGCGACTTTCGAAATAAAACGGATCGACTCAGATTATTTTACGGAAGAATAAATTAAATGCGGGGTCTTGTGCCTACGCCAAAAATTGCTTTTAAGATCTTCGACATCCCTGCCAGTCGGGCCCGTTTTCAGGCCAGGCCGAGCGAGCGCATGAACCCTTCGACCGTGGTGGTGTAGTCGCTGGGGAGGCCCAGCTCTTTATTCAGCTCGCCGTGCTTCATATCCACCGGTAGCACCACGACTCGCCCGCCTAATTTGACGACCTTCGACGCAAATGGTTGGGCTTGTGGGCAGGCGTCGCTGCGCTGTGTGGGGCAGACCAGCAACATCGGCGCTGGTGCGGTCGTCAGCCGGTGGTAGGGCGACGCCTCACTCCAGAACTTGCTGTCCTTGCCGAATGCACGATCATAAATCCTGTGATGTTTTCCCTGCATGATCTCGACGAGGTCGAAGACGGCGCTGTCGAGCATGATAGTACCAAGCCAGGCTGCGCCGCCGCACGATGCGCCTTTGTCGTCGATGATCCGGCGCTGCATCAAGGGACTCAGGTGCCAGAGGTTGCGTCGTACCCTTAAGGGAGATAGAGTAGCACCCATCAGTTATTAAGGGCTCTCAATGGTCGCAGCAGGAGGAGGAGACATCATGAAGGCAGTATATGTTGCAATGTTGATGGGCATGTTGTCGGGCTGTGCGACGACCCCTTCCGGGCATTGGGAACAGGCGGGGCGAACTGAGGCGGAAACCCAGGCCGACTTTGCCCATTGCGAACAAGTGGCTTATTTGGACTCCCAACGCAACAAGAGTGACGAGCCCTTCAAGGGACCGATCATCGAAAAGAATTGCATGCAACGCATGGGCTACACATACATCAATAACCCGAAGTAAATCTGGGTGGTCTGTTCTTCTTTCTGAATTCCAGCGGCTGCTCAAAATTTCCGCCAGCAAGACCGCAAAGAACTATCGGTTAGTTTGCGGTTGCTCAAACAGGTGGTCAACGAGGCCGCAGGCGAGAAAATACCGGAGGCGTACCCTCAGGGGTACGTTGAGGATTTTTCGAGATGAGAACGAAGTTGGGCGCCTGTTTCAGCAACCGACTTAGAGTTCGCGGATGGCGCCCTGCAGGACTGTGATCTGGGTGACCGGATCGCCGGAGGATTTCAGTTCAGTGCGGATCTGATCTTTGAGGTATGAGGAATAGCCGACGCGGTCGACGAGGAGATCGAGGAAGCGCTCGGCGGGCAGCAGGCTCTGGGTCCGGAGTTCTTCGACCGTATCGTCGCTGACCGGAATGTAGGTGCTTCCGATGTGGAAGACCACGTTGTAGTAACGATTTTTGCCGATGCGTTCGAAGCGTAAGCCCTTCATTGCCGTTTCCCTTCCCTCATGCGAGGGGCCCATTCTAGACAAGTCGAGGCGTGGAAGACAAGGGTAGGCGCTGCCTTTCCAGCTAGGCGCTTTTGGCCTTCTTCCCGAAGTATTCCTGGCGGCTCACCGACACGTCCGTGACGAACATCACGCCGGAGTGCTTTTCAAACAGCGGCCGGAGGCCGGAGAGGATCGGCTCGACCTTGTCTTCGGGGACGACGGTCATGATCATCTCAAGACTTTCCTGCTCACTGAACATGAAATGGGCTTCACGGATGCCGTGATGCCCCTTGCCGGACAAATTGCCGATGATGGTATAGCCGGACGCTTTGACGCGATCCAGCAACTCGGTCACGAAGGCCTCGTGTTCTCCCGCGACGATCACGCGGATTTCCTTCATCGGATGCAATGTCAACGCGCCCATCTGTGCACTCCTTTCCTGGCTCTGTCCATGTGAATTCGTCCGTTACTGATCGCCGTCGAGTCGAACCCATTCGCCCGTGGGGCGATACCGATACCATAGTTGGTCATCGGGGTCGAGGGCGACAAGATGCACCCACTCGTTATGATAATAGTGCCGCAGAATTTCGTGCCGCTCGATCAGCTTGTCGATGCGTTCGCGGGGCGCCTCTACGATGCTCAGGAGCCGCATCGGTTCGTGGTAGGGCACATCGCCGTTCATCACGGTTTGTCTGGCCAATCCAAGACGGAGGTCGCTCCAGGGGCCCGACATGATCCCGATCCGCCCCACGACGTTATGGTAGATCTTGCTGCCGCTGCCGTACACGTCGTTGTCCACCGCGGAAAAATAATGCTCCATGTTGATCCATTGCGCCACGACTTGCGGGCCGGTCATCAACACTTCTAGGAGACGGCCGTTCGAATCCTGACGCGCATCGTAGGATTGCAGGAACACCCGCCCTTCGAGATTGAGCCCCTTGGTCAATTCCCGTCGTCCGATCACAAACGCGGTGTTGCTGGAGAGGCCCCATTCGGGCCGGACCTGACTCCAGTCCACGCTCCGTTTCCGTACGTGCGATTCAGCAGCCTGCTCGTCCAGCGGTTGCTGATTCTCGGGGAAACGCGCACAGCGTTCCTGACTCGTGAGGATGGAGGCTTCCTTGAGATCTTCCTGCAACCGGGCCAGGTCGGCGCGATGCGTGGGAGGCACATCTTCCAGATCGAACAGTCGGACCTCATCCGTTGTCGTATCCATCTGGCCGGCCAGAAAGTGCGTGTCGGACGGAATCACCAGTTTAATTTTGACCAGCCGCTCGCGCACGCGCGGGTTGTTCGCCATCATCGCCAGGACCCGGGCATTGGGCTTTCCTTCGTTGCCGCCGCAGGCGCCGCAATCCAGCGCCGACTCATAGGGATTGTTCTCGGACGTGCTGCCGTGCGCGCAGATCATAACCAGCCGGGCCAGGTTGGTCGTCAGGCCCATCATCCGGAGCGCCGTGTCGACGGTGAGCGCCTGTTCGTCGAGGGTAAACCCGGTCCGGGTGATCCGTTCTTTTTGACGGGAGGCTGCGCGCGCGGTGAGGTCGTATTGGCGGCGCAGGATGTCGACGAGGGGACGCAGCAGCTCGGGTGTCAGGTCGGCGGGCTTCGCCGCGTCCACGAGGGCCGAGTCCAGGTCGGCCTGGCCGTTCAGCGCTTGTTGGCGCAGGGCTTCGACAAGAGCCGGGGTGATGCGCGAGCTGCGCAATCCTGCATGCTCATGCAGCACTTTTCTGACGACGGCGTGGTGCTCGGCCGCCAGCATTTCCGCGGTCTCGGCCGGGGCCATCTTGTCCACGGTCAGCGTCGTGGCGATGGCCGGCACAAACAGGCGCCGCAACCAGGAGGTCCAGCGCTGATAGAGCGACGGCAGGAGGGTCTTGCCGAAGATCGGGAGGCCGTAGAACCAGCCGAGCGATTCCACCATGACGTAGGGGGTCACGACGTTTTCTTTCAAGTCGTGCAGCAGCGTATGGCCCGCATGGACCCACTTGGTGCGGGCTTCGTGCTTCGAGACCTTGTGGTCGAGGTAACTCCGGGGAATCTCCCGCACCTCGTTCTTCGCGCGCATGATGACGGGGAACTGTTCGGTGTCGTGTTCCTTTCCCCAGGCGCGATAGCGAATGAAGGCCGCGAAGAATCCGGCGAAGCCGTAGGTCTCGTGGGGGCCGGTGGATTCCAGGTGCCGGCGGAACGGCTCGGAGCGCACGTCGATACAATAGACCGATTGCGAATAGGGGCGACTCGTGCCCGGCTGATCCGCCGGCAGGGTGCGCTGCTGCGCCGGAGTCCGCAACTGGGCGAGCAGGCGCTGCTGGTAGGCGGTTTCCAACGCTGTGAGCCACACCGGTCCATGATTCGCTTCGGGAAACGACTCCATCCAGTCGAAGAGCTGCTTCAGCGCGGCGTGCGGCGTCTCGGCCAGAACGGAAGGATCCAGTTCCAGCGCGCGCGCCAACGCCACGAGCCGCTTGGCGGCGCCGCGGCGCGCGGCAATTTCCTGCCGCGGGACCACCTCGACCGCGTACCGCTCCATCACACGACCCCAGCCGTTGCCCTTGTGATGCCGGAGCCGGTCCACTTCCTCCGCATACAAGGCCGGCAGCCGGCCGGCGACCCGCTGGCGGCGCAAGTAGTATTCGTCGGGGTGCTCGCGCATATAGGCGACGACGGCGTCGTAACGGCCGTCGATGCCGAGTTCGTCGCGGCAGGTTTTCTGGACCAGCTCGCTGGCGTACCAGAGGCGGATGGCGAGAAATTTTACGAGGCCGACCGGGTAGGCTTTCTGCCAGGGATAATCCCGCTCTTCTGCGCGCCACTTGATGAAGCCGGCCCAGCCCGGCAGCGCGGTCAATTGCAGCGATAAATAATCCTGGCGCAGCGCTGACGGAATGCCGAGCCGGTCGAGACTCTGGAGCAACGCGTCTTCGGGATAGTCGGGCAGTTGCGCGATCTTTCTGCGGCTGTCCGCGATGCCGCAGGGCGACCACTCCTGCGCCGCCAGGTCTTTCCAGGCGTGATACAGCCCTTTCTCCCGTCCCGGCATCGGCCAGGTGGCATGGCCTTCGTCCAGGAAGGCCTCGCACCATTTTATGAGTTCGTGGTTGATCTGCTGGACGATCTGCGTCCCGAAGGTGTCGTCGCACCAATGCGACAGCGTGAGCCACCGGCCCAGCGCCGCCTGGTCCCCCTCCACGATGAGATGAATCCGTTTGCGGAGATCGGGGAATGCCCACTCGGAAGACAGGCTGGCTGCGACGACGTCGATCACGGCTTGCGCCGGATCGTGGAGCTGATCATCCAGCGGTTCCGCCGCAGGCGCACAGAGTCCCTCCGTCAGGCAGGCGCGCAGCACCTCGCCCTGCGTAATCGGGCGCGAGGCGATCGTGACCTCCCGGTTCAAGACGAGCGGCTGCAAGGCGGCGTCGAGATGGGCGAGCTGGATCCGGCCCGATTTCAGATACTCGCGATAGAGCGTGCCGGGGAGATAACTATGTCCTCCCATGAATTGCTTGCCGCGCCGGGCGGTCTCTTCAAACGGGAGATACTCGAGGCTATGGAGGGGATTGTGGTGGACGAAGGTCCGCATCGGCCAGTACTGCGCAATCACTTCGCCAGCGAGCTGGACCACGCCGCGCAGCTCCATCCGTTTGGATTCGATGTCGATCGACGGGTTTATCGGTTCCATACGAGCGATCCTGAGTGGGCGCCGGCCGGAGGCGTTGTCCGGTCCGGTCCGAAGAGGCTGATCGGCATCACGCCCAGGGCGAGCAGGGTCAAGACGAGAATGATCAGGGACACCAGTTCGGTCTGGAGTAAATCGGCATGCCGTAAATCGCTCCGCCGTGCTCCGAACAGCAGCCCCTGCACGAGAGCGAGGATGTACCAGGATGCCGCGAGCCAGGCACAGATGAGGACGATGATGCCGGCGGAAAACGCCGCCGTCGACGAGAGCAGCAAGCCCATGAAGCCCGCGAAGACGCCGAACGGCGGCAAGCCCATGGCCGCGAGAGCCAGAAGCGACAGCAGCACGGCGTATTGCGGCATGGTCGAGGCCAGTCCGCTGATGGCCTGCGGATCCACGTCGTCGCCGTAGCGCGTGCGGATGATCTGCCAGGCAACCAGGAGCCCGCACATGACGAGACCGACGGCGCCGACGAAGAGCGCGGCGCGCGGCGTGGCCGAGCGCGAGGTCACCAGACACCACCAGAGCATCGAAAAGAACGAGAGACTGCTGTAGGCCAGCAGGAGTCGTACGCGCGACTGAGCCAGCGCCTTGATCGCGCCATAGAGGGTGCCGGCGAGGGCCAGGAAGCTCATCATCCAGACGACAGCCTCCGGTAGGGTCGCCGCAAGCGGGGCCAGGCTATGTAGGCCGAGTGCCGGGAAGAGCAGGACCATGAACGACGGCAAATTGCCGGGCAGGCGGGTCAGCGCGGTGAGATGTCCATCGTGAAAGGGCACGACGGGCAGGAGAATCGTACAAGCCAGCAGCGCCGCCATCGACGACAGCGGCGGGGCGGCGACCAGCGTCAGCAACAGGCAGAGGGCGCCGAGGGTGTAGGCCCCGAGGCCCCACCAGGAGATGGGCCAGAGGGGCGTGTGATGGCGATAGAGCAACACAATGACGAAGCCATGGATGGCCATCAGGAACAGTTTGTCGACGACGGGCTGACTGGTCAGCGCGCCGATTCCCAGGCTCAGAAATAGCAGAGTCAGGACCCAGGAGGTCCGATGGTCCGGGTGATGCGGTTGGCCCAGGAGCGACATCCCGGCGGCGAGCGGCAGCAAAAAAAGCAGGAGCAGGCCTTCGGGCGGGGTGGTCAGAAATCCGGCGAATCCCGCGAGGGAAGCCAGGCTGACGGCGCAGACGCCGACCGACCAGGCCATGAGCCGGTGGGGGTGTGCCCAGAGCGCCGGGGTCAATGCCGCGCCCAGCAGGGGGACGCCCGTCACGATCCAAGGGATGAGGGTCGCGTCGATCATCGAGACCACCCGCGTTCGCGTTTGTCGAAGCGATGGACGACGCGCATGACCGTCCGTCCAAGCAGGTGATAGAGTTCGTCGGCGTACAAGCGGTTCATGAACAGGACATACAATCCGTTTCGTCCGCCCTGACTCCAGCGCGAAATCCACTTCGGCATCCGGATCGTCCGGCCGTGAGCCTGCATGTAGAGATAGCACCAGCTGAGGACGGTCATGATCGTCGCCATGAGCACCAGGCTCTCGAAGAGCCACTTGGGCAGATGGGCGGCTTGAAAGTAGGACGCGACTTCGGCCGGATCGGGATAGAGGAAGGCGGTGAACGATTCGACGGCAAACAAATAGACGAAGACGACGAACAGCAGCGTGACGAGCATGGCCGAGGACACTTTCCAGGAGGCGATCGCGCGTAACCGTGTCAGCGTCAAAATGGCCTGTGACGAGGTCAGCCAAATGAAGAAGAGAAAGATGACCGTGCCCTGCGATTCGAGCAGCGGGATGCGCAGGACTCCGTGGGTGACCAGCAAAATGACCAGGGGAATCACGAGCGTCGTGACGAATCCGGTCGACCAGGTGAGCGGAGAGAAGTTTTCTTCCTCCTCTTGCTGATCAACATGGGGGACGTGCGGCTCCTGCCGGGCTTTATGAATGACGTTCCCGCAATTCAAGAAGACCGTCGCCTTGAAGAGCCCGTGGGCGATCAGATGGAACACCGCCAGCGAGAAGGCGCCCAATCCGCACTCCATGATCATGTAGCCCATCTGGCCGATGGTCGAGAAGCCGAGCGTCTTCTTGATGTCGTTCTGCGCCAGCATCATGGTGGCGCCCAGCACCGCGGTCAGCGTCCCCACGACGAAGGCCACATGGAGCGTCGTCGAGCTGAGCCCGAAGAGCGGCGCCAGCCGGTTGATCAGGAAGCCGCCCGCATTGATGATCCCCGCGTGGAGCAGGGCATGCACGGGCGTCGGCGCATAGAGCGATCGGGGCAGCCAGAAGTGAAGCGGAAACTGCGCGGATTTTCCCATGGCTCCGACGAAGATGAGCAGGGTGACGGCCGTCGCGGCGCTGATGTCCATCCCGGGCCAGAGCGAGAGCGCGACCGGCCTTTCAATGGCCCGCGCGAAGAGTTCTTGAAATTCCAGCGTGCCGTAGACGCGATACGCCAGGACGATTCCCGCCAGAAAGGCGGCATCGGCGACGCGCAACAGCGTAAACGTGTTGAAGGCGCCTTTGAGCGTGGCCGCATGCTCATGATTGTGTGCGAGGAGATAGAGCAGATAGCTCAAGATCTGCCAAAAGAGAAAGAGCATCATCAGATTGGCGCTGGAAACCATGCAGATCAGCACAAAATCCGTGAAGCAGATCAGGGCCAGATACCGGCGCATGTGGCGATCCTGATACATGTAGCCGGTCGAGTAGACAAAGATCAGGGTGCTCACGCCCGCGATCAACGTCATCATAATGGCGCTCAGCCGATCGATGTAGAAACCGATCGGGAAAATGAGTGAGGCCATCGACCCCGGATCGTAGAATCGAATGGAAATGGGCCCCTGCACGGCGACGACATAGAGGGTTCCGATGGCGCCGCAACAGGCCGCTCCGATCGGATAGGCGGCGATCTTCGCCCGCAGATCGCGCGTCTCGTCGGGACCGATCAACACGATCAGCGCAGCCGCGAGCAACAACAATGGGATCAGAAGCACGAACGACACGGGCACTCCCTCACACCGGAACGTGTTGATTTCTGGTCAGCCTCCGCGCCGACCTGCTATCGGGCGGTCACAGATCGTTTCAGCGGCTCTCGCGCGGGCTCATCATTAGTACGTTGTCTAGACGATCGTCAAGCACTGCGTCGGCCCGAATCCTTTTCGGCGGACCGGTCGTCGTTCGAAGGCGTTCTTCCCGCGGCGCTTCCGGGGTATCGAAGGCGCTATCGTTCCGAGCGATGGTCGAGACGGCGAGCGGTCTGTGCGATGGTCAGGCCGAGGCGATCGTAGAGCGCGTCCACGTACAGCCGATTCATGAAGAGGACATACAGCCGGATTCGCACGTTTTCGATCCAGGGCGGCATCCAGACCGATCGGCCATGGGCCTGCAGGTAGAGATAGCACCAGCTGAGGACGGTCATGACCGTCGCCAGCAGGATCATGAGGTCAAAGAGCCAGCCGGGCAGCGCGGCGGCTTTGAAATACGATGCGACCTCGTTCGGATCCGGATACAGGAAGGCCGTGAAGGACTCGACGGCGAAGAGATATATGAACACCACAAAGAGCAGCGTGACGAGCATGGCGGCCGACACTTCCCAGGAGGGCACCGCGCGCAGGCGGGTGAGCGTCAGAATGGCTTGCGAGGAGGTGATCCAAATAAAGAAGAGGAAGATGACCGTGCCTTGGGATTCCAGCAAGGGAATGCGCAGGACGCCGTGGGTGATAAGCAGAATCAACAGGGGAATCATCAGCGTGGTCAGGAATCCGGTCGACCAGGTAAGGGGAGAAAACGTCTGTTCCTCCTCCTGCCGGTCGGCATGCGGGAAATGCGCTTCCTGCCTCGCTTTGTGGATCACGTTGCCGCTATTGAGGAACATCGTGGCCTTGAACAGGCCGTGGGCGATCAGGTGAAAGACGGCGAGTGAAAATGCGCCCAGCCCGCACTCCATGATCATGTAGCCCATCTGACCGACCGTCGAGTAGCCGAGGGTCTTCTTGATGTCGTTCTGCGTCAGCATCATCGTGGCACCCACCACCGCGGTCAGCGTGCCCACGACGAAGGCCACATGCAACGTTGGCGAACTGAGTCCGAAGAGGGGCGCCAGCCGGTTGATCAGGAAGCCACCGGCGTTGATGATGCCGGCATGGAGCAGAGCCGTCGCGGGCGTGGGGGCATAGAGATAGTGAGGCAGCCAGATATGCAGGGGGAATTGCGCGGATTTGCTCATTCCGCCGATGAACAGGAGCAGCGTCACCGCCGTGGCGCCGCTTATGTCGAGCCCCGGCAGGGGAGAGAGCATCACGGCCGATTCGGCGGCTCTGGCGAACAGCGCCGGGAACTCCAGGGTTCCATAGAGGGCATGGGCCAGGACGATTCCCGCAAGAAACGCCACGTCTCCGATCCGTAACAACGTGAAGGTCTTGAAGGCGCCCTCCAACGTCCCCGGATGGGTATGGTTATGGGCCAGGAGATACAGCAGGTAACTCAAGAGTTGCCAGAACAGAAACAGCATCATGAGATTGGCGCTGGAGACCAGGCAGAGCAGGACGAAGAGCGCCAGACCGATGAGGGTCAGGTACCGCGGTTCGTGCGGGTCCTGGTACATGTAGTCGATGGAATAGGCGTAGATGACCGTGCCGACGCCCGAGATCAGCACCATCATGACGGCGCTGAGCCGGTCGATATAGAAACCGATCGGAAAGGTGAGTGAAGCCACAGAGGCGGGGTCGTAGAAGCGGACGCTGATCGGCCCCTGAGTCGCCACGAGGTAGAGAGTGGCGACCGCGCCACAAAATGCCGCACCGATCGGGAAGATGGCGAGCTGGATCCGTGCACGACGCGACGCGTCATCACCCACGGCGACGATCAGCGCCGTGAGGAGCGGAAGCAGCGGGATCAATAAGGCATACACATGGACCTCACGGGCTCAGAGAACACAAAAGCCAACCGCGCACCTCGACGAACGGTCGACGTTGCACGGTTGGCTTGTACTGCGTCCGGCCCGAAACGTGCCGGTCACCCTACCGCCTCTGCTTTTTCGACGCGATGGTCCGGCCTATCCCAGGTCAACGCGGTCGACAGGAAACACCATCGGACGCATTCCTGCCCCTTTATCCGGTATCTGTCCCTGGGTAGTCAAGGCATCGGGTACATTGTCCACCCCACCCTAGGCCTTCGGGCCTACGCATCATGCCGTTCGGCCCAACGGGGCGGCTTTATCCTTGTGGCCGCCTCAGCGGCCCCTCTATAATCGGTCTCTACCATCTGGCTGGAAGGGCTGCGTGATGAACAAGGGACTGACCAAAGGCGAGATCGAAGCGGCGATCCGTAATGCCATCATCAAGTTCGAACAGGACTTCATGGGGCGCGGTCCGGAGGATGTGCGGGCCTATATCGTGCGGGATCTCGTTGTCGTTCGCCTGAAGGGCGTCCTGACGCCGGCCGAGCGGCAGCTTGCCAAAAGCGCAGAAGGCGTCGACATGGTCAAACGAATCAGACAAACGCTCATCGCCCAGGGCCGCGATCGGCTCGTCGAGCAGGTCACCGACATCACCGGGGCGAAGGCGCTGGCACTTTTTACCGATATCGATGTCCAGATCGGTGAGAAAGTCCTCGTCTTTACGGTGGATCGTGACTTGGAAGGTCTTGGTCGGTAATGGCTCGCCGTGCGTTGGAAACCCTTTCGTTCGATAACTCCTATGCGCGTCTGCCTGAATCGTTCCATGCCAAACTGAACCCTACGCCGTTTTCGACGGCTTCCTATCTCATCAGCTTCAATCGTGCGGCAGCGGAACTGATCGACCTGGATCCGGCAGAGGCGTTGCGTCCGGAATTCGCCGGGGTCTTCGGCGGGAGCCTGCTGGTACCGGGGATGGAGCCGTTGGCGATGCTCTATTCCGGCCATCAATTCGGCACTTATGTTCCGCAGCTCGGCGACGGCCGCGCGATCCTCTTGGGCGAAGTCCGGAATGAGCGGGGCGAGAAATGGGATCTGCAACTCAAGGGCGCGGGGATGACGCCCTTTTCACGCGACGGCGACGGCCGCGCCGTGCTGCGTTCCACGATTCGCGAATATCTCTGCAGCGAGGCCATGCACGGGCTTGGTATTCCGACCACGCGGGCGCTCTGCGTCGTCGGCAGCGACCATCAGGTCTATCGGGAACAGGTGGAGACCGGCGCGATTGTGCTGCGCATGGCGCCCTCGCACGTCCGGTTCGGCTCGTTCGAAGTTTTTTACTATCGGAAGCAGCACGAGCAATTGAAAGTCCTGGCCGACTATGTGATCGCCCAGCACTATCCCCATCTGGTCGACGCTTCCGACAAGTACGCGCGGTTCTTTACTGAGGTGGTCGAGCGGACAGCAAGGTTGATCGCCCAATGGCAGGCCGTCGGCTGGGCTCATGGCGTGATGAATACCGACAACATGTCGATCCTCGGGATTACGCTCGACTACGGACCCTTCGGCTTTATCGACGACTACGATCCCGGCTTCATCTGCAACCACTCCGACCACAACGGCCGCTATGCGTTCAACCAACAGCCCTATATCGGTCTCTGGAATCTGAGCTGTCTCGCGCAAGCGTTGCTGCCCTTGGCCGGGAAGGACGCGCTGAAAGCCGCCTTAGACTCCTACACGCCGCTCTGCGAGCGCCGGTATATGGAGCTGATGCAGCAGAAGGTCGGATTGATCCAGGAGCAGGACGACGATGCGGCCTTGATTCAGGATCTGCTGGGCCTCATGCAGCAGAGTCATGTCGATTACACCAACTGTTTCCGTGCCCTGGGTGCATTTTCATCGGCCGCGGGCTCGCTCAACGAACCGCTCCGCGATGTCTTTCTGGACCGTGCGGCCTTCGATGCCTGGGCCGCGCGCTATGCCGGGCGGTTGCGGATAGAGCAGAGCCGGGACGAGGAGCGGCACACGCGGATGAACCGGGTCAATCCCAAATATATCCTGCGCAACTATCTCGCCCAGACCGCCATCGAGAAGGCGCAGCAGAAAGACTATTCGGAAGTCGATCGCCTGCTGGCGCTGTTGCAAGATCCCTACAGCGACCAGCCCGGAATGGACGCCTATGCCGCCGCGCCCCCCAACTGGGGCAAGCATTTATCGGTGAGTTGCTCGTCCTGAGGGGGGGCTGCCGGGGCACTCTTTATGCTCTAGCTAGAAGCTGTGTTCGAATGGGGGCTGCTCGACTCACTGGACCGGTGGGTTCATAGGGCGGCCTCCCGCCGCGCAAGGAACATGAGCGTGAAATTTCAGACGACGTCACAGATCAGCAGGAGCTTGCTCGTCTCAGTCTGGTTCCTGATGGTGCTCGCCGCCTGCGCGCAGGACGGGGGCGGCTCAACTTCACCGGCTCCTTCGGTTCCCCCGCCTCCCGTAACCGGGAATCCTGCAACCGTCACGCTTGCGAGTCCGGCGCAGAATGCCACGGTCCCGGTCGGTCCCGTTACCGTCTCATTCGCGACGCAGTTCTTCATGATCGGCACGCCCGGTCAGACCCATCTGCATTTCTACCTCGACAGTGATCTGGTGCCCTACCGGTTCTATGACGGTGCAGGGATCAATGACGGCAACGGCGTGCTCTACAACGGGGTCCATACGCACTTCGTCCATTGGAAATCAGCGACGTCTTTCGAGATCTTCGGCTTATCCTCGGCGAGCCATACGGTTCGGGTCATCCTTGCCGATCCAAGTAACAGTGAGCTGACGAATGCCGAAGCGACGAAAACACTCACCTTCTCAGTCAGTCAACCGCCGGTCGGTGATTTGACTCTTCTGCCCGTCCTGCCGGGGCTGAATTTTCCCGTTGGCCTCTCGCTGGCTCCTGACGGACGGGTCTTTTTCAACGAACGCCTGACGGGGAAGATTCGTATCATCAATCCGCAATGGCAGCTCGTGCCGACGGAGTTTTGCCAGATCGCGATCACCACGAGCGGGGAGCAGGGTCTGCTCGGTCTGACCCTCGATCCGGACTTTGCGACGAACCATTTTGTGTACGCTTATCATTCAGTCTCCGGCCCTTTGCGCAATCGAGTGGTCCGTTACACCGAGTCCGCCGGATCCTGCACGAATCAGCAGATCATTCTCGACAATCTGCCGGCCAGTACGAATCACAATGGCGGGATCATCCAGTTCGGGCCGGATGGCAAGCTCTACGTGGTCATCGGCGATGCGGAGAATACGGCGAATGCTCCGAATCTGACGTCGCTGGCAGGAAAAGTTCTGCGTGTAAACCCCGACGGGTCGGCTCCGTCCGACAACCCGTTCTTCTCAGACCCGAACGCCAATGCGAAGAAGGTCTTCAGCCTCGGTCATCGCAATAGCTACGGATTCACCTTTCATCCCCACACCGGCCATCTGTGGGAAACCGAGAACGGCCCCGGTGATAACGACGAAATCAATCGCGTCGTGGCGGGGGGAAACTTCGGCTGGCCGACGGTCGGAGGAATTGCCAACAATCCGAGCTTCCTCAATCCGATCCTGGCCTACACACCGACGATCGCCCCGACCGGGATCATCGCCATACCCGAAGACTCCACAGTCTATCCTGCGCCCTATAGGAATAATCTGTTGTTCACTGCCTGGAATGATGGACGGATCCGCCGTGTGGTCTTGAGCGGGGCCGATCTCACGCAGTTGGGCAGCACCAGTACGGCCTACAACGGCGGCCTGGGTGGGCTCCTCAGCATGATGCTGGGGGCCGACGGGTCTGTCTACGTCTCCAACGCCGGGGGCATCTTCAAAGTCGTTCCCCAATAACCCTTCGCGCGAGTCTTTCTCGCGAACATCGGCCACACGAGGGGTCTGCCCACGGAGGCAGGTCTTGGTGTACAGTGCCGCCCATGCGACGAGACAAGATCGGTGGATTGGATGTCTGTATCACCGGCGGGCCCGACGGGCAGGGCGGCGGCAGCGGGCCCGTCGTCATTTTATTGCACGGCTTCGGTGCGCCGGGGGACGACCTCGTTCCGTTGGCCGATGCCCTGAATGTGCCGGCCGGTACGAGGTTTGTGTTTCCCGAAGGCCCGCTCTCGTTGAGCTTCGGACCCGGCAATGCGCGAGCCTGGTGGCTGATCGATATGGCGCGCATTGCCCAGGATCGAGCGGCCGGACGGGTGCGCGATCTGTCGCAGGATATTCCCAAAGGCCTCGCGCCGGTGCGTGAGACGATGCTGAGTTTTTTGAAAGAGATCGAGCAAAAGTTCGACGCCGATCCGAAGAAGACCGTGCTCGGCGGATTCTCTCAAGGTGCCATGCTCTCGTGCGACCTCATCCTTCACACCGACCGGCCCTATGCCGGACTTGTCCAACTGTCCGGCAACATCCTGGCACAGCCGATCTGGGGGCCGCTCCTGCCGAAGCGCAAAGGCCTGCCGGTCTTTCAAAGCCACGGGGTGCAGGACGAGATTCTGCCCTACGTTGGGGCGGAACGATTGCGAGACCAGCTGGCCCATGCGGGCCTGTCTGTTGAATGGCACAATTTCCGTGGAGGCCATGAGATTCCGAGAATAGTGCTGCAACGGTTGGGGCTCTTCATCACCAAGGCGGTCACTTCTTCATGAGCGGCCTACACTCGTTCGAACTTGCAGGCCCTGACGGCAAGCTGATTCGCGGCGATCGCGCGATGGGGAAGGATCGGCAGATTCTCTTCATCACGGGATTTCTCTCCAAGCGCTGGGGGAACAAGAGCAAGGCTTTGGCGCAGTGGTGTCAGGAACAGGGTTGGGGATTTTGTTGTTACGATGTGCGAGGATTCGGCGATTCGGAGGGAACGTTTACGGACTACACCCTGTCCGATTGGGTTGCCGATGCACGGACGATTCTCACTACACTCAAAGGCGGTCCACCCGTTACGATCGTTGGCAATTCTCTGGGAAGCTGGATCGCCTGGCTGATTGCGCAAGAGTTCGAACTCGTCGACCGGCTCATTCTCATCGCCCCGGCGTTCAATATGATGGGTGTTCGCGCCACGCAGATTGCGCCGGAGCGACGGCAGGCCTGGCAGAACACCGGCTGGATGCCCTGGGATGATGATCCGTTGCACAAAGATTGGCCGCTGGCATGGAAGTGGGTCGAGGAAAGCGAAGCCTATTGGCGGACCACGTTCAACCGGCTCAGGCCGGTACAGACGACGATCCTGCACGGATTACAGGATACGGTGATCCTGCCAGACGGGAGCCGGGAGTTCGCCCGTCTCCTGTTGGCCAAAGCCCCGACCTATCCGATCGACTTGAACTTGATTCCCGGCGACCATCGGCTGAGCAGCCCCGAGCATGTGAACCTGTGCCGGCGTCTTGTATTGGGCGCCCCGTAAGAGAACCATCACGCGCGAGGGGCGAGACTTGCGGGAAACGCGCGACAAGTTGAGTCAGGTTTTGCTCGTCTCGCGAGACCTGCCCGTCTCGCACGTTCATGCCGCTAACTAGGAGGACGACATGCTGACCCTGATCCATAAAGAGTGCGGCGGACCGGCGCTGGATGAATCACCCGTCGGCGAAGTCTGCGCGATCCCCGTCAATCAGTTTCCCTTTCCCTGCTTTACCTGTCTGGAAGAAATCGTCGACGAATCGGAAGTCCGGCTATCGCAAGAACTGGGAATATGAAGCGATGAACCTGATTCGCGACCTATTACTTAACGAGGTCCTTCCGAGGCTTTGCGCAGTGCTCCGCGCAGCGGCTCGGAGTGGAGATTCTTGACCTCATGTCGGATGACGATGTCGGTCGGGCTGACAGGGCGGTCGTAATAGTTCTTACTCCATTCGTCTCGGGCTGTCAGGACTGCGCCTTCTAATGAAACCCCGGCGAAGAGTCCTTTTGCCCGTACGAAGGACAAGAGATCCGCGCTCAAATTGGGGGTCGTTGCGCCGGCTACGCCGGCCCCTACTGGCCCCACCGCGACCGAGCCGTCCGCCCCGAGCTTGAAGGTCCCGCTCAAGAGCGAATCGACGCCTCGCTGGGTCAGAACCAGCAGCACGACTTCGGACGCCTGCGCCCCGAACTGAAAGCCGAAACTGCCTGCTCCCATGGTAAAGAAGGCGGGTTCGCTCCAATCGCCGGTTTTCCCGTCTTTGGCCAGAAAGACCCCGCTGCCTCCGGCTCCTCCGAGAAAGAACGCGGCTTTCAGAAACTGCGGCACGATAAATACCCCTTTCGCATCTTTGACGTGATCGCGAAACCAGGTCATGTTGGAGTCTGCGACAAAATTTTCGAGGGTTATTCGAGATTGATCCACAAGGTTCCGCGGCTCGCGGTCATCCGCCGCCTTCGCGATTGGAGCGATGAGCGGCAACAGTACGAGCAGCAGCAAGGCCACAAGTCGATGACTGTTTGCCACAGAGGGAGAAACGCGACCATTCATGACGGGACCTCCTTCTTCAAAGGAATGCACCAGGATTATCGGGAGCCATTCTCTCTTGGCCCACCAGAGATCGGCGTTGCATAGTTGTTCTATACAAACAGATACAGGAGCCTTCCATCAAGGCGGACATCGGGGCCCGGTTGTGCATGGTGCCGCGCTTTTGTTATCGTGAACGCTTCATCGTGACAATTTAGAAGGAGAACGGACGTTCCATGGCCACGACCAACGACAAACAAGTCATTTTCTCTCTCGTCAATGTCGGCAAGGTGTTCCCGCCGAAGAAGCAGGTGTTGCGCGAGATTTATCTCGGTTTCTACTACGGCGCGAAGATCGGTGTGCTTGGTTTGAACGGGTCGGGCAAAAGCTCCCTGCTCAAGATCATTGCCGGCGTGGATCCCAATTACACCGGGGAGATCACCCGCTCGAAAGGCTACAGCATCGGCTTGCTCGAACAGGAGCCGCAGCTTGACCCAAACAAGACGGTCAAGGAAGTCGTCGAAGAGGGGAAGGCCGAGCTGGTGGCGTTGCTCAAGGAATATGAAGACGTCAGCAATAAGATGGGTGAGGCCTCTCCCGATCAACTGGAAAAGCTGATCGACAAGCAGGCGCAGATCCAGGAAAAGATCGAGGCAGCCAACGGTTGGGAATTGGAAAACGAACTTGACGTCGCCATGGACGCGCTCCGCTGTCCGCCGGCGGATGCGAAGGTCGGGGTGCTCTCAGGCGGTGAGAAGCGCCGCGTGGCGCTCTGTCGTCTCATGATTCAGGAGCCGGATATTCTGTTACTCGACGAGCCGACGAACCACCTCGATGCCGAATCCGTGCAATGGCTGGAGCAGCATCTGCAGCAATACAAGGGCACGGTCATCGCCGTGACGCACGATCGCTACTTCCTCGACAACGTGGCCGGCTGGATTCTGGAGCTTGATCGCGGACACGGGATTCCCTTCCAGGGCAATTACACCTCCTGGCTGGAGCAGAAGAAGGACCGGTTGGAGAAGGAAGAGAAGGCCGAATCGAAGCGGCAGAAAACCCTTGAACACGAGTTGGAATGGATTCGTATGTCGCCCAAGGCGCGGCAGTCGAAGGGGAAGGCGCGTTTGAACCGGTATGAGGAACTCGTCAATCAGAAGCAGGACCAGGTCGCGGACGATCTCGAAATCTACATTCCGCCGGGACCGCGCTTGGGCGATGTGGTCATCGAAGCCAATGGGATCGGCAAGGCGTTCGGCGACAAGGTGCTCTATGAAAATGTGAATTTCAGTTTGCCCAAGGGCGGCATTGTCGGCGTGATCGGCCCGAACGGCGCCGGCAAGACGACCATGTTCAAGATGATTCTCGGCAAAGAGAAACCGGATTCCGGGACGATCAAGATCGGCGACACGGTGAAGCTCGGCTACGTGGATCAAGATCGCAGCCTCGACGGCAACAAGACCGTGTACGAAATCATTTCCGACGGCCAGGACACGATTAAGCTCGGAAAAGTCGAAGTGAATGCCCGGGGCTATTGCGGACGATTCAACTTTGCCGGGACCGATCAGCAGAAGAAGGTGAAGGAACTCTCCGGCGGCGAGCGCAATCGCGTGCATCTGGCCCGCATGCTGAAAGAAGGGGCCAATCTCATTATCCTCGACGAGCCGACGAACGATCTCGATGTGAATACCTTGCGTGCGTTGGAAGAAGGGTTGGAGAGTTTCGCCGGCTGCGCGGTCGTTAGCAGTCACGATCGATGGTTTCTCGACCGTTTGGCGACACATATTCTGGCCTTCGAGGGCGACAGCAAAGTGGTGTGGTTCGAGGGGAACTACAGCGACTACGAAGCGGACCGCAAGCGGCGTCTGGGCAAAGAAGCCGACCAACCGCACCGGATCCGGTATCGCAAGCTGACCAGGAATTAATCTCGGCTCCCATCCGAACGGCCGGTGAGTCCGTATTGCTAGAAGGATGGTTCGCTCTACGCACAATCATATGGTCTTGAGGTCGACGGGGCGATGAATACCCCGTCGGCCTTTGTCACTCTTCTCCTCCTTGGACTTGCGGGTTGTGTTTCGGTCATGCCAAGTCCCTCCGTACCGGTGGTTGCTTCACCCACCCACGCCAATCAGACACTCGACCAGGAAGCCCAGCGTGACGGGCGATTCGTCGGCTTGGCCATTTCCGGCGGGGGCAGCCGGGCCGCCGTGTTCGGCGGGGCGCTGCTCCTGGAGTTACGCCGGATCGGGTTGTTGCAACAGGTCGATGTGCTCTCCGCCGTCTCCGGCGGGGCGCTGCCCGCGGCCTCCTATGCGCTCGATGGCTATCGCGCGGTCGATTTTTCGAACGGCTTTTTGGAGCGGATGGGGCACGACTTTCAGAGCGAAATGCGCGGTCGCTTCTTGTCGCCGGGTAACCTGCTCGCATACTGGTTCACGGATGCGACAAAGTCGGACACCGTCGTGCATGTACTGGACGACCAGCTGTTTCACGGTGCGACCTATGCCGACTTGAATCCTGCTCGGCCGAAACTCCTCCTGAATGCCACCGATGCTCTCACGGGCGAGCCCTTCGTGATTTCCGACGAGAGCTTTGCCGGGCTTGCGTTACCATTACCGTCCTTCAGTGTGGCTCGGGCGGTATATATGTCGGCCGCGTATCCTGGCGTGTTCAATCCGGTCCCGTTGTATGGCAATACATCCTCGTCCGACTCGGCCACGCGTCCCGCCGTCTTAGCCTATGACGGCGGTCCCGTCGACAATCTGGGGGTGAAGACGCTGGTGAACCTTCTGCGGAACGCCGATCAGGGCGCGCCGATCGCCGCGAGATTTCCCGGGGGCTGTCTGATCATTTCCGCGGATGCCACACCGCGCATCGCCGGCGAGCAGGATCAACCCTTGTCCGCGTCCACCGTTTTGCTGAAAAGTCAGCGCCGTGAAGTGTTGGAGGGTGTCGGGATCGTTGCGGCTCAACAGGACCACCGGATGTTCAGCACGTTTCCTGTGAATGGAAGCCAGAGCGCCTGCACGTTCTGGCATCTCGCGCTGCGGCAGTTGCCGGACACCGATCCGCTGGGCGCCCGGGTGACCAGAATTAAGACGAGTTTCGGATTGGAGTCGACGGATCGAGACGCCCTCATCCGTGCCGCCCATCACCTGATCGAGCAAGGGATCCAGACCCTCCATGACGAGGGTGCTGGTCCGGCATTCTTGCGCGATATCAGCAATCAAACCGCGACGAATCGGTAGGACCATGCCGTCACGTCATGTGGTCGTGATCGGGAGCACGGGTTATCTGGGGTCCCGGCTCATCCCGAAATTGATCGAACGCGGTCATCCCGTCACGGCCATTGTGCGACCCGGGTCGCGCGCACGTACGCTAACGGGTTGTCGGATCGTCCAAGCCGATCCACTCGATGCGGCTTGTCTTCAGCCCCATCTCCATGCCGGCGATACGGTCGTGCAACTTGTGGGTGTGCCAAAGCCGGCTCCGTGGAAAGGTCCGCAATTCAGGGCCGTCGATCTGGTGGCCGGCCGGGCCTCGATCGATGCCGCGCAGGTGGCTCCTGTCGATCACTTCGTCTATGTCAGCGTCGCGCAGCCGGCGCCGATCATGAAAGACTACATTGCGGTCCGGCGCGAGTGCGAAGACCGGCTGCGGGCCAGCCGCCTGCGCGCGACAATCCTCAGGCCCTGGTATATCCTGGGCCCCGGCCACTGGTGGCCCCTGGCGCTGCACCCGGTGTATCGACTGATGGAGATGATCCCCTCAACATGCGAGGCCGCACGGCGGTTGGGTCTGGTCAGCATGGATGATATGCTCGCGGCGCTTCTTTGGGCGATCGAATATCCGCCTGAATCGATTCGGGTGATCGAGGTGTCCGAGATCCGTCGACTAGGAGGCATTTCTTGAAGCCGCTTGTATGGATTACCGGCGCGGGCGGATTGGTCGGGAGCTATCTTCTGCGGACTGCCGACCGGTGGGCGCCCCACTGGGATGTCCGCGGCCTGACGAGACAGGATGTGGATCTCACGGACGAGATGGCAGTTCGCCGCCTCTGGCAGGAGCATCAGCCGGTGGCGGTGATCCACTGTGCGGCGATCAGCCGCCCCGCTGTCTGCGAGCAAGATCCCGGGTTGGCCAGGAAAGTGAACGTCGATGCCACAGCGTTTCTCGTCTCGCTCGCGGGAGACCGGCCCCTGCTGTTCTTTTCGAGCGATCAAGTATTCGACGGCCGGCAAGGCTGGTATGTCGAAACGGACCGGATCAATCCGATCAACCGGTATGGCGAAACCAAAGCCGCCGCGGAGGAGATTGTCCTGGGCAATCCCCGGCACACCGTGATTCGTTTGGCGCTGACGGCCGGGACCTCGGCGACCGGCGATCGGAGTTTTGTGGAAGACATGCGGCGAAGCGCCGGACGCGATCAACGCCTCACGCTCTTTACCGACGAATTTCGCAGCCCGGTGCCGGCCGGGGCTGTCGCGCGGGTGATCTGGGAGCTGGTCGCGCAGAAGCCCTCCGGTCTCTATCATCTTGGAGGAGCGGAACGGCTGTCGCGAATGGAGATCGGCGAGGCGCTGGCGGTGAGCTATCCCGAGCTGGCGTCGCGCCTTCAGCCGGGATCGGTGGCCGCGTATCACGGGCCGTCGCGGCCACCGGATCTGTCGATGCGCTGTGAGAAGCTCCAGCGGCTTCTCTCGTTTCCGATTCCCGGATTCCGTTCATGGCTGATGAGTCGCACATCTCCGGATACGGATGTGTGGGACTATCCGCTGACGTAGGCACGCGTCTTTTCGTGAGGTCTCAATGTCTCATGATCCACTTACGTTGCTCCTTTGGGCCTGGATCGCGATGGCGGGCTGGATGGCTCTGTGGTGGCTGGTCGAGCGCGTCCGGCGTAATGCCTCGCTTGCGGATGTCGGGTGGTGCTTCGGTCTGGTCGCGGTCGTGGCGGGGTACGGATGGTTGGCGACCGGTGAGAGTGAGCGGAAGCTTCTGCTGGTCGTCATGGCATCGGGTTATGGTTTGCGTCTGGGTTGGTACATCCTCTCTAATCGGGTGATCGGAAAAACCGAAGATCAGCGCTATCAACGGTTGCGCCGTGACTGGCGTTTGTCAGAGCCGCTCAGAATGTTCGGATACTTTCAGCTGCAAGCGGCCGCCGTCGTGCTGTTCTCCCTTCCCTTTCTGGCCGTGATGCAGAACCCTCGACCGCCGTTCGGCTTGTGGGAGTTGGCCGGCGTGATCGTGTGGCTGATCGGGATTACCGGGGAGTCCCTTGCGGATCTGCAGCTCGCCCGGTTTCGCTCAAAACCGTGGAATCACGATCGTGTTTGCCGCGACGGACTCTGGTTCTTCTCACGCCATCCGAACTACTTTTTCGAATGGGTGCACTGGTGGGCCTATGTGGTGATGGCGATCGGCAGCCCCGGTTGGCTTCTGGCCTGGATCGGTCCGCTGGTGATGGGAGTGGCGCTGGTCAGGATCACCGGTATTCCCTGGGCGGAGGAACAGGCCATTCGAACGCGCGGCAATGATTATCGTCGCTATCAGGAAACCACGAACGCCTTCATTCCCTGGTGGCCGAAGACGGGTCAGTCTTCCTCTGCGCCATTCAAAAACTGATCGAGCCGGCTCTTTGCCGCTTCATCGATGTGGGACACTTTCCATCCGGCCGTTTTCCCGTCCGACCAGCAGACGGTCGCCATATTCACAATCATGTATTTGTAGACATCGCGATCCGGCAGCGCCAGGTAGACCGTCGTTTCCGATCCGGGAGGAAGAGGTTGTTTGGTGCTGGCGCGCCAGCCGGTTTCCGAGAGATCCCAGACCTTCCCCTGTTCGAGCGTGCCGTTCCAGAAATATAAGAATGTGCATTGAGTGGGGACGCGGTCTGCGCTGCGCACACTGTACGTCTTGACCATGAATGCCTCCTCGCCAGAGTGGATCCTGTTCTGCATCATGGTCTGAGTGTACTCGCAGAACGGCGCCCCAGCGTGCCTCGAAAGGGGGGGAGTGGGAGCCTCTGAAGGGGGGAGAGTATTGCTGCAGACCGGTTAGGGGCTGGTATGTAATTGGGCCAGCCGGGCCCGGGCGATTTCTGCCTGTTTGCTGGAGGGATAGAGGCGGATCACGTCATCATAGAGCTGCTTGGCGTGCGGCAGGTTCATCTGCCGTTCTTCGAACTCGGCGGTTTCCAACAGTTCTTTCGCTTTATCTCCAGAACAGCTCAGCAACAGGCTGCAGCAGAGGGCACAGAGCAGGAAGCGGGTCACCGTCATCGTGGTCCTTTCTCATCGCATCCTATTGAGTCGCGGCGGACTTGTTGTTGTGCGACGGCTGATGATTCTACGAGGTCGATGCCGTAACGCGGTGGGGCGATATCTTCACTGTGGCATTGGGGGCAGCGACTGGGCCTGGTGAGCCGCCGCCGGTCACGAAAGACGAAGTCACAATCCTGACAGCGTGACGGTTCCAGGATGAAGCAACGGGTTTTGTCACGGGCGATGGATTTCACGACGTGTTCGAGATGATCCTCGACCTGCCGTTCGGGAATACCGAGCATCTGGGCCAGCTGGTGGGTCGCCAGGCGCGTGCCGATCAACAGTTCAATCATGCGCTGGCGAGGTGTGCGTGGAGGAACGAGCATGGGGTTATCGTAGGCGAGTCGGCGGTGGAGTTAAAGCGGAATCTTGCCGATGCGAAAGTTGTTCTCTTGGTGAACTGTTACTTTGAGTCTCCCCCAGAGAGAGGACCTCGCTTTCTGTAGCTGCTGGTTCCTACTCGACGATCAGAAGCACCTCTTGAAACCCTGGACGCGATCTATCTCGGCGGGGATGCTGCGGCATCTGGCTCATCGGCCAATCGCAAGGTCAGCGTCGTCTCTTCCCGGCAGGTGTTAGCTCCTAGGCCGCAGTTGACGGTGATTGTCTTTTTGGCGATCACATCGGAGTCACGTACCGGGGTCCAGCCTCCGATCTCGTAGCCTTGCCTACCCGGAGTCCATATGAATGTCCTGAAGCGCGTGACATTGAAAGCTGAGCGCCATCCCCCAGCTTTGCTCACACCGTGCCCCTCACTGCCTTGTACACCTTGTGATGCAAACAACTCCTTTAATTTTTCCGGTGTACTGCCGCTTGAACAGTGGGTCTCTGCCACTTCCTCTGTTTGCCCTGGAAGAATAACGAGTTTCACGGCAAATGGCTCGGGGTCCAGTTTGATCGAGCCTCCGTTCACATGGAAGGTTGTTTTGCCGGTGCCCTGAATGCGGATTTCGCACGAGGCCGGCTGAGTCATTGTGCGAGTTGTGTATTGCATCACGCCTTCCCCAACCCATTCGCCATCGTTCTCTCTGCGCCGAAGGGGGACTGTCGCCTCGACCTGGGCATCGAATCCATTCGAACTCATTTGCATGCCGAATCCACTCACAATATTCAAAGGCTCCTGAACGATGTGCGACTTGAATTCAAGGACATACGCAGAAGGGGCCAATTCCCATTCTCCGTCCTTCGCTTCGCCGACTCCCGCCCGGGAGACCGCCGTCAGCCTAAATCCACTGTGCTGAACCTTTGTAGCCGGGGCCTGGTAGGTGAACGTCGCCGACCTGTTGCTCTCCGATTTGTCCTCCCTCGGCGACACACGACCATTGCCCTCCCTGGGCCGCTCCCTCGCCTCCTTGAACTTCGCCGGAACGACGTTCGATCCCTTTTTGGTGCGCAGTTCCGTCTTCACCGGAGTCGACTCGCTTGGAACAAACTTTCTTGTCTTGGTCGGCGGGGTGAAGGTAATCTCCACGCAGGTATTGGCTGTGGTCCATTCACCTTCAGCAGTCAAGTAGAACGGCCCGGAGAATATCGTCACGGCCAGCAGCAACATGTTCATGGCTTCACTTTGGGCCGTGCCCGCCAGAGCAGAGTCCCATTCCGAGACCGACCAATTGGAAAACTGCGACGGCATTCCTCCCGCTCCCCGATCAGGCACAAACCGGACATGTTGGTGCTGATGAGCAAACGATGTTGGCCTATTCGTCCCTCCGCTCCCGATCACCAGCGACGCGTCAAGATCGACGTACTGGAGCTTCGCATCATCGTCAACGCGGCCTTTCAAGGTGGCGTGAATGCTTCGAGCGTTGTACTCCGTTCGGATGCTCCCGGAATAGTTGATCGTCTGGTCTACGACCATGGAAAATTCATAGTCGCCCTCGACAACATAGGCCCCTTCCTCGCCGGGGTCCGGTGAGGGGCATTTCTTGGCGTAGCCGCCATTGATGAGCGAGAAACCTTTGCGGTCGCCGGCCGTTTGCGGAGTGTTTCCTTCCTCAACTCTCCATTCCCGTGACTTCCTGCCCACCGCATCGGGAGGGATGGGGATGTTCATTGAGCCTTTCGTGATGGTATACCCCTCCCGTTCACCTCCTGGCCCCGTAGCTTGCGCGAGTTGGAAGGACCCATGGGAAGGTCCTGAGGCGAGCACGAGGCGAGGCGGGTTGGTCTCTTCCATGCTGCTCTTGCGCGCAGACGCTGGTGAGGGACAATCGGCGACAGTCGGGCCGAGTTGTGCTTTGAAGTTGTCGAACAACTGCTGATCTAAGGATCGCGCAACCGACTCGGCCCGTGTGCCGAGCGATTGCTTGAGTGACTGTCCTTCTTTCCCGACAAACAGCTGTGCACTGCCGAGGCCTTGGACGATTTTGGTCAAGGCATCGCACGGGCCTTTGATGCTGTTGAATAGTTGCAGCAACTCCGGGTTAACCGGCGTCTTCTTCCACTCGCCCTTTTCATTCGGCTGCGGTTCGAGCGGAGGCAACTGGATTGGCGGTGGGCCCTGTTCTGCCGGTTTTGCAATGGACACAGTCGGTGCGGCCGGTGCCGTATAGACTTTCTTGGGATCGTACTCAGGCGGATTCGAGGACGGCAGGTGCTTGTCACCGCCGCCGCAACTGGCGGTCAACAGCGCGACGCTTACAAGGAGAAACGAGCGAGCTGGCATCGGGGACTCCCTTACAGGAATAGCCAATGGCTCGAATGGCCGCCATGCTAGCCCATGCGTTGGAATTCTTCAATACGGTCCGTAAGGGGAAACGCTCACGGATCTGCCTAATTTCTCCGTTGCTATTCGAGGCGGCCATTGCGTAGAATCCGTCCCGCTTGGTGTGAGGTATCGATGCGATACGTCCTGCTGCTCATCCTGATCGCGCTTCCCGTCAACGCCTACGCCGGTAACATCAAAGATACCGATCTCATCGCCAGTAACACGTTCTTTCTGCCTCCCAGCACGCACAAAACCGTCTTCGTTCAGGCCCGCAATTCATCCGACAATCAGGGTGTCTCATTTCACGATCTGGTATCGCGGTTGACCGCGAAAGGGTATGAGGTCGTGCAGGATTACAGCGCCGCACACTACATCGTGCTGGCGAATATCGTGTATTGCAACATTACGAAACCAGAGATGCCGGTGGAAGCCATGGTCGCGGGCGGTTACGGGTCTGGATTCGGCTCCAAGATGATGTCCGGCCTGCAAGGCCTGTCCGGCATGGCCAGCATGGCGGGACCGCAGGGCGCCATGGCCGGGGCTGCGGCGTCAATGGGGCTGAATGCCATCGAGGGCATCGGCAGTGCGGTCGGGAGTTTGTTCAGTTCCTCCTCCTCTCCGAAGATGCCGGACGATGTGAATTACGCCTGCATCGCGGATATTCAGATTACCGAGCAGGGCCAGGGCGATTCAGCTCCGGCCCCGGCAAAATCCGGAGCGGGGCAGCAGCCAGGTGTGTATCAAACCCGGCTCGCGGCCGATGTGCACCAAAAGAAGTTCGATGAGGCGGAAGCGACGCCTCTGTTGCAACAGAAGCTGAGCGCCGCCGTGGCGGGGAATTTCTAATGAGCTGTTCGTCTGATCGCCTCACGCTTTCCGTTTCACGCCTGACGACGATCCTGTTCCTTCTCCTGCTATCGACCGGCTGTTCCAACATCATCCGTTCCGGCCTCATGAACAGCAACACCATCTTCCTGGATCCGAATACCAACCGGACGGTCTATACGCAGCTCCGTAACGCGTCAGAAAATCAGCAGGTGACGTTGAATGAGCTGAATGCCAAGTTGACGGCGAAGGGGTATCAGCTGGTCAAGGATCCGGAGCAGGCGAACTATTGGATCCAGGCCAAAGTCATTTACTGCCACAAAGCAGCAGACGGGGTCACACCGGAAAGCGTGGCGAAAGCCGGGGCCGGCGCCGGCATCAGCAGCGGCGGTACGACGATGGCCTCTGCCGGTGATATGTCTGGAGGTGGAATGGGTGCGGGCATGATGGGTATGGGTGGAATGGGCGGCATGCCGGACATCAACGCCATGATGAGGCAGGCCATGGCCGGGGGGGGCGGCTTTCCCGGTATGCAGATGCAACAGGCTCCGAAAGAGGATGGCATCACGTATTTGTGCGTGACGGATGTCCAAATTACTGATCGCAAGCTCGGGAAGACGATCGGTGCTCCGGTCGGAGGCCAGCATGCGAGCAGCCCCAAAGTGCAGCAGATGCGTATGGTGGGTCACGTCCGACAAAAGGACCTCGACATTCCTGAGGCCACGCCGATTATTCAGGACAAGGTCAACACCGGTATTGCCGGACTGTTCTAGCCGGTCTTCGCTCCCATCCGTTCCGATCCTCTGCGTGCGCTCCTCTGATCCTGTTATACTGACTTCATTCGAGATTCATTCACTCCTCTCAAAGGCGGTCACGCGATGAGCGCTCCCACGTGGGATGATTTCGCTGAGCTCGCGCTGAAGCGCATCACGTCATCAGGCGCCGAATACGGCGACATCCGCATCGTGCACAGCTCTATGCAAAGTATCAGGGGTGAGGATCGCCGGATCGCGTCGATTCGGGATTCCGATGACGTCGGGTTCGGCGTGCGCATCCTCTATCATGGAGGCTGGGGGTTCGCGGCCAGTTCGATTCTCTCCCTCGAAGAAGTGCCGCGAGTCACTGACCTGGCGATAGAAATCGCCCGAGGGTCCGCGTCGGTCGCGATCGAAAAGGTTATCCTGGCCAAAGAGCCGGTCCATCGCGAGCGGGTTGTCACCCCGGTTCGAATCGATCCCTTCACGGTTCCGCTTCGGCAAAAGACGGAGTTGCTTCTCGCGACCATGGAGTCGCTTCAAGCGCAGTCCGAAGTCGTCCGGAGCAGTGCCGAGCTCTGGGCGAGGCGGGACTGCAAGCTCTTTGCGTCGACTGAAGGGACGCGACTGGAATTCGATCTCCTCGCGTCGAGCGGAGACTGTACGGCGACGGCCCTCCACGACGGGAGATTCGCGAGTCGATCCTTCAATACGCCGCAACTGCGGCGCGGCTATGAATTGATCGAAGAGGCCGGCTTCCTTGGGCACGCGCCGCGCGTGGCGCGCGAAGCGGTCGAGAAGGTGCGAGCGCCGGCCGTGGAGGCAGGCCTGTACGACCTGGTGCTCGACCCCGAACACCTCTCATTGACCATGCATGAATCCTGCGGCCATCCGAGCGAGCTGGATCGGGCGCTCGGGTATGAAGCGAACTATGCCGGGACCAGTTTTCTGACGACCGATAAATTGGGTACGTTCCGGTATGGGTCGCCGCAGGTCAATCTGGTGGCGGATAACACGGAGCCGGAGACCTTGGCGGCCACCGGGTACGATGACGACGGAGTGGCCTGCCAGAAATGGGACATTGTGCGCGAGGGACGCTTCGTCGGTTACTGCACGAATCGGGAAGTCGCGCCGAAGATCGGCGACGCCCGCTCGCGCGGGTCGAATCGTGCCGACAGTTGGGGGACTGTCCCGATCGTGCGCATCGCCAATATCGGGCTGGAGCCAGGCGAGGCGACTGTCGATACGCTCATTGCGGATGTGAAGCGCGGGATCTATATCGAAGGCCACGGCTCCTACAGCATCGATCAGCGGCGCTATAATTTTCAGTTCGGCGGGGATGCCTTCTGGCTGATCGAGAATGGCAGGCGGACCCACATGCTGCGCGACGTGATCTACCACGGTATCACGCCGGAATTTTGGAATAGTTGTGACGGGGTGGCCGACCGGTCGCATCGCCAACGCTACGGTTTTATCA
Source organism: Nitrospira sp. (assembly GCA_030653545.1). Taxonomy (NCBI): domain Bacteria; kingdom Pseudomonadati; phylum Nitrospirota; class Nitrospiria; order Nitrospirales; family Nitrospiraceae; genus Nitrospira; species Nitrospira sp. The sequence goes on along the minus strand of JAURZE010000028.1, from coordinate 80,304 downwards.
CCTGCGGCAAGGGCCAGCCCGGCCAGTCCGGCTGGATGACCCACGCCGCTTCGCATGCCCGTTTCCGCAACATCCGGGTGATTCGTGGCGAGGGACGATCATGACTGTCACCGGCGCCAAGCCTTGGCCGAAGATGACCACCCGCGAGGAGTTTCAGTTTATCGCCGAACTGGTGCTTAAATGTTCGACGGCGGACCACACTCTGGTGACATTGCATGATCAGGATGGCGGCACGACGCGATTCGCGAACAACCAGGTGATCCAAAACGTCAACACGCGCCGGGGAGGCGTGACGGTGACGGTAGCATTCGGTGCCAGGCAGGGCACGGCGACGACGACGGATTTCACGGCCGGTTCGCTGCGCGAGACCGTTAAACGGGCTGAAGCCATCGCGCGCGTGTCTCCCGAAGATCCGGAGTATCTGCCGCCGGTCGGACCGCAGGCATGTGTGGCCTGTCCCACGGCGCGCAGCGAGACGCTCAAAGCCGGACCATCCTTGCGGCTGGAATATGCGAACGAAGCGATCGGTCAATGCCGTATGGAGAATATGTCGGCTGCGGGCATTGTCTCTTCATCCCGCGCGTCGGTCGGGGTGGCGGCGGACACCGGACTCCTTGCGTTTGAAGAGCGTACGGAAGCGCGATTCAGTATTACCGTGCAAGCCGGTGACGCGACCGGGTGGGCCTCGGCTGCGCACCGATCCATCGATCGGCTGAAAGTGCAGGAACGCACGCTGTCCGCGATTCACAAAGCCACCGTGGGGGCCGAGCCGCAGGAGCTGCCTCCCGGCCGCTATCGAGTCATCCTCGAGCCGGCGGCGGTGGCCGGCCTGTGGTCGTGGATCATCTGGATGCTGGACGCGAAGTCGTACCTGAAAGGCACGAGTCCTTTTGCCGGAAAACTGCAGAAGCGGATTCTGGATAAACGCCTCTCGTTGGAGAATTGTCCGGGGCACGCCGATCTGCTCGGTGGCGGCTTTACTGCCGAAGGGCTACCGTCCATGGCGTCGGCATGGATTCGTCAAGGCCTCCTGCAGCAACTGTTCTACGACCGGTTTACGGCCCAGGCACAACAGATCGCACCGATCCCGACTATCGAGGCGCCGCGCCTTTCGATGGAGGGGGCGTCGGCAAGTTCTTTGGCGCAACTCATCAAATCAACCGACCGGGCGATCCTTGTCACCAACTTCTGGTATCTCCGCACGGTCAATCCGACCGATCTGACATTAACCGGCATGACCCGGGACGGAACGTTCCTCGTAGAGAAGGGGGAGATCGTGTCTGCCGTGAAGAACTTCCGGTTTCATGAGAGTCCTCTGCGGGCGTTCCAACACGTTGAGTCTTGGACGACACCGATGGAAGCGGTGACCTCTGAAACGGGAAAGATGCTCGTGCCCGCCGTGGTCCTGCCGGAGTTTCATTTCTCCAGCGTCACGAGATTCTAGGCCTCAGTCGCTCTGATTGTGACGCGCGCTCACGCACCTTGTTTGGGAAAATGATTGACTCACCCTCCCGGTCGGAGTAGACAAGTACGTAGTGGCTCGGAGATATGGCTCTGTCCATGTTCGAGCCTGCACGATGTTCGAATCCCTCCAGTCAGATCGTCGCAACCCGCTCCACGATGTACTGCGGTCTGGATGGTGAAGTTGATAGAGGAGGTTCCGTCATGTCCCGTCGATTTAGCGACCAACCCATTAACCTGATCGCACGCATTCCTTCTCCTGCTCAGATGTCCGCCGCGCGCCCGAAGCAGCGGTCCTTCATCCAACTGGTGATGGAGTCCGGAGCAACCTGTGCGCGCGGAATTGCCGACATGGTGGCGCAACTTCACCGGTTGGGTCGATCGACCGGCGCACCCATGAAGCGCCAGCCGGCCGGGCCTGTCTCACTGGACCAGTCCGGTGGACCAGAGGGCGCGAAGCCTCAGCCTGCTACGGGGACGGTGTATCTGTCCGACGATCGCTTGGCCAGATGGAATGCCCTTCTGGATGCGACGGTCCCGCATATTGAATCAGCGGAGAGGCTGCCGGAGTCCATGCCAGTCCAAGCCGTGACATCAGCACCGCGTGATGAAGTGGTCGCATTGCGCCTGGAGTTGTTGGCTCATCAGCAAGAGGTGGCCCGCCTATCGGTTCAGTTACAAGAATTGAAGGCGATGGTAGGGTCGCAACAGCAGGTCTTGGTCTATATAGGGCAAGAGTTGGAAGCGCAGCAGCAGCCGATGGCCATGGCCGCGGCCCAGGCTGCTCCGTCTGCGAAGAAATCCCGTGTGATGCGGGCGAAGTCCGGCGGGAAAGAGCTGTCTGCTTCACGGAAAGTATCACGCGAGCCGTCACTCAATTTGTAACCCGTTCAGATGGGGACGCGTAAAGCCTCGCGCCCGTCGTCGATAGTGGGTGCTATCCGATCACCTGTTTGGTCCTCGGGTCGACACGATTGATGCATTCGTAGATGAAAGTCGACATGCGGGTCTTCTTCACAACATACAGCCCTCTATCCTCCAATCCACGACGAAGCCTGGTTAGCGGTCCGGCCCGTTCTCATCGACTGATCAGGGGACTGATTCATGCCGTGAGTCTGTGTCTAGCCATGGTTCTTTCGCCTGCTGTGGCCGGCGCGGCTGCCGATACGGTCCCGCTCTTTACGAATCTCGGGACACTTCACCACCCTATTACGACGACCTCGGAACAGGCACAGCACTATTTCGATCAGGGCTTGCGCCTGGTCTACGCGTTCAATCATGAAGAGGCGATTCGTTCGTTCGAGGAGGCGGCTCGGCTCGACCCGACTGCCGCGATGGCCTATTGGGGGATTGCGCTGGCCTTGGGGCCGAATATCAATGCGCCGATGGCCAAGGCCGATGAACGGCGGGCATGGGAGGCGCTGCAGAAAGCCCGGACGCAGGCCGGCCGTGTCAGTTCCGCCGAGCAACGATACATTGAGGCGCTTGGTAAACGATACAGCGCCAAAGGCGGCTCCCGTGTCGCGCTCGATAAGGCCTATGCCTCGGCGATGCGGACTGTCCGGCAGCAGTCGCCGGATGATCCGGATGCCGGAGTCCTCTTTGCCGAGGCGTTGATGGATCTGCGGCCGTGGGATTTCTGGATGTCTGACGGACGTCCGCATCCTGGAACCGACGAGATGGTGTCGACGCTGGAAGCGGTCCTCGCCAGATATCCCGATCACCCCGGCGCCTGCCATTACTACATCCATGTCGTCGAAGCGTCGCCGAAGCCGGAGCGGGCTCTGGCCTGTGCTGAACGGTTGGCCGGCCTCATGCCGGGGGCCGGACACCTGGTGCATATGCCGGCGCATATCTATCTTCGCCTCGGCAAGTATCATGAGGCGGCAGAAGGAAACGCCCACGCGGTCCATGTCGACAAAGACTACCTGGCAGGACGGGCGCTGAGCGGAGACTATGCGGATGGCTACTTCACGCACAATCTGCATTTTCTCTGGGCCTCACTGATGATGGAAGGGCGACAGGCTGAGGCGCTGAAGACCGCCCGAGAATTGACGGGGACCATTACCGAAGCGGAAGCGCGGAAGGAAAGGTGGAAAGAATTCTATCTTCCGGCGCCGGTATTTTCGCTGATCCGTTTCGGCCGGTGGGAGGATCTGCTGCGCGAGCCGGTCCCACCGAAGGGATTACGGGTGCAAGAAGGTATGTGGCGGCTGGGGCGGGGACTTGCCTCGGCGGCAGTAGGCAGAGTTCCGGGGGCCGAAGGCGAGCATTTTGCGCTGGCTGGCCTGGCGAAGCAGTTCCGCCGCGACCGGAGTTCCGAGGACAAGACCGCGCGGACCATGTTAAAAATTGCAGAGCGGCTGCTGGCGGGAGACATTGCCGCACGCCGCCAGAAGTATGACGAGGCCATCAGGATTCTGCGTGAAGGGGTGGCACTGGAAGAATCTCTGGCCTACACGGAGCCTCCCTATTGGCCGATTCCCGTACGCCACTATCTGGGGGCGACGTTGCTGACGGCCGGCCGGCCGGCAGAAGCCGAACAGGTCTACCGGGAGGATCTTCGGCGTCACCCGCAGAACGGGTGGAGTCTCTGGGGATTGACCCAGAGTCTCCGCGCCCAGCATAAAGGGGGCGACGCGGACACGATCGACGGGCAGTTCAAGTCGGCCTGGACCTATGCCGACATCACGCTGACGGCATCACGATTTTGATCAGAGTAGTCTGAAGCGGAGGAGCGAGGCGATTTATTGTGGGCGTATGATCGACGGGCAGGTCAAGGCGGCCTGGACCTATCGGACCCCTGCCGATGTCACACTGACAGCATCACGAGTTTAATCGAGACAGTCTGGAGCGGAGGAGCGATGCGATTCATAGTGGGTGTAATGGGGCCGGCCAAGGCGAAGAAGAAAGATCTGGATAACGCGCGGGTACTCGGCGAATTTATCGCCCGGCGCGGCTGGGTGGTGCTTACCGGAGGACGCGACCTGGGTGTCATGGATGCCGCCTGTGAGGGAGCGAAGCGAGTCGGCGGGAGCCTGACGGTGGGAATTTTGCCCACGGCGAAGGACCGGGTGTCGTGTCATGTCGATGTGCCGATCATTACGGAAATGGGCAGCGGCCGTAACAACATCAACGTGCTCACGAGTGATGTGGTGGTGGCGTGCGGTCTAAGTGGATCTGGCACGGTGTCTGAAGTCGCGTTGGCGGTGAAAGCCGGGAAGCCCGTGATTCTTGTGGACGCCGCTCCGGCCGATGTGGCGTTCTTCCGCAAGCTGGGCAAACGCCTCGTCTCTGCAGCCGGCTCTCCGGAAGAGGCGATCGAGCTCATTATGAAGCAAATGGGCGGCAGGAAGCGCCGGTCTCATTCGGAAGAGCCGACGGAATACGGCGATCTGGCATTGTGAGTGTCCGTTAGGGAGCGAGAACGCCGGAGAGGTCGCCTTTTTCTACCAGCACCCCGCTATTCTCGAAGGGGAGCCGGCCCTCTTTCAGATGCAGCACGCCGCTGATCTCGTAACTCAGGGCCTGAACTTTTCGTAACCCGAGAACCTGTCGCACGACATCGAGGGTAGAGGTCGTCGTTTCAATCGACACGACGCTATCGCTCAGACGCGGGACGGTGAACGCCTGGTTCCCGAGACCGCGGGCCAACCGCTTTCCATTTAAATCCAATCGGATGTCCATGCCGGTCACCTGGAGCTCGTAGTCGTTCGGATTCCGGACGCGCAGATCGATTTTGAGCCGCTGCTCGAATGGCGTGCTATCCAGAGGGGTGATATTGCTGACCAGCACGTCCGGTATTTCCCCCTTCGCGAACCAGGAGGCGCAACCGGACAGTGCGGTGAGGGTCGCAACGAAGAGCAGAAGCTTCGAGAAATGCATGGGAATATCATACCCGAAAATCCATCGGAAGCCGAGCGCCGTAGTAGACTGTAAGAGTTTCGCGTCAGCCCCGACTGACCACAGAGGAGGGTCTTCGCAATGACAAGACGGAATTTTGGACAAGCAGCATTGGCAGGGATGGTCCTGGTGATGGGACTGGGCCTTAGTCTGATCCAACCGGACCGCTCGGCCGCGACCGCTCAGGCCAAGGCCTATTTTGCCGGCGGGTGCTTCTGGTGCATGGAGGAAGCCTTTGAGAAAGTCGACGGTGTCCTCTCGGCGGTATCCGGCTACATGGACGGAACCCTGGCCAATCCGACCTATGAGCAGGTGTCAGCCGGCGGGACCGGGCACGCGGAGTCGGTTGAGGTGACCTACGATCCCGCCAAAGTGAGTTACGAGAAGCTCTTGGATGCGTTCTGGCGCAATGTGGATCCGCTGACTCCGAACGCGCAATTCTGTGACCATGGCAATCAGTATCGGGCCGCGATATTTCCCTCGACTCCCGAGGAGCAGAAATTGGTGGAGGCTTCGAGAAAGCGGCTTGAAGAGTCGAAAAAATTTCACAGCCCGATCGTGACGCAGATCGTGGCGGCCACGGCGTTTTATCCGGCCGAAGAGTATCACCAGGATTTCTACAAAAAAAATCCCGTGCGCTATAAGTTCTATAAATTCAATTGCGGCCGGACCCAACGGCTGGAAGAGGTTTGGGGGAAGCCCTAGGCGATGCCTGTACGTCAGCCCGATACGCTCGAACGACTGATCAAGGGAATTGCGGTGTTGAACGGACTCCATGCGGTCGATCATGTCCTGCGCGGTGATTTCCATTGGCCAATCGATGACCAGTCGATCGGCTTCATCGTCGTGATCGCCTCGATCTATCTCGTGTTAGGGCTGGGATTGATCGGTTACCGGCGAGGAACAGTGGGGCCGAGATTCTGGGCCGGTATCGGGTTGGGTGGATTGGCCTTTGGCTGGCTCTCGCATTTCAGCCCTTTCACGGACCAGCCTGTAGCCGTGATTTTTCATGCCTATCACGCTCCTGTGATGGGCGGGATCGCCGTGGCGCTTCTCATACTGTTGATGCTCGTGGTGCTGGTGGCGACCGTCCAGGCCTTTGTCTATTGGGGCATGGCCAAGAGTGACGGGGCAAGAGTCCTGCCGTAGTTCTCTTGCCGAGAAATGGTCACGATTGTTCGATCTGCGCATCCTCGTCGCAGGATCCATTGAGATAAAGCCTGAATGTCTTCAGTGAGTTGTGAATCGATCTGGACGGCACGGCTCTTGAGGAGATACTTCGGTAACCCGAGTCCACCCCTGCTGAATGGGTCGGCCAGGTTGCTGCGTGACTACTCCAATCTCCATACAGCGGTTTCGCCCCTCCGTTGCGTTTCTGCGCAACGCGGGGATTCTTGTGTTGGCCATGGCGATGGTCGGGGCGATCCCTGTTCCTACGAAGTCGGATTTCGACGGGCGCCCGCGATATGACACACAGGAAATCCGTCGGGCGATCGCGTTCTACGCGAAACGGTACCGACTCGATCCGGCGCTCTTGCGTGCGGTCATTAAGACGGAGTCTGATTTTCGTCCGGACGCGGTCTCTCGGAAGGGAGCGGTCGGGCTCATGCAATTGACTCCCGAGACTGCTGCCACCTTACGCGTGGGAGACCTCCACGATCCCATTCAGAACATCGGTGGTGGCGCGAAACAGCTGCGGCATCTGCTGAATCTCTACGACGGGGATCTTTCGCTGACGCTGGCCGCCTACAATGCCGGGGTACATCGGGTGAAGGGAGGCCGGATTCCACGTATTCGCGAAACCCGGCACTATGTGCGCAAAGTGCTCAAGTACTACGAAAGGTATCGATCCAGAAGTCCCCAAGCGACTCCGGCGGATCATTCAGCCAAGCCCCCTTCAATATCGCTGCCCTCTCCATCGTAGGAGACCGTTCGGAAATCCGGGGGGAAGAATTTCCGCTGCTCCGAGTGATCAAACGTAAGAGGTATCGGTGAGGTCGGAGCCCTCCCAGAGTGATGTCAAGGGGGTGTTATCGTGCTTTCATCACCAATGTCCGCAGCCGCTCCCGCTGGGCCATGGTAATGTCGATGAACTCCAGTCCGAACTCCTTGTGGTCGATCCAGCGAATGAGGGCCTGATTGATGCGTAGCGGCCATTGATGATCGGGCAGGAAAAGAGACAGTCGCAGAATCATTCCGATCTCGAGTGGAATCGACGAACTCGCGCGACAGCCGCTCGCGGAGATGTCCAGTAGCGTGGCCTCACCCTCGAAGTCGTCTTCGCCGAAGAAGAACAGACGGCAGGAGAGCAGCATCCGCCTTCCTCGTCGATCCTTGTGGTGATCGCTTGCCGGGTCCGGGTGCGCAGGCGGTTGTGGTCGTAATTCCATAACCCTCATGTCCTCTCAGAAATTCCTCACGCCTTGACTGTACCGCGTGTTCTGTCTTTCCGCCTTCCCCAGATGGTGTAGTTCGGACGGGGGGCAACGCCTCCGGAAAGATCCTGACGTCACAGAGAATGTCTAACAGAGGCCCACACGAATGCAAGTACAAACGACTAAGAAGTAACTAGAGTCCCATCAAGGGTGGCGGTGTGGCGGGATCCCGACAAGCAGTTGACCTTCGCCGAGGTCTCTGCGAAAAAGATCGGATTGGAATGTGAGAGAGGAGGAGCAGCGATGAAGCGAACAGGGAATCGCAGGATGGCGCAGCTCGGACCGTCGGAAATCCGAGCCATGACTCAGGCCTGTGTGAACGCCAAGGGGGTGAACATGGCCCAAGGGGTCTGTGACACGCCCGTCCCTCTGCCGGTCTTGGAGGGTGCCAAGCGCGCCATGGATCAGGGATTCAATACCTATACGCGATTCGACGGTCTCGCTGAATTGCGGCAGGCGCTGGCCACGAAGCTGGCTCGCTACAATGGCATTCAGGCCGATCCTGAACGCCACATCACGGTGAGTGCCGGGGCGACGGGCTCGTTTCATTGCGCGTGCGCCGCCCTGTTGAACCCCGGTGATGAGGTCATTCTCTTCGAACCCTACTACCAGTACCATGCGACGGCGCTGAAGTCGGTCGATACTGTTCCTGTGCCGGTGCGGATGCAACCACCTGATTGGACCTTCTCGCTCGCCGAGGTGGAAAGGGCCGTCACGAACCGCACCAGAGCGATTGTGGTGAATAGCCCCGGCAATCCATCGGGGAAAGTGTTTTCGCGTGCGGAGCTGGAAGGGATTGCCGAGATCGCGACGCGCCACGACTTGTTCGTCTTCACCGACGAAATCTACGAGTACGTTTTGTATGATGGCCGACAACACGTGAGCCTCGCGACCCTGCCTGATATGGCCGAGCGGACGATCACAATCGGAGGCTACTCCAAGACATTCAGCATTACCGGGTGGCGCATCGGTTACAGCGTCGCGGCGGAGCGATGGGCGCATCTCATCGGGGCGATGAATGATCTGTTGTATGTCTGTGCGCCTGCGCCGTTGCAAATGGGTGTGGCGGCCGGCATTAACGAACTGCCGGATTCCTTCTACCGGGAGATGGCTTGGGAGTATCAACGGAAGCGGGATCGTTTTTGCGAGGCGCTCTCGCGGGCGGGGCTCACGCCGGCGATTCCCCAGGGCGCGTACTACGTACTGGCGGACGCGAGCCGGCTTCCAGGGAGCACTGGCAAGGCTCGCGCGATGGCGCTGCTGGAAATGGCTGGCGTGGCCGCCGTTCCTGGGGAAGCCTTCTTCACGGGGCCGGAAGGTGCGCGGTTTGTGCGTTTCAGCTATGCGAAAACCGAGTCTGATTTTGACGAGGCTTGCCGGCGTTTAGCGATGCTCCATCTGTAAGGCGGACCGGTTCTGATTTTCTTGAAGCGCTTGTCCATCGCGCCGCTGCATGGTAGATAGGGTGAAACATCGGGGAGTCTGTCTGTTTATGCATCTGATGCTATCTCGGAGTCCCGCGCTGATCGTGGGAATGCTGCTGCTGGCCGCGTGCAGTCATCCGCAAGCCTCACACCCTCTTACGAGCTCATCGCCTGCCGGATCGGCCGCGCATGATTCGGGCGATCGCCGCGTCCTCGCCGGCGAGTGGGACTACGAAGAGCTGGCGGTGGTGCTGCTCACGCTCGATGAGACGGGCAACGGGACCTACGGGTGGAAGAAGGGGCAGCTTCGAACCGTCGCTTTCAGGGGCTTGCATTGGGAGGGCACCTGGCTGCAGGAAGAGAATGACCGAGAGGGTAACTTCGTCGTGGAATTGAGCCCGGATCTTTCCGAGGGTGATGGCCGCTGGTGGTACACGCGCATCGGCGATGATCGAGCTCCGACGGCAAAAGGGGGGACCTTCCATCTCTCGCGAAAGACGTCCAGTGTAGCCGCCAGCGATACGCCTCCCGCTCCTTAATCTCTCGGGTTAATCGACTCAAACAGTGCCGAATAGTCCTCATCCCGGTGTCCCTCCTGGATGGCTTGCTCGAGGAGGGCGCGCACGCCTGCGAGGCCGGCCACGTTCAGTCCCTGATGCCGGGCTTCATCCGAAAACAAGTTCACGTCTTTGAGCAGATGGCTGGTTGGAAAGTTCGGCTTGTCGTACTGGCGTGTCAGCAGTCGGGGAAGCTTTTTCTCGAAGGCCGGCGCAAACAGCGCGCTGGATTTGAGAATGGCCATGAACTGGTCGACGGAGATTCCGGCTCGTTGGATAAGCCCTAGACTCAGGGCGAAGGCGGAAAGTTCCGCGGCGATCAGATGATTCAGCGCCAGTTTGAGCGCGGCGGCCTGTCCGACGGGCCCGATAAGGGATGGGGCCGGCGTTAAGGACAAGAACACCGGCTCCCAGCGACGGAGCTGGTCAGCTGTGCCCCCGCCCAAAACGAGTAAGGTGCCGGCCTTGGCCTCGGGGAGGCTGCCCAGGACAGGCGCTTCGAAGTAGTCTCCTCTGCCATCGGCCACCGCGCGTTGGAATGCACGGCTTTCATCCGGGCTGATGGTCCCCATTTGAATAATGGTTCGACCTCGGAGATCTACCGGTCCGGTGGGAGGGAACAGCACAGCGTGAATGGCGGTCGCATCGGTCAAGAAGAGCAACGTACAGTCCGTGGAGGCCACCGCGTCATCAACGGTCGCGGCTACCGTGATGCCCTGCGCGCGGAGGGGATCCGTCTTGGAAGCCGTGCGGTTATGGACCGTGACGGCATGTCCCGAGTTGTGCAGCCGTTCTGCAACGGCTCGTCCGAGTAAGCCAATCCCTACAATTGCTACGCGCATGAGGCCGTCGTCATTCCTTTGTCAGCGGGCTGATCTCGGGAGTTGTCGTACCTGGGCCGTGAGGTGATCGGGAAATCCCTGCACGGTTGCGATGAATCCCCCAAACCGGGGAAGCGGTTGGTTGTATCGGAGTGGCTGTCCCGCGCCATCGTGCGCTGATCCGCCGGCTTCTTCGAGCAAGAGCGTTCCGGCCGCCACATCCCACTCATTTTCCGGCTCGAAGGTGATGACGCCGTGAATCGTCCCACGGGCTGCCTGCGCCAGCGCCCAGGCGATGGAGCGCATCGGGCGACTCGTCATGTGCGACTCGATCGATTTGAAGCGTCCGACATGGAGTTCCCACGGACTGAGCGCGATCGTCAGCAGTTGGCCGGCCTCCGACTCGTGGCGTGGGGCCGGTGCGCCATTCAGATGGAGGCCCTGGCCGCGGATCGCGGTATAGAGCTCGTTGGTCGAGGGATTAAAGATCGCCGCCAGCACCGGCTGTGTGCCTTCCAGCAGCGCCACGGAGATGCAATATTCCGGCTCGTGCCGGATGAAGGCTTTGGTTCCGTCGATGGGATCGATGACCCAGACGCGGGGTTTGGTCAGCCGGGCGTCGGTATCGGGAGTTTCCTCAGACAGCCATCCGTCGTGCGGAAATTGTCCGAGCAGACGATCCATGAGAATGTCATTGACGGCATGGTCGGCCGAGGTGACCGGAGAATCGTCCGGTTTGGTATAGATCTGAAATCCCTCTGCGGCAAGCCGCAAGGCTTCGGCGCCGGCTTCGCGAATCGCGGCGGTGAGGACACGATATTCCTGTTCCCAAGGCATAGTGCAGAGTAGCAAGGTCGCGCTGAGATTGGAAGCCGGCTCATTCCATCGCTTGACCTCCCGGGAGAATCTGCGTACAAGCAGGGCACCTATGAAACTGGTCCAAAAACGTTCGAAGAAAACCGGGTTGCCGCCGGGGACGTTGGTCCACATCGGTGAAAAAAAATCCGACACGGTGACCATGACGGTCTTCGATTATGCCGGCGCGCGCTGCGATGAGCGGATTGTGACCGATCCGGAAGAGTTGCAGCCGCCCGCCGATGAGTCCGTCACCTGGGTGGATATCGGCGGGGTTCATAAACTCGACCTGGTCGAAGCCTTCGGAAAACAATTCTCGCTCCATCCCCTGCTGCTTGAAGACATTGCCAACACCGATCAACGTCCGAAGCTGGATGATTATGAGTCTTACCTGTTTCTGGTCATGAAGGTGTTGTCCGTCACGGAGACGCACGATTTACTGGTCGAGCAGGTGAGTTTCGTCATCGGACGGAATTTCGTCTTGTCATTTCAGGAGAACGGGACCGACGTCTTCAAGCCGGTGCGGGAACGGTTGCGCGGGGGCAAGGGCCGTCTGCGGCAGGGCGGCGCCGACTATCTGCTGTATGCCTTGGTGGATGCGATCGTCGACCAGTACTTTCTGGTCCTCGAATCTCTGGGCGAAAAAATTGAATTATTGCAAGAGAAAGTAGTGGCGGATCCGAGGCCGGACACGCTGAGGGAAGTTCACGCCCTCAAACGACAGCTGCTCTTCCTTCGCCGGGCGGTGTGGCCGCTGCGGGAAGCGACGAACGGCCTCTCCCGTTCCGATTGCCCCTATCTGCATGAACCGACCAAGGTCTTCTTCAGGGATGTGTATGATCATGTCGTGCAGATTGTCGATACGATCGAAACCTTGCGCGAGATGGTCTCGGCCAGCCTCGATATTTACTTGTCCAGCGTCAGTTACCGTCTCAATTCGGTCATGCGTGTGTTGACCGTCATCACAACGATCTTCATGCCGCTGAGCTTTATCGCGAGCATTTACGGTATGAACTTCGAGCACATGCCGGAGCTGAAATCGGAGTGGGGTTATCCGGCGGTGCTGGGAGCGATGGGGCTTATTGCCGCGGGGATGCTGATGGCGTTCCGCCAACGGCGCTGGCTCTAGCAGAGCCGTTGAAGCAGCCTGTTTGCGGGTCGCTGCCTACTCCTGGATTTCGACCCGATCCACAAAATAGTCGGTCTCTCCGAAGCAGGTCGTGGGGAGGTAGCGGTATTCCTTGTAGTGGAAGATCACGCGCTTGCCCAGCACTTTCTCGAGCTCGGCGGCGACCCGTTCGTCTCGGACGGTGAAGCTCCAAAGTACCGGAGCGACGCCCGGCACCGTCGTCATGGCCAGCTCGCCCTCATACGTTTTGCAGACCCATCCCTTTTGAGAGAATTTCTGAATATAACCCGCTCGACTCCCGTCGGAGTAACTCAGGTTGAAGGCGATGAGGAGATAGGCTGCACCGAGAAAGAGGACGATGGTCAGCAGGAATGTGGGACGCAAGAACTTCATGGGCTAGGTCCTCAGTTCATGACGGAATATCGGCGAACAGCCAGGGCGCTTCGGTTTTCCGCTTTTGTTCGTAGGCGGAAATGGCGGACTCGTGTTGCAGCGTCAGGCCGATCGAATCCAGCCCGCGATACAAACAGTCTTTGCGGAACGGATCAATCGCAAATGTGCAGATCTTGCCGGTTGGCGTGGTGACGGTTTGCTTGCCGAGATCCACCGTCAACTGGTAGCCGGGCGCGGCCAGGACCTCGTGCATCATCGCCAGGACCTCGTCGGCCGTGAGGACGACGGGCAGGATGCCGTTTTGAAAACAATTATTGTAGAAGATGTCCGCGAAGCTCGGCGCAATCACGCAACGGAATCCCTGATCGAGCAGGGCCCAGGGGGCGTGTTCGCGGGACGAGCCGCAGCCGAAGTTGTCGCGGGTCAATAGAATCGTGGCGCCTTGGTAGCGGGCTTGGTTCAGGAAAAACTGTGGATCCGGCGACCCGTCCTTCTGCTTCTTCCAGTCGAAGAACAATCCCTCGCGCAGCCCCGTGCGCTTGATCGTCTTCAAGTACTGCTTCGGAATGATCTGGTCCGTGTCGACGTTGACCCGGTCCAAGGGGGCGACTAAGCCGGTGAGCGTGGTAAAGGCTTGCATGATGTCCTCTAACTCCAATGACGAATATCGATAAAGTGTCCCTCGACGGCGGCGGCGACGGCCATGGCCGGGGATACCAGGTGCGTGCGTCCGCCTGCTCCCTGTCGCCCTTCGAAATTTCGATTACTGGTTGAGGCGCAGCGTTCCCCCGGCTTGAGCACATCGGCGTTCATCGCCAGGCACATGCTGCATCCGGCCTCCCGCCACTCGAACCCCGCTTCGCGGAAAATCTTGTCGAGTCCTTCCTGCTCCGCCTGCTGCTTCACGAGACCGGAGCCGGGCACCACCATCGCATGCACCGACTTGGCGACCTGCTTGCCTTTGGCCAGCGACGCGGCGAGACGCAAGTCTTCAATGCGCGAATTCGTGCAGGACCCGATAAATACCTTGTCGATTCTGATGTCCGCGATCGGCATGTTCGCGGCGAGTCCCATGTATTCCAGCGCGCGCTCGGTGGCCTTGCGGGTATTGTCGTCGGTCATCGTGGCTGGGTCCGGGACCCGCTGATCCACTCCGAGCACCATCCCGGGGCTGGTTCCCCAGCTGACTTGCGGGGCAATGTCCTCGGCGCGCATGACCAGCGTGGCGTCGTACGTCGCGTCGGGATCCGTCTTCAATTGTTCCCATGCCCGCACGGCCTGTTCGAACAGCGCGTCCTTCGGGGCCAAGGGACGCCCTTGAATATAGGCGGTGGTCTTTTCATCCGGAGCGACCATGCCGGCGCGGGCTCCGCCCTCGATCGACATGTTGCACAGGGTCATACGGCCTTCCATGCTCAAGGCGCGAATGGCTGATCCCGTATATTCGATGACATACCCGGTCCCGCCGGCCGTGCCGATCTTGCCGATGATGGCGAGAATGATGTCCTTGGCAGAGCAGCGATCTGAGAGGACGCCGTCGACGCGGATCTCCATCGTCTTAGGCCGCTTCTGAACCAGGCATTGCGTCGCCAGCACATGCTCGACTTCGCTGGTGCCGATGCCGAAGGCCAGAGCGCCGAACGCGCCGTGGGTGGAGGTGTGCGAATCGCCGCAGACGATCGTCGTGCCGGGGAGCGTAAATCCTTGTTCCGGGCCGATGACGTGGACGACCCCCTGACGGATGTCGTTCATCCCGAACAACGTAATATTGAAGTCCCGGCAGTTGTCTTCCAGTGTCTGGATTTGTTTGGCGCTGATGGCATCGGCAATACCGAGCCGGCGATCCGTCGTCGGGACATTGTGGTCCGGGACCGCGAGCGTCGCGGCTGGGCGTCGCGGACGGCGACCGGAGAGCTTTAACCCTTCGAAGGCCTGCGGCGAGGTGACTTCATGGACCAGCTGCCGATCGATATACAACAGTGTCGTCCCGTCCGGTTCCTCCCGTACGAGATGCGTGTCCCAAATCTTATCGAATAGTGTCTTGCCTGCCATGACGTGCTCCTCACTAACCGGTACCAGTGGAATGTAAAGGACCGTCATTATACATAGGGCTCAGGCGGCATGCCAGGGAGGGGCGCATGACATCGGTAGACTTCAGAATTTTCCAGGACTGCCGATACGGATTATGATGAGCGACCACACACTCAATCCCGATCATATCTCGATCCCTCGCTGGACCATTGCCCGGGATACCCGCTCGTTGGGCTGTGTGTTCTGCCATTCCATCATCGTGCGGGTGACAACCGATACCCGGCAAGTGGCATTCTGTAGCTGTCGGCTCGTCGAATACCGCTTGCTCCCGAAACCGACCCCCCGCAAGGCCAATTCCGCCAAGCCCTAATTCCCTCGCTTGTCTTGCCCGTTCAGACGTGATAGCAGCATGGCATGTCGACCGATGACGTGTCCCACCGCTTTTTGGTTACATGGTCACAGCTGCTCTTGGATAGCTTTCGGCGCTGGACCGGGCGGGACTTGCTGATCCGAACCGGCACCTCAGACGCGCAGGCGCAAGCGCTATTTGCCGCGCCCTTCGTGGTGGTATCGCATGACACACAGACCGATCCGATGTTGAATTACGGCAACCAGCAGGCTCTCGATCTGTGGGAGTTGTCGTGGGCACAATTGACGAGCACGCCCTCTCGCCTCACCGCGGAGGCCATGAACCGCGATGAGCGCGCCCGCATGTTGGCGTCGGCTGAGCGGCAGGGATATTATTCCGGCTATCGTGGAATCAGAATCTCTTCTACTGGTAAGCGGTTCCTGGTCAAAGACGTCACCGTGTGGAATGTCGTCGATGATCGGGGGATTCGAGCGGGCCAGGCCGCCACATTCGCTCGTTGGACAATGATGGAATAGTGTGGCTCAGCTGGACCGATTCCCGGGAATCGCATCGGCGGTGACGTGATGCGCGCGGTGGGAGGGGAACGGAACGGAATGCGCGGCTAGGTCCAGAGTTCGATGGGGCCGTGGTTGGCCAGACCGCGGAGCAAGTCCTGCTTGGAGATGATGCCGATCGGCTGCCGATTGGCATCGAGGATCGGCAATGCCCCGACCCGCTCGTCCATCATGACCCGGGCGATTTCCCGAATGTCGGTCGTGGGTGCCGCGGAAAGCACGCGAGGGCTCATGATTTCTGCCAACCGTCGATGGGCCGCGGTGCTCTGCACTCCGGCAATGACGAGATCGGGAGCGTGGCGGATCAGATCCCTGTCCGAGACCATTCCAACCAGCGTGCCATGGACTGAGGAAATCGGCAGATGGCGGAAGGATCGGCGTGTCATCAAGGTCCACGCTTCAACAAGGGTGGCGTCGGAGGGCAAGGTGATGACCGGGGTCGTCATCAAGTCTCTGGCCAGAATGGCCGGCTTTGGAGGCCGCGTCTGCTTGGTCTGTTCTTGATAGGCCTGCTGCGCCGCCAACTTCGTTCGATCCCCGGCCGGGTGGCGGGGATCCTCGCCGGCCTGGCTATCCACGGCGTCGACCAGCGGAGCTCGGGGCGTCACCGGTTTGACCGGATAGTTTTCGGCAATTCCAGTGATGGCTTGGACGACTGCCATGGAAGTCTCTCCTCGCCCGTAGTATCGGTGGACTGCGGGAAATACTTAAGCGGAGAAAGCTGAATAGTTGAGGAGGATGAGGATCGAGGTGGAGCTGGGGGGTTAGGCTTTGGGTGGAATGGGGCATTCCGCCACGAATTGGAAACGGGGTTGCGGTCGACCCTCGACCACCACGGTGTCAAGAAACATGACCAGCGGTCTCACCCAGAGCCCCTTTTTCCCATAGAGCGCGCGGTAGACGACGACCTCCTCTTCCGTTTCGGAGTGTTTTGCCACACCCACGACTTCGTAGTCGTTTCCCTTGTAGTGTCGATAGCGGCCTGGTTGGATCATGGTGTATCCTTTCGTGGATCGACTATAAAGGGAAGGTGTATGACAACTCAACGGACACATGACGTGATCGTGATCGGCGGCGGTTCAGCCGGTTATGCGGCGGCACGGACGGCCCGTGAGGCAGGAGCAGACGTGGCGATCGTTGATCAGGGCCCGCTCGGGGGACTCTGCATTCTGCGGGGCTGCATGCCGACGAAGACCATCTTGCGATCGGCTGAGATTGCCGCGGTGATGCGGCGAGCCCCTGAATTCGGCCTATCGCCGGTCGAGGTACGCGCCAGCCTCTCGGCCATTGTCGATCGAAAGAACCGCTTGGTCCGTGAGTTCGCCGACTACCGGATTCAGCAATTGCGCGATCCGGCCTTTGCGCTCTACGAAGCGCCGGCGACTTTTCTTTCACCCTATCGGCTGCAGGTCGGTTCGACGAGTCTGGCCGCGAAATCCTTTATCATTGCCACCGGATCGGTTCCGCGCGAGGTGGCGATTCCGGGTCTGACGGATGCGGGTTGTGTCACCAGCGACAGTCTGCTGGATCGACGGGAGCAGCCGGAATCGCTCATCGTACTGGGGGCCGGACCCGTCGGATTAGAGTTTGCCCAGTTCTTTGCGCGGATCGGCACACGGGTCACCCTCGTGCTGCGGGCATCTCATGTCCTGTCCCGTCTTGATGCCGACGTCGGGGTTGCACTCGGACAGGCACTCGCCGCCGAAGGCCTTCGTGTCATGACCGACACGCAGGCGCTCCGTGTACAGAGAGACGGAAAGAAGATGGCGGTGTCTGTCCTGCACAAAGGGGAGGAAGAGGTCCTGGTTGGCGATCTGGTGCTCAACGCGCTTGGCCGGGTCCCGAACATCGCCGGGCTGAATCTGTCGGCGGCCCACGTGACGGTCGATGCCGGTCGTGTGGTCGTGGATGACGGAATGCGGACATCGCAGCCCCACATCTTTGCCGTCGGGGACGTCACGAATCTCTATGATGTTGTGCACATCGCCATTCAACAGGGGGAGTTGGCGGGGTGGAATGCCTGCCATCCGTCCGATTCTCCCAGACGTTTCGACGATCGGTTAGTGGCGGAAGTCATCTTTACCGAGCCGCAAGTTGCTGCGGTGGGTCTGACGGAGAAATCCTGCCGTGCTCGCGGCCTCTCCTGCCTCACCGGGACCTATCCGTTTGCCGACCATGGAAAGGCCATGTGTCTCGGGAGCACACAAGGGTTTGTGAAATTGATGGCAGACCGCGCAAGCGGGACTGTCCTGGGTGCCGAGATTGTCGGGCCGGAATCCGGGGAGCTGATTCATGAGCTGATTGCGGTGATGTACTATCACGGGACCGTACAGGACCTTCTTCGAATCCCGCACTACCATCCGACGCTGGCCGAGATCGTGACCTATCCGGCCGAATCCATTGTTGAGCAGATGCGACGGTCATGAGTCTTCGAGTCTCACTACGCGTTGTCACGCTGGTGCTTGCGATGGCCTTGGCGAGTTCCTGCGAGCAACAAACCTGGGAGTCGGCGATGGCGGCGGGGCAGCGCGCGCTCCAGAAGGGGGATTACCCTGAGGCGGAGCATATCTTTGCCGCGGCCGTGAAAAAAGCCGAGTCTCAGTATGGACTCTTGGATCGGCATGTGGCCGTCGCGCTGTCGAGTGAGGCGCAAGCCTTCACGGCGCAGGGCAAGTATGTGGAAGCGGAACCGGCCTATCTTCAGGCCTTGAAGATTTACCAGGATGCGCATGGAGAGAATCATGTCGATGTGGCGGCGACGTTGAATAACCTCGGCGTCTTGCATCGGATGCACGGACAATATGCGGAGGCGGAACCATTACTCATGCGGGCGCTCGCGATCAAAGAGCGTCTCCATGGTCCGGACCATCCCGATGTCGCCCTTACCCTGCACAACCTGGGACTGGTCTATGTGTCGCAAGGGGTTCTGGAGAAGGCCGAACCGCTCTATCGGCGCGCGTTGGCCATTCGGGAGAAGGCGCTTGGAGAGACACACCGGGATGTGGAAAAGAGCCTGGGCGAGCTCATCGGCGTCTTGCAGAAATTGCATCGCGACGCCGACGCGACGCTGTTGGAGAAACGGCTGTCGGCGATCAAGCAACGGCGGAGTTGAAGTCCGGTTCCTGTCCAGTGTAGCGTACTCGTATGACGGTGCAGAGACATAAGACAGAGATCAATTGGCGAATGCAGGGCATGATCGCACGAGCGGTCGGTATCGTGGCCATTGCCCTCGGATTTGTATTTGGTATGCACGGACTCGACGATCCCGCCTCCCATTGGCTGCACACGGCGCTGGGCCTCCTCACCACCGGCATGCTGGCGCAAGGCTATGCCCTCTACTGCTCGATCAAACGCATGCAGCAACTGAATTCCCAATCATGATGCGTTACCGGTCAGCTCTTCGCACCGCTATCTGGGGGCTTGTCATGGCCCTCGTTCTCACGTGTACCGCGTGCGGCGGGCCCTGGCGTGACACCTATTTCAAGAAGGGCGTGGATCGACTGGCCCAGGACGATGTTCGTGAGAGGTTGGGCAATCCCCATACCACCAAGACGCCGGCGTTGGGAGGGGACAGTACCTGGACGTACCGGGTCCCGATGGGCGACAAAGAGTTGGAGTCGATCACCTCCCCTGGGATCAGCGGCGCGGGCGAATCGGTCGGTGCGCTCTTGGGAAAGCCGGGAGAGGGGCCGAAACCGACATTGTATTGTTATCGGTATACGCTGACGTTCAACGAGCAGAAAGTCCTCAAGTCCTGGAAGCGTGAGGAGTGCGTGCCAGGCACCCGCGAAACTCTGATGGCGCAATAACCGTGTGGGGCGGCGCCACGGACTAGAGGACTCCCGCCAATCGATTGATACTCAGTGTCGTCTGGCCAAAGAACAGCTGGAAGGCGTGGTAGTCCTTTTGCTGCACCTGCCGGGGGAGTGGGCCGTTGTCGCAATACAGCATGCCGATGGGTCGGGTTCCGACTCGGAGGGGTGCGACGATGGCCGATCCGGGGTTCCACGTTCGGAGAAATTTGGGATTGATGGGGTCCCCGAGAGGGACGGTGAAATCCTCGATCCACACGGCATCGGATCGCTTCATGAGCTGTAAAAAGTGCGGATGCTCCTTCGTCAGCGAGCCGGACAGACTGGCGATATAGGGAGCCGATTCTTCCACTCCGAGTAGCAAGCGCCCCACCAGATGATCAGTATTGTTCGGGTTCAGCAACGCCAGGGCCACCCGGGCAAAGCCGCCGTCCCGGTGCAGGGCATGCACCAGCGTGCTCAGGAGCGTGTTGATATCTTTCGCCTCGCGCAAGGCGGTTTGCAGCAATTGCAGCGTCTCGAGCGGATTCGTCTCAATCGCACTCGGCCCGCGTTTCTGTGGCGCCGCCGTGACGGCGGGAATTTCCACCGGAGGGGCTACGGGAATCGGGCAGCTGATTTCCGGTTCCGCGGGGTCTCCCCAGAGATCGAACGACAAGCCCGCGGAATGGACCAATTGCTTGCCCCGATCCAGTGCGCGCGCCAGGATTTCGCCGAACAAGTGAGATGGCAGACCGCTCCCTGTGAGGAGCCCCCGCTTGGTGGCCTCCATGATGGCTGGGGAGGGGGGACCAGTCATGACATCGATCAATGAAGAGCAGCCGATGACGAGGCCCTTGAACATCTCCTGACTGGAACCCCACCGCTCCTGGCTCTGATGCCCTTCGATTGAAAATAACTCCACGACAAAGGGTGGCAGCGCCCACATCTGCCCGAGAGCTTGCGCAATCCGGAGGCGGGGGACTCCATAGAGTTGCGTTTCTTCGATGATGCGCGCCGCGGGCGTCTTGGCTGTCAGGGGGATTTTGCGGTACGAGACATAGAGATCCTGAGCTTGACTGGCGATGGCAAGGTCACCGATGGAATAGAGCAAGGTGGCGCTAAAGAGCTGGCTCAACGATGGATACTCAAGTGCCATGCCCAGTTCATTGGCATGCACGGCTGCGACGAGGGCCCGAGCGATAACTCCGCTGACGATCTGTTGCTGATTCGGCCATTGATTGAGCTGTTCTACGAGTTGGGAGGCGGTGACGATGGAACGGACCGTATCCAACCCGAGCCAACTGACGGCGTGGGGGATCGAGGTAATGACTTGTTGCGGACTGTAGGCAATGCTATTTGAGATTTGCAGGACCCGGCAGGACAGGGCCGGATCACGACTGATAATCTGAGCGAGGCGATCGGCTCCGGTGAGTCCTCCGGCCAGACTGAGAATTTTCTGGCAGGTTTTCTCCAGGGCTGGTAAGCAAGGGCTAGCCTGGTTGAGGAGTGGCTGCAACGTACTGTGCAGACGGGGACGAAGGGATTCGGCAAGGGCCGACTCCGACGATGTGGACGACGATGACATGGGGCTCCTTCCCAAAAATCCCACAAGTTGTATCGGAGGAATGGCCCTGAATCTTAACCGGTACAGAAGAAAAGACAGAGGATGACTGGTATGCAGCTTGGCTGGATGACTGTTGATAGTTCCGTCGTCTTGGATGGACTCAAGTCGTTGATTCTGCTGGTGTCGGTCATTCTGATCCGGACGTTGGTCGTGCGGGGGATCTCGCGCAACCAGGCCTTGTCGATGGAGGACAAGCGTCGCTGGGTCGTGACGACCAGAAACTCGATGGTCTTCGTCATCCTGATAGGCTTCGTCGTTATCTGGGCGCATGAGCTCGAGGCCTTCGCCGTCTCGATTGTCGCGTTGGCGGCTGCGTTGGTCTTGGCGACGAAGGAGTTGATTCTCTGTTTGAGCGGAGCGGCGTTACGTGTGGGCGGCAAGGTGTACGGCGTTGGTGACCGCATTCAGATTGCCGGACACCGGGGGGTAGTGCTGGATCACGATCTGTTCGCCACAAAATTGTTGGAGATCGGCCCCGGCCAATCTGCACATTTGTATACCGGCCGCGTGACGGTGTTTCCGAATAGTCTTCTGTTTA
This sequence comes from Nitrospira sp., assembly GCA_030653545.1. Classification (NCBI taxonomy): domain Bacteria; kingdom Pseudomonadati; phylum Nitrospirota; class Nitrospiria; order Nitrospirales; family Nitrospiraceae; genus Nitrospira; species Nitrospira sp. The sequence continues at coordinate 58,415 of JAURZE010000028.1, read as the reverse complement.
CGAATGCGCTCGTCAAAGAAAACCCGGGACAGGAATATGGCCTCTATACACTTGTCGTGCCCTTGAGGTCGGAGGGTGAATGGCAGCGAGCTGAGCAGGCGTTGTTGGGTGCGGCGAAGGCCGAGTGTGGGCCGTTTATGGAAGAAGCTGCGCGACAGATGAAACTGCTGGAACAGGCCAATCTCTTGGAAGCTCCCTCGCCGGAGCCCCGTATTACCATTCAGCTCCCCGAGCCGGGGAAGATTCAGTTGGTGCTCCGGTTCCCGGCTCCTGATCGGGGCCGCTCGCGAGTGGAGCAAGCCATTCTTCGCCGATACCTCGTCGAGATGAATCAGTCGTAGCTTGAAGCAATAGAAGGGCCCCGTCGATGAAACATCGCGAGGCCCTTCCGGAACTGCCGTACGCCAAGAGTTACTTCGGGAATGTCTTCGGGGCCGTGACCTGCTGCCAGCCTTCGCCGTTCAGTGATTTCAGTAACGCCACGATATCCTGTTGTTCCTGCTCGGTCAGTTCGAGTGGAATGATCGTGTTGTCCTGATGCGGGTTCTTGATGCCCCCCTGGTTATAAAACTGCACCACGTCTTCCAGCGTCTTGAACCGCCCATCGTGCATATAGGGGGCTGTTCTCGCGATCTCCCGCAGCGTCGGTGTCTTGAAGGCGCCGATGTCTTCCGGATTCTTCGTGACCATATAGCGGCCGAGATCCACGGTGTTGGTGTCCCAGCCGATGCCAAGATTATGGAATTTCTCGTCCGTGAAGTTGAAGCCAGAATGGCAGCGAGTGCAACGGGCTTTGCCGCGGAACAGTTCTAATCCGCGCTTCGCCGATTCCGACAAGGCCTTCTCGTCTCCGCCGACATCGAACTTATCCAGGGCGCTGTTGCCGGACAGTTTGGTCCGTTGGAAACTCGCGATGGCCTTACCCACATCCTCGATCACGATCTCGCGGCCGAATACTTCTTGAAAGAGTTTTCGGTATCCCGGGATCTTCTTCATCTTTACGATCATTTCGTCATGGTTGTTGAACCCATGCTCGACCGGGCTGACGAACGGCCCGATGGATTGCTCCTCAAGTGTTTCGGCACGGCCATCCCAGAATTGTGCCTTGCTAAATACCCGGTTGAAGGAAGAGGGTGCGCTACGCCCGCCTTTCAATCCGTTGATGCCGGTCGAAACGGCTTTGCCGTCGGTGAAGCCGTTGCCTGGCAGGTGGCAGCTGGCGCAGGCGATCGTGTCGTTTTTCGAAAGGCGCTTGTCGAAAAACAGTAGGCGGCCCAATTCGACTTTCTTAGCGGTCAGAGGGTTGTCCGCCGGTACAAAGGTGTTGGGATCCTCCAAGCCTTGGATCTGAGGGAGTTTGTAATCCGTGCCAGAACCGGGTCCGGCTTCAGCGTGGGCGAACTGCGACACCCCCGACCCTCCGACCCCGCTGAGTGCCAGGAACGAAACAACGAACAAAGAGAAATACGATGTGTGTTTGTTCATGAGGAGACTCCTTTCGTGAATGAGCGACTACTTGAATCCTAGGTCATGGCTATAAATTAGTCCAATTGATTATATTGAGGGTATCGATTTATAATTCTTATCGATCGAAGGAAGGCTATGACGTTCACGGAACTTCGCTATCTTGTCGCGCTGGCTCAGGATCGGCATTTTGGCCGCGCTTCCGAACGATGCTGCGTGAGCCAACCTGCTCTGAGCTTGGCGATCCAGAAGCTGGAGGACGAGCTCGGGACGATGATCTTTGAGCGGCGCAAGCATCACATCACGTTGACTGTCTTGGGTGAGCGAATTGTTCAGCAAGCCCAGCGCGTGTTGGAAGAAGCCGATCAGATTCGAGTGATTGCCGCTCAGGGGAAAGATCAGCTGGTCGGCCCGCTCCGTTTCGGTGCCATTGCGACGGTCGGACCCTACGTCCTGCCGGATCTTGTCCCTCTGCTGAACAAGCGTGCCCCACTGATGCCGCTGGAGATCGAAGAAAATTTGACACTTCATCTGGTGGCCATGCTGAAGAGCGGGAAGCTCGATGTGATTATGATCGCGCTGCCGTTGGAGGAGTCCGGAATCGTCACGCGGGCCTTGTATGATGAACCGTTTAAAGCCCTCGTCCCTGTCGGCCATCCGTGGCAGAAAAAGAAGTCAATCGATTCGCGCCAACTGGGGGCGGAGAAAGTCATCTTGCCGCATGCCGGGCATTGCTTCCGGCAGCAAGTGCTGGATGCTTGTCCCGAGCTGAGCCGATCCGATGCTGAGGGATGGCAAGGGAACTCTCTGGAGACGATTCGCCAAATGGTTGCCTCAGGACTGGGGATTACCGTGTTGCCGTGCAGCGCGTTGACAACGAAACACGAGAACAAGCGGCTGGTTGCGATCGATTTGGCGAAGCCGGTCCCAGGCCGGCGGATCGGATTGGCCTGGCGGAGAGGATTTACTCGTCCTCAAGTGGTTGATGCGGTTTCAGATGCCGTGCGGGCACTGAAGATACCAGGCCTGAAGCATGTGGCGTCGGAGGGACGATGATCAAGCGGTCTGAGAAGCGTTCGTGCTGGACGTATTTGACGCCAGTCTCGTTTCGGGGCAGGATGCGAGAAACCGCGCCTAGGGAATTTCTGTTTGTCCACTTATTCGTATATAGAGGAGAAGCATTATGCAAAAGATAGTATTGGCTGCAATCGCGGCAGTGTATCTGGTCGGTGCCGGTTCATTGGCGCTGGCTGACGATGCGATGATGAGTGAAATGGGAGCGATGAAGGGCCAGATAAAGGCCGATGTGAAAGCGGCTCCCGAGAAGATGAAGGCCGACAAGGATCAGATGAAAGCTGATATGAAGGCCAAAAAAGAGGAAATGAAGAACAAGATGAAGGCCCATCGCGAAGAGGCCAAGGCCAAGCGGGCCGCTATGAAAGATAAGATGAAGGCGAAGAAGGAAGAAGTCAAAGGACAAGGCGATGCGGTGCAAACCCAAGCGCAAGATATGAAAGCGGCTGGTCAGCAGATGGGCAGCGATGCCAAAGCCGCCGGGCAGGAGATGAAGGATGCTGTCGGCGCGATGGGGAAATAACTCCTTCCTTGGAGCCTAGTTGGAACGGCCTCTGGCAGATTGCCAGAGGCCGTTGTGTTTATGCGACACGGCACGGTATGGCCTGCCGGAGAGCAAGTCTCCTTCATCTTCTGATAAACAAGTTTCGATCTGTCCAGCTTGTTCCCTCTTCGTGCTTCTGCTAGCATCCTCGCCGGTCAATTGACCCCTACTATGAAAATCGCAACGTTCAACGTCAACTCGCTCCGCAAACGGCTTCCGATCGTGTTGGATTGGCTTGCCCAGCAGAAGCCTGATGTCTTGTGCCTCCAAGAAACCAAAGTGCAGGACAGCGAGTTCCCGTTGTTGGGTCTGGCCCCCTCTGGTTATCACATCACGTTTCGTGGGATGAAATCGTACAACGGCGTGGCCATCTTGAGCCGGAAGCAGCCGGAGGCGGTGTTCCATGGATTCGACGATGGCGGTGAATCGGAGGATGCCCGGCTGCTCAGAGTCGTGATCGACGGAATTCCGATCGTCAATACGTACGTGCCTCAGGGCTTTGAAATCGATTCGCCCAAGTATCAATACAAGCTGGGGTGGTATGACCGGCTGAGAAAGTACTTCGAGAAACATCTGTCTCCCGGCGAGCCGGCCATCTGGTGCGGCGACATGAACGTGGCGCCTCGTCCCATGGATGTGCACAGTCCGGAGAAGCACCTCAAGCATGTCTGTTATCACGAGGATGCGCGGAAGGCCTACGAGCGAACACTGGCGTGGGGATTTCAGGACGTGTTTGTGAAGCTGTATCCGGACCGGCAGCAATATACGTTTTGGGATTATCGGGCGCCGAGTTCGTTAGAGGCGAATAAAGGCTGGCGCATCGATCATATCCTGGCGACGGCACCGCTGGTGGAGAAGTGCACGAGGGTTGACGTGGACGTCGAGCCGCGGCGAGCGAAAGACCCATCAGATCATACGTTTCTCTGGGCAGAGTTTTCGGTCTAACCACATGCGCGACGTCCACACCCGCCCGATCCGGTAGCAGGGCAAGTCCTCCCTACCTCCGGATGGGAGCAGATCAACAGCTTGAGTCTCACGCAGCCCGCATGAACGAGTCTTTTCTCGGTCGGCTGCTGAGGCGATTCTGCTGAATCAATGGATCCAAGACCAATCCGCAATTGATGCATCGATGTACGACCGATTTAGGTGCGAGTTCCGGTCGCTGTTCCTCGATCATCAACCCTTTGCACTTTTGACAATTCATCAATCTATCCTCCTCTTGATACCGACGAGTACGAGAGTGCGATCAATGCTCGGGAGGAAACTTAACATCCGCAGATTAATCCCATGTTAACCGGTAGTTAAAAGTGTCTAATCTTTGGTTGAATGTTCGTGATGATGAGGGACTGTGTCGGCGTATGGTCGCAGTAGAAATGTCTGAGATTCAGGAATAACGTTTGAAGCTTGGCAATAAGAGACGTGAATAACTCTATTCTGACCATCTGCGAGTCAAGGAAGTGGGAGAATGAATATGAAATAAGAAAGTCAGTTGAAACGCACGTAGTGCTCCCCTGAAATCAAGCCTCCTGGAGTGATTGCTAAGCCGGTATTGGGCCAGCCTCTTGTAGCCGAGGGCACTGTGAGTCTTCCTCGCGCTGTACCCATTGGATCCAGAGTCGCGATTGTCCGTCGCGCCTCCTCAAACGTCTGAAACCTATGTTGCCAGACACACTCTTCTTTGAGGCTTCGAAAGAACCGTTCGATCATCCCATTCTGCTCCGGCGTATACGGTGTGATGCATTCCTGCTGTAGCCGGTGTTCTCGACGGGCCTGCCGAAACAGCCGACTCTGGAAGATCAGACCATCGTTACTGCGGAGGCCCGGCGCACCTACCGGGCGCAGCCTTACGAACCGCTGGAGACAGGTCGTTTCGACGGCGCGTTCCCCCTCCTTCGCCCGCCTCCGCTATGAGGCCAAGGGTTCAATTGTTCAGGGGCTGGGGTGCTTCCTAGTCAAGATCCATGCAAGCGGCAGGTATAACCACAATACAAGAATGAGCGCTCGGGCGATCGCGGGTATTCGGAGACTAGCGTCGGTTTGAATGGCGCGACACCATCAAGGCTTCGGGCACGCAGGGGCAGTAGAAGGGGTTCAGTCATCGGCAACGGTCGGGGAGACACCCGCACAACCGGTATGTATGAAAGGGGTAGGAACCATGGGATCATCAGACGCGCAGGAATCAGGAACCTTATCGGTATTTATCGCCGGGACTCTACTGGGAGCAGGAATTGCGCTGCTTCTAGCACCCCGGTCAGGTGCAGAGATGCGAGGGCTTCTGCGCGATTATGCGTCGCGCGCCAAGGATCAGCTGGACGAGGCCATCGATCAAGGAACGGAAGCGTATGACGGCGCGATGGAGCGCGGTCACCAGGTCGTGGAGAAGGGAAAAGAATCGCTGCGTGAAGCCGGCCGCCAGGTGAAGAGCTATACCGAGGCTGGGACGAAGGCAGTCAGAGATACGCAGGACGAACTCGCGTCACAGCATAGGTAGCTGCGTGAGCGACTGTGTCATAGAACCTTGGCGCTTTCAACAGGAGGAGGTGTGTCATGTATCACGCTGTAATAGGGACGATTGTCGGTCTCAGTCTCATGGTTCTCACGGGCTGCGAGTCCATGACCGGGAAAACGGCCGGCCAGAATATTGACGATGCTGGGATTACTGCGGCTGTGCAGGGAAAGTTAACCGGCGATAAATTATCTAATTTTTCGCGTATCAATGTGGACACTGAGCGGAGCGTGGTCACGTTGACCGGGACCGTCCGTTCCGTCGAGGAGAAGTCGCGCGTGGATGACCTCGCGCGCCAAGTCAACGGAGTCAGGAATGTAAACAATAATTTGTCAATTCAGTCTTTGTCTATGAGCAATCCTTAATAGGAGGATCGTGAGCGGGCGCCGGCGATAGTATCGCCGGCGCCTGACCCGCAGGACATCACGCCGGATAAGTATTCCCTACCCGATGAGTAATCTGAGGCGGAAAGGCGGAACCAATCCGATGACTGCAAAGGGACGCGGGAGAAAGGTCCTGACTCATACCAAAGATTGAAGCGTTTCCCCCAGATGCACATGAGACGGCGGCCGATACCTGCTCGCGCATCTTTGCCGGGGTTTATGGGGAGTGGTTCCTGTCGAAACAAGGCGAAATAACGATGGCACAAGCACAGGACAGAGGTCGATCGTGGGTTGAAACAGCGGTGGTGGGACTCTTCGGAGATCTTCGTACTCTCGTGCGGCAGGAAATGGTCTTGGCGCAACACGAGGTGCAGTACGAGATCGGAAAAATCCTCAAGGCGGTTGTGTGGTTCGGGATGGCCGCAGGACTCGCTCTGACCGGATCGGTCGTGGTGGCCGCGGCCGCGGTGCTGATGCTTGTGGAGTTTACGGGCCTGCCTGCATGGGCCTGTGCCGGAATTGTGAGCGTCGTGGCCTTAGGAGGGGCGTGGGGACTGATGGCCGCGGGGCTGCGTGTCGCCAAGTCCGTTCGCCTCGTTCCCTTCCGGGCCGTGCGAACAGTCGTGGACGATCTGAAGGGGATGGCAGAGCGGGTGTGTATGCGCTGGACCTCAATTTAGAACCTGGGACCCGTTACCGTAGTCTGACGAAGTGAGTCCGCTTCCTCGATTGGCTTACCGGTTTTGAGCCCCATGTCTAAACGACAGCTGTTCACAGGGACTTTTCTGCTGCTGTTTCTCCTGCTCCTGTGGGAGCTGGGATTCATTCTGCGTCCGTTCTTCTCACCGATTTTCTGGGCTCTGATCCTGGCAACTACGACCTATCCCGTATACGTCCGGCTATTGGGACGCACCGGCCGGCGCGAAAATATTGCCGCGGGAATCATGACCGCGGGGGTCTTCCTTATGGCGGTCCTGCCAGCCGTGTACGGGATGATCCTCGCCGGCCAGCAAGGCAGAGGCGTATCAGCTGGCTTCAGAATGGCTGAAAGAAGGGCATCTCAAAGACGTGGGGGCTGTGTTGGCCAGAATCCCCGGGGTGGGCGGGGTGAGCCAGGAGCTGGTGGGCCATCTCGTCGTGACCGGCAGCGGCCAGATCGAGTCGTCCCTCCTGGAGGGCGGGAAGGCAGTCAGCGCGTTTCTGCTTTCCCAAGGGGTGGATTTTGCCAAAAATGCGCTGCTCCTGGGCACGGACTTTCTCGTCATGCTCTTCACGCTTTTCTTCGTATTTCGCGACGGCCCTCAATTGTCCGACACGATTGTCCGTGCGCTTCCCATGGAACGTGAGCACAAAGTGAAGATCTTCGAGCGGCTCAATACGACGATCAAGGCCGTCGTAAGAGGGACTCTGTTGACCGCCGTTGCCCAGGGTGTGACGGCTGGGGCGGCCTACGCTCTATTGGACGTGCCTTTCGCCGTATTTTTGGGCGCCTTGTCCGGCCTCCTCTCGTTGTTGCCTGTCGGGGGGACGGCCCTGGTCTGGGGGCCGGTCTCACTGTATCTCTTACTCAGCGGCGCCGTGACCAAAGGCCTCATCCTGATCGGCGTCGGAGTCGGCCTGGTCGGCCTCATGGACAACCTGCTGCAGCCGCTCCTGGTGGGTGGACACGCTCGCCTTCCGGTGCTCCCCCTGTTCTTAGCATCGTTCGGGGGGCTCGCCTATTTTGGATTCCTTGGTCTGTTTCTCGGCCCTCTGATTCTCGCCCTTGTGCTCGAAACGTTTACGATCTATCGGGACGACTATCAGCTGCAAGAGGACATTGTGATCATCGACGGCGTGACGAATCCCCGCGACGATCCTCGAGTGCTTCATGAATTGACCGGAAAAACTTTGTGAACGCGGTTCGATCGTTTCGCGCGGATTCCTGGGACTCGGGGAATTCCTAGTAGCCGATGGCGCGGAGTCATGCGAGGCTCCGCGGTAAGTAGTCTTGCACCGATTGTCGATTCCGTAACCGGACAGGAGGAGGCCTATGGCTAATCATACTGATGCGGATGCCAAGGTGACCATTATCACGTTGATGCTCCGCGAAGATCACCAGAAAATCGCGCAGCTGTTCCATCAGTTCAATGAAACACCGAGTGCCAATGAGAAGCGCACCATCGTGACGGAAGCGATCGCAGCACTAGAGGTCCATGCAACCCTCGAAGAGGAGCTGATTTACCCTGCGTGGCAGCAATATATAGACACTCGCGATCTTATGAACGAAGCCTTCGAGGAACATCATCTCCTTGGTGTATTGATCAAAGAGATCAAGTATATGGACCCGGAGAACGAGCGGTACAATGCCAAGTTTCGGGTCCTCAGCGAGCATGTCACACGACATATCAATGAGGAAGAGGCGAAAATATTTCCCCGAGCAGAACGGGCTCAACTGGACTGGGACCATCTGGCGCAGCATGTGTTACGGCGGCGTCAAATGTTAGAGCAAAAGGACCCTTGGATCTTGGGAGTGCCCGTGTCTTTCAGCTCCCGCGCAACACGCGGTGCAGCCCGTGCGGCCTTGCCCGGTAGATCGGGGGGCTGAAGAGTGCATTCGTAACCGGTCGAGAATAAGGAGGCTCATATGGTGCGGGGAAAAGAATACGAAACAAAACCAGGCGGAGGGTTGATCGGGCAGGCAGTGGCGGGGGCAACGGAACAGGCTGAGGAAGTATCCGAGTCTATCGATCAGACGATGGACTCGGCGGCGCAAGCCGTACAAGACACGATCCGCCGTACCAAGAAAACCGCCGCCGCGGCGGTGCAGTCGGTTGCGGACGGGGTCGAGACCTCCACGGAGTATCTCAGCGAGCGTGGAGTGGCCGGGGTGGTCGAAGATTTGGAGACACTGATCCGTCGCTATCCCTTGCAGGCCCTCTTGATCGGGCTCTCGCTGGGATACCTGTTCACTCGATCGCGCCACCGGTAGGGCGCGCAGGCGGGTCGGAAGGTGTCGGACTTGAGCGCTCCTCAACCAATGCCCTGACCTCAGGGGAAAGAGAGCAACATCATGGACACAAGTGCGGATCGCATTGCCCGAGATATCAAAGCTATCGCTCAGACCAGAGCAGCGATTGCAGAAAAATTCGGTGACATCGAGCAACACGTCGGACAGACGATGCAACATGCGAGGGTGACAATGACTCGGTTGGCGGATCAGACGGTCTCGACAATGCGTCACACAATGCAAGCGACCAAAGATGCCCTCGATCCCAGCGTGCATGCCGCACGCCACCCATGGACGTTTCTGGGCGGGGCGCTGCTCCTCGGCTGTGCGGCCGGCGTCGCCTCCCGCCGTGGATGGCGGCTTACCGCTGGAGTGGTTCCTTATTATCCGCCTGCAGCGGAGGGTGCGGCAGTGATGCCGGCGAGTGCGTCGGTTTTCTCCGGACACGAGCAGTCCGGGGTGTATCCCTTTTATCCCTCCAAACCAGCCCGGTTCGACCTCCCAACCCTGCGGGCCGAATTGGAGCAAGCTATTCAAGACGAACTCGGCCGGGTACACCATAGTGTCATCCGATTCGGACGCGGCCTTGTTCGTAAGATGGCTCATCAGGTTGTTGCAGTCTTCGTGCATCTGGTCGGCGGCAGCAACTCAGACCGGCGTGGGGGTTCCGCTCACGCCTCAAGGCGCGATTAGCTCTTAGCTCTCCAGCCGGTGTCTTGTCGATTCGCCAAATCAATGAGCGTCTGGAGAGACCTGCAGGTTGGATTAAGAAGCAAGGACGACATTGAGAAGCGCCCCATGCACATGCAGGCCGGCATTGTGCCGGTATTCAATGAAGCCGAGCTTCTTGAATCGATTGAGGAAAAAACTGACTCGGGATCGTGTTGTGCCGATCATTTCGGCAAGCGTTTCCTGGCTGATAGGGGGAATCACGGGCTTCTGCTTCTTGTCGCTCCCAAAGTGAGCGAGCAACAGGAGCCGCCGCGCCAGCCGCCTCTCGGCTGTATTAAAGTGATGATCGATCAAGTCTTCCTGGAGGCGAAGATTGCGGGTCACGAGATGAGCCATGAACATTTCGGAGAATGCCGGCTCGTTGCGGAGGGCCCGGCTCATGGCGGTCCGGTCGATACGCACAATAGTCGAGGCGCCCAGGGAAGTGGCGGTCGACGGGTATGTCCTCTGCCCGGTGAGGCAGGTTTCGCCAAAGAAGTCTCCGCCTTCCAATATGGTGACGACCGCCTCTTTGCCTTGCGTGGACAGGACCGTGAGCTTGACTAGCCCATCCTGAATGTAGAACACCTCATTGGCCATATCTCCTTCCGCAAACAGAACCTGCTGCTTGTGACACCGTAGAATGGTTCTTCCCTCCCCGCCTTGCGTCAGAAAGACGTGGGGATTGAAGGGCATGGAACCGGACTGCGCCAGAGGGCTCTTTCTGTAGGGTCGCTCCTTCGCCTGGTCGCTGGTTTGTGCTTGTGCAAATCCGTTGGTCATCGCGGAAACTCCTTTGATGAGAAGATAGCCTAAGTTATCCCGACTGTTCGATGGACATGTCCGAACGCGGACTCTTCGGGTCACTCCGTGACGGCATAAACGGACGCAGGATTCGAGCGATGCCGCAGGATCACCTCGTCAATCACGTCGCCGCATTGGATGCAACGGAACGCCCATAAGGCGCTCGAGGGAATGTCGCTCGGACGATCGGTCCATACGTCATGCACCATGTGTCCGTGACATCGCGCGCAGCTCGTATGAACCGACTTGCCGGTAATCGCCTCTGTGGTTTCATACATCATCGTGTTCATCTGGATCTCCTCTCGATGTGTAGTGCAGGTGGATTGAATGACTGAGCCCGTTTGAATATGCGTACTCTACTGGCGCCGGCGCTCTGAGAGTCCTCGCAACTTCCCTAGTTCAAGCACTCGATTGCCCTGGTCGTGGGGGAAATATAAAAGGACGATCACCCCCCTCCCTGCCTCATCAAGGCATTGGCAATGTTGATGAGAACTAGCAATTCAGAACGCCGGGAAGGCTGAATGACAGGGCTTTAGATTACGTGGAGCAGACCTGGCAGTCTCAGATACGAGACCGTGCGTGAGATGGCGTGAATCAGGGATGAGCGGAAGAGTCGTGTAGAGGAATATCGAGCACCAGAGCGGTTTTTGTCCGGTCGAAGATTCCACCAGCCCACCGATGCCCAATAGCGTGCCGCAACTCTGCATGCCGGCGAGCGGCGGCGAGCAGTCGAGTGTAATGGTTCTTCAGCTGAGGATGAGCAGGGGTAAAGCCTTTTTGAGAAGCCTGGGTGCCGTTCAGGTGTCCTCCCGACGATCCGCGCATTGATAGTGGTGGGCGACAGAAATTTTGGAGCCTAGGAGGAGGGAACCATCCTCGCCTCATAGGGTCACACGTATCAGAGGCCGGACAGAACTAGGGGCCTTACCAGTGAGAGGAGGAACGCCGATCGCGATAGAATCATCCGGAGAACGCGGTCGCAGCGCGAGAGATCAGATCGGCGAGAGATTGAGGCTGGGTAGTTTACAGCGCGAGAGGGAAGTATGAACAGGATGAACCAGGCAGCATGGATTACGATGTGTTGCGTCTGCCTACAGGTCAGGAACGATCGAGAGGAGAGCGATGTGCCCACTCGCGCGGTTCGCGAGCAGTGGATGTCATTGAGATCCCTATTGCGTATCCACCGCATTGACGGAAATGAATGCCGGTTGACTCATACCTACTGCCCGCGATGTTTTGATCACTTTATGGCGCAATTAGCGCTCAAACGCCAGAGACAAGATAGTGAATCGTCGCTTTCCCGAGAGGTCTTGAGCGCTGAGCCCATCACGACCCTCACGCATTACGGCTAGTCTGAGCCGATTGTTTTTCAGTCAGCTGAACCCGTACGCGAATTCAACAAGTGAGCCAGCCATGGGAAATATACCCTTCAGTGGATCTTTCGCAGTTCTGTGCCTGGTCGCTGCCATGTCGATGGTGGTTGTACCGGTGCAGGGGGCTGATCTTTCCAATGGGGAACAAGGAGAGGTTGTCACAGGTGTTCTGACAGAATATGACAAGACCGAAATGCACGCTTCAGTTCAAACAGACGTGGAGCGCGTGGAGCGCGTGGTGCGCGTCAAGGTGATCAACCAGGAGCTCTTTCAACGGTTGTCCATCGGCACAAGAATCAGCGTTCGCATCAATGACCGTGGGGAAGCGCTCAAGGTGATAGAAGTGCCGCTTCCGGAACTGCAAACACCTGTTCACTGATCAGGCCATGACGGAGAATCAGAATGGGCCGGCGGACAGGCAGAACGGCCGAATACTGGTGGCGAACTCCTCGATCCTCGCAGGCATGCTCTCCGTGTATGCCGGCTTATGGATCGCAATGGCGATCGATCCGATCGATCGCGCAGACTGGCTCGTGGAAAATATTCTCAGTCTCGCCCTGATCGCCCTGCTGACGGCGACCTACCGGCGTTTCGAACTATCTCTTTGGTCGTACCTACTCATCACGGCATTTCTCGCGCTGCATACGGTGGGCGCGCACTACACCTATGCGAAGGTGCCGGCGGGATTCTGGGTGCAAGATCTCTTGCATCTGAGCCGCAACCCCTTCGACCGGATGGTGCATGGTGCCTACGGACTGTTGTTGGTCTATCCGATCCGTGAGGTGCTCGTGCGCCTCACGGGACTCAAGGGGTTTTGGGCCGACTACCTTCCAGTCAGCATGGTGCTGGCACAGAGCGGACTGTTCGAAGTCATCGAAGCCCTGGTGGCAAGCAGGGTCAGCCCGGAGTTGGGCGCGGCCTACTTGGGTACGCAAGGCGATGAATGGGATGCGCAAAAAGATATGGTCGCAGCCCTCCTCGGCGCCATCGCGACGACAAGCGTTACGCGAATGGTCCGTACTTTCTGTCCGCCCTCGGTCACTCGCGCCCGCTAAAGGCGTCAGTCCGCAACCGCCACAGGCCTCCGATCAGCCTGGGCCATCCGGCCGGCTGCCCCGTCCTCCCGGTGCGACGGGGCGGCGCCGGTCAGGCGCGCATACAGATCGAGGTATTGATCCGTCATCCGCTCCGCGCTCAACCGTTTCTCAAAGGCGCCCCGGCATTCTCTCCGATCGATATCCCCGATCAATGGTACCATCTCGATCATCTCCTCGAGACTCTCACAAGCGAATCCTGTGACATGGTCGTAAATCATCTCCGCTGCGGGGCTCCCGTGAAAGGCCAGGACCGGAGTGCCGCAGGCCAGCGCTTCCGCGACGCAGAGTCCGGAGGCGTGCGGTCCGTCCTGGGCGCAGACCAGGGCCAGGGCGTTTCCCAGAAAATCGTGAGTCTCTTCTTCGGTGAGCGCGCCGACCCATTCCACTCCGTTGCCGGCGCTCAACAACTCCATCGGTATCGAAAGCGGAAAGGCATCGGTGTGGTCTTGCCGGGAGGCGACGCGAAGCAGGAGGTGGGCGCGCCGCGCGATCTCGATCGCGAGGCCCAGTCCCCCGTCCATGGAAAGACTGCCGATAAAGGCCAAATACTGTCCGGGCCACGGGTGAAACCGGTACAGCTCGGCCGGCACGCCGGGATAAATGGTCTGTTCCCAGGGCGCCCACGCCAGGGGCCGCCGCTGGGCATGAGAGGTCGACACCAGCGGCAGGTCCTGAAACGGGGTGAATGCCGCACTGTACTCCGGTGCATCGAGCCGCTCCACAACCGTTGCCAGCGTCGGGGTGGCACAGGGCTGCGCCAGCGGGAAGCCGTCGACTCCAAAGTGCGAGTGGATGATGTCGAACTCGTGGGCGCGAGGTCCGAACACCTGTTCGAGGACCAGGACCGCCGCGCTTGCCCGGCCCCAGTTTGCCGGCCCCTGGGAGAACGGCGCCGCGCCGAAGGGTTCAAGCTTCGCGCTGGTGCGGGCATCGGCGCTCGCAAACAGCGTGACCGCGTGGCCCCGGCGAACGAGTTCGTCGATAAGATACGACACTGTCCGTTCAGCGTCCGAAAGGCCGTCGGAAGGCAAGCGGTTCCACAGAGGCGCGATCTGAGCGATTTTCATATGAGACCGTCCTTTCTTGTCGAATGATTTTGCCGCTGGATCCCTTGCGCGGCCGCCCTTGCAAGGACCTGTTCACCTGTATCGCACCCGGTGCGCGAGGAGCACTCTGAGATTCCCTAGTCCATCGGTCAGCGCAGGATCCCGCTCGGGAGGGCAAAGGCGGATCGAAAAACTAGGGATTTCCCTAGGGGACGCGATCTGCTGGTGTTGTATGGTGAAGAGCCGCGGAGACAACGTGGGGAGGCATTGCCTTCCCTTGGCGGCGGAGATAAAATCGCCCTTTTTCCAAGGTCTTCGAGTATGGCACCGCGCCGCACAACAACCGCTGCTCGCGCGACACAGCGCCGCCAGTCCGCTGCGGTTCGTTCATCTTCCCCTGCCGTCGAGCGCGGGAAGGAGGACGGGACGGACAATGGCCGCCGCATGCTCATTGTCGGCATCGGTGCATCCGCCGGCGGACTGGAAGCCTTTACGCAGTTGCTCACGCATTTGCCGCTGGATACCGGTATGGCGTTTGTGTTGGTGCAGCATCTCGATCCCGACCATGAGAGCGCGCTCACGCAACTCCTCTCACGTGCCACGCGGATGCCGGTGAGCGAAATCACTCACAATCAGGCGCTCCAGGCCAATCAGGTCTATATCATTCCGCGCGACACTCACCTGAGAATCGTGGATGGCCTGTTGAAGCTCGGGCCGCGCGCGCGGACGCGCACGCCGCATCGGCCGATCGATGCATTTTTTGAATCGCTGGCGCAAGACCAGCGAGACCGGGCCGTCGGCGTCGTGCTGTCCGGCACGGCCAGCGACGGCACGCTCGGGTTGGAGGCCATCAAGGCCGAAGGCGGCATCACCTTCGCGCAGGACGATTCGGCCAAGTACGATTCGATGCCCCGCAGCGCCGTGGCCGCGGGCTGCGTCGATCTGGTGCTGTCGCCGTCGGGCATCGCCGAAGAGCTGGCGCGGATCGCCAGGCATCCGTCTGTCGCCGCGGATCTGCGCGATTTGCCGACGCGCGCCGAACAGGATCGCGAGGAAGCGATTGCGCATCAGGATGACGACCAGCCGCTGCCGTCGGGCGGGCGCGCAACCGCGCCGACGGGCGGAAGGCAGGCGCGCGGCGAGGCCGAGCAGGAGGAGAAGCCTCCGGGGAAAGGCGCGGGAGACGGCTACCATACAATTCTGCTGCTCCTGCGCAATCATTGCGGCGTCGACTTCTCGCTCTATAAGTCCAACACTATCCAGCGGCGCATCGCCCGGCGTATAGTCCTTACCAGGCAGCAAGGGTTGGAGGGCTACTCCGCGTTTCTCCGGGGCAACGCCGAGGAACTCGACGCGCTCTTCTCCGATGTGCTCATCAGCGTCACGAGCTTCTTCCGCAACCCCGAGGCGTTCGAGGCGCTCCAGCGCGACATCCTGCCCCAGCTCATGGCGGCGCAGCGCGGCGACGAGCCGGTCCGCTTCTGGGTGCTCGGCTGCTCCACCGGCCAGGAGGCGTATTCCCTGGCCATGGCCTTCGTGGAAGTCGCGCGGAAGGCCACCCGCGCGCACCCACTCCAGATCTTCGCCACCGACCTCAACGAAAAGCTCCTGGAGAAAGCTCGGCAGGGCCTGTATGCGAAGACGCTCGCCCAGGACATCTCGCCCGAACGCCTGCGCGAGTTTTTCAGAGAGGAGGACGGCGGCTACCGCATCAACAAAGCGTTGCGCGAAATGGTGGTCTTCGCGCGGCAGAACCTCATCGCCGACCCGCCCTTCTCGCGCATGGACCTCATCAGCTGCCGGAATCTGCTGATTTATCTCGAGCCGAGCTTGCAACAAAAAGCGCTGCCGACGTTCCATTATGCGCTCAAACCCCATGGATACTTATTGCTGGGCGCCTCGGAATCCGTCGGCGAATTCACCGACCTCTTCGAGCCGGTGGACCGGAAACACAAAATCTTTTCCAAGAAGGCCGCGCCGACTCGGGGGTTTCCCCTTTTGGCGGGGAAAAAGCAGGCCGAACTGGATGCGCGCGGCCCGCGGCCGCGTCCGATCCAGAAGAGGGGCCTGCCGGTGGGAGTGGATCCGCCGGAGGATTTCCGCGGCGAACTCAACGCTCAGCGTGAGGCCGATCGGATCGCCGTCGTCCAGTTCGCTCCGCCGGGGGTGCTGATCAACGACGACCTGCAAGTGCTGCAGTTCCGCGGGCCGACGGGGGCCTATCTCGAACCCCCCGCTGGCAAGGCGAGCTTCGATGTATTGAAGATGGCGCGCGAAGGGCTGATGCTGCCGCTGCGCGCCGCCATCAACCAAGCCAAGCAAGGCAACAAGACCGTACGCACGGAGCGCGTCCGGGTCAAGCGCGACGGCGTGACCCGGACCATCGGCGTGGCGGTCATCCCGCTGAAAAACTTGCGGGAGCGCTGTTTTTTGGTCGTCTTCGAAGAAGCGGGCAAGGCCTCCCTCGCGCCGCCGCCCCCGACGCCGCCCGCGCGGCCGCTGACCGCGCGGCAGGAGTCGCACCGCGTCGCTGAACTCGAAGCCGATCTGTCCGAAACCCGCGAGTATCTCCAATCCGTTCAGGAGCAGCAGGAAGCCGCCCACGAGGAACTCCAAGCGTCCAATGAGGAAGTCCAGTCCGCCAACGAAGAGTTGCAAAGCATCAACGAGGAACTCGAGACGTCCAAAGAAGAGTTGGAATCGGCCAACGAAGAGCTGACCACGGTCAACGAGGAAATGACGAACCGGAACGTCGAGCTTTCCCGCCTCAACAACGACCTGGTCAACCTCCAGACCTCGGCCAAACTCGCCATCGTGTTGCTGGGGCGCGATCTGACCATTCGCCGGTTCAGCGCGCAGGCGGAAAAGCAGTTTGATTTGCTGGCGGCCGATATTGGAAGGCCGATCAATCACATCCGGCACAACCTCGTGGCGACCGGCAGCGGGGAATCGCCGCTCGATCTGGAGGTCCTGGCCGGCGGAGTCATCGCTGACCTGCGCGAGCAGGAATGCGAGGTGCGCGACAAAAGCGGCCACTGGCATGCTCTTCGCGTGCGCCCGTACCTGACGCTCGACGGCAAGGTGGACGGCGCGGTCCTCGTCCTGGTGGACATCGACGCTGCCAAACGCAACGAACAAAACGTCGCGGCCGCGCTGAAGCTCGCGGGGGACACGCTCGAGACGGTGCGCGAGCCGCTGCTCGTGCTCGATGAGCAGCTGCGCGTCGAACGCGCCAGCCGCGCCTTTTATCGCATCTTCCAGGTGGCGCCCGCCGAGACGATCGGCCGGCGCATCTACGACTTAGGCAACGGCCAGTGGGACATCCCGCGCTTGCACGAGCTGCTGGAGCAGATTCAGCCGTCTCACGGCAGTATCGAAGAGTTCCGCGTGGATCACGTCTTCAAACACCTGGGCCGCCGCATCATGCTGCTCTATGCCCGGCGCATCGAGCACAGCCAGAATGGGATGAACCGCATTCTCCTCGTCATCGAGGACATCACCGAACGTACACAGGCGGAAGCCTCGCGGGCCAGACTTGCCGCGATTGTGGAATCGTCGGATGACGCCATCCTCAGTAAAGACCTTCACGGCATCATCACCAGTTGGAATCAAGGGGCCCGGCGGCTGTTCGACTATACGGCTGAGGAAGCGGTGGGCGGGCCGTCCGCGAGGCTGCTTCCGCCGGACCGTAAGGACGAGGAGAAGCGTAATCTGGAGCGGGTCACACGTGGCCAAAGTACCGAGCATTACGACACCGTCCGCAGGCGCAAGGACGGAAGCCTCGTCGGCGTGTCGCTGACCGTTTCGCCTATCAAGGGCGCCGAGGGCCGAGTCATCGGGGCGGCGGAGATTGCACGCGATATTACGGAGCGGGAGCGAGTGGAAGCGGCGTTGCGTCAGAACGAGACATTGTTTTCCACCCTCATCGAACAGGCGCCGGTCGGCATGTATGTCGTCGACGGCCAATTCCGCGTGCAGCAAATCAATTCGAGAGCCCTCCCGGCGTTCGCCTCGGTGCAGCCGCTGATCGGCCGCGATTTTTCAGATGTCGTCAGGATTCTGTGGGGTTCGGAAGTCGGCGGACAAGTCGCGGACATTTTCCGGCACACCCTGGAGACCGGTGAGCGGTACATCTCACCTGAATTTTCCAGACGACGCTACGATCTGGGCGTGGAGCAATCGTACGATTGGGAAACGCAGCGGGTCACCTTGCCCGACGGTCAGGTCGGGGTGGTCTGCTATTTCACCGACACCACCGAACGCAGGCAGGCCGCAGCGGAGCTCGAGCAGCGTGTGGCGGATCGCACGCAGGAACTCACGCAGCTACACGAGCAATTGAGGGCCTTGACGACGGAGCTGACCCTCACCGAGCAGCGGGAACGCCGGCGCCTGGCGACCGAGCTGCACGATCATCTGGCGCAACTCTTGGTGCTCGGGAAAATGAAACTGGGCCAAAGCAAGCGCGTGACGCAGCCGCGGGAGAGACGCGACGAATTGGTCGAAGAAACGGACGAGGTGTTGTCCGAGGCGCTGGCCTACACGCGGACCTTGGTGATCGATCTCAGCCCTCCGATCCTCCATGAGTTTGGTTTGCCGGCGGCGCTGCGCTGGCTGGGCGAGCGGATGCAACGGCATGGGCTGGCCGTGACGGTCCGGATCGAGACCGAAGACCTGTCGTTGCCGGAGGATCGAGCCGTGCTGCTGTTCCAATCGGCTCGCGAGTTACTGATCAACACGGCCAAGCATGCGGGAGTGGGCGTAGCATGGGTTTCGCTCGAATATCGGCAGGAGACGTTGCAGATTGAGGTGCGCGACGAAGGCGTCGGTTTCGATCTTGCTGCTGCTGCTGCTGGCAGTTCTACTATGGCCATGTCCTCGAAGTTCGGTCTCTTCAGCATTCGGGAACGCATGCAGGCGCTGGGCGGGAGCTTCGAGGTGCAATCCGCGCCGGGTGCCGGGACAACGGCCACGCTGCGGTTGCCGCTGGCGGGGTCGCAGGCACGAATATCGAGGCGCGCCGCCCTCGGCGCGGTCCAAGAGGCCAGCGAAGTAACAAACGTAGCCTCTGTATCCCCGGCCTCCAGTCCCTCACTCCGCGCGGCCGCCAGCATTCGGGTCCTGCTGGTGGACGATCACGCCATGGTGCGGCAGGGCCTGCGCACGTTGCTGGACTCCTATCCCGATGTGGAGGTGGTGGGCGAGGCCTGCAACGGGGAAGAAGCGGTGGCCTTCGTCGAACGGGTGCAGCCGTCTATCGTCGTCATGGACATCAATATGCCGAAGATGAACGGCATCGATGCGACGGCCGCGATCGTCTCCCGTTACCCGGGCACCGTCGTCATTGGTTTGTCCGTGCAAGCGGGCGGCGAGAACGAGGAGTCTATGCGGAAGGCCGGCGCCGCGATGCTCCTCACCAAGGAGGCGGCAGTGGATGACCTCTATAAGGCGATCCGCGAATCGCTGGATGTGAGACTCAAGGAAAATGTGCCGGAGCAAGGTATAGAGCCGGCCCCGCCAAACTCCTGAAGCAGGAGAAGCAGGGGATGAATTATATCGAGCGATTCGGGAGACGAGGACCCCTGCCGGCACGAAGCGCCCACAACGTGTCGGGACAATCCCATGGAGTATGGCAGGGTGCCACGGTGCGTTGAAGAGTGACGGTTTCTCATGGGGGCCCTGTCCCAATAGGATCTTCCTCTTATTCCAAGGAGCGACCACTCATGGCAAAACTATCCCGACCGATGATCTCTCCTCCGCCACAGCTTTCCAAGGCGCCCACCGGCATCACCGGTCTCGATCAAATCACCGGCGGCGGGCTGCCGACCGGGCGGCCCACGCTCGTGTGCGGCTCGGCGGGGTGCGGGAAGACGATGCTCGCCTTGGAGTTCCTCGTGCGCGGGGCGACGCAGTTTGGGGAGCCGGGGGTGTTCATGATGTTCGAGGAAAATGCGCAGGAGCTGACTGACAATGTGCGCTCGCTCGGCTTCGACTTGGACAAGCTCGTGGCGAAGAAACAGATCGTGCTCGATCACGTCCGCGTTGAGCGCAGCGAGATCGAGGAGACAGGCGAGTATGATCTCGAGGGGCTCTTCATCCGGCTCGGGCACGCCATCGATGCCATCGGGGCGAAGCGCGTGGTGCTCGACACCGTCGAAGCGCTCTTCGCCGGGCTGCCGAATCATGCGATTCTCCGCGCTGAACTGCGGCGACTGTTTCGCTGGCTGAAGGACCGCGGCATGACGACCATCATCACCGGCGAGCAGGGCGAGGCCTCGATCACGCGCTACGGGCTGGAGGAATACGTGGCCGATTGCGTGATCACGCTCGACCACCGCGTGGCCGAGCAGATCTGCACGCGGCGGCTACGCGTGGTGAAGTATCGCGGCACGGCGCACGGCACGAACGAATACCCGTTCATCATCGGCGAGCGCGGCATGTCGGTACTGCCGATCACGTCGCTCCAGCTCGACCACCGGGCCTCCACGGAGCGCATCCCCTCCGGCATCGCGGCGCTCGATGCCATGTTAGGCGGCCAGGGCGTGTATCGCGGCAGCAGCGTGCTCTTCACCGGGGCGTCGGGCACGGGCAAAAGCAGCCTTGCCGCGAAGTTTGCCGAGACCGCGTGCCGCCGCGGCGAGCGCGCGCTCCTTTTCGCCTACGAGGAATCGTCCGAGCAACTGCTACGCAACATGCGCTCCATCGGCATCGCCCTTGCGCCGTGGGTGAAAAAAGGGCTGCTCCAGATTCAGTGCTCGCGCCCGTCGATGCACGGGCTGGAGCAGCATCTCGTGATGATGCACGAGATGGTACTGGCGTTCCGGCCCGGCGTCGTGGTCGTCGATCCTATCAGCAATTTGTCGCTCGCCGACAGCGAGGCGGAGGTGAAGCCCACGCTGATGCGGCTCATCGATTTAGTGAAGCAGTTGCAAATCACCTCGGTCTTCACCAGCCTCACGTCCGGCGGCACCTCGGCGACCGCGCCGGAGGATAGCCAGGTCGGCGTGTCCTCGCTCATGGATACGTGGCTGCTGCTACGCAATGTGGAATTCAACGGCGAGCGCAACCGCTTGATTCACGTGATGAAATCGCGGGGCATGGCGCACTCGAATCAGGTGCGAGAATTCGTGCTGAGCGACGCGGGCATCGACCTCCGGGCCGTGTATCTCGGCGGGGACCGCGTGCTCACCGGCACCGCGCGCGTGGCGCAGGAAGCGCAGGAACGCGCCGCCGCCGGGCTGCGCCAGGAGGAACACGCGCGCAAGCTCCGGCAGCTCGCCGCCAAACGAAAAGCCCTCGAAGCGCAGATCGCCGCGCTCCGGACCGAGGGCGAGGCCGCGGAGGAAGATGTGAACTTTGCCATCGCCCAGGAGACCTTGCAAACCATGAACACGCAGCAAAACGCCGGCGCCATGGCGGCCCTGCGCGGCGGCATCAAAAGCGGCAACAGCCGGACGAAAGGAAGCCGATGAAAAAGGAGCCACCTGCAAAATTTGAACTCCGGCTCTACGTCGCGGGCCAGACGCCGAAATCGCGCGCGGCCCTGGCGAATCTCCAGCACATCTGTGAGACGCACCTCGCCGGACAATACCGCATTGAGATCATTGATCTGATGATTACGCCGCAGCTGGCCGCCGGGGACCAAATCTTCGCGGTGCCCACGCTCGTCCGCCGCGTACCCGAGCCGATCAGAAAAATCATCGGCGACCTGTCGAACGAAGCGCGCGTGCTCGTCGGCCTTGACGTGCAGCCGGTGAAAGAGTAACCGCATGAAGAAAAAGATTCCCGCCACAGACCGTTTCGCCGAATTTGAACAAGCGACTGTCGGGAGCGCGACGGCCCGTTATGTCCTGCGGCTCTACATCACCGGCACCACGTCCCATTCCACCCGGGCGATCGTGAATATCCGGAAGATTTGCGAAGAACACCTGCAAGGACATTACGACCTTGAAGTCATCGATATCTCCCAACACCCGACGCTGGCCAAAGGCGAGCAGATCATCGCCGCGCCGACCTTGATCAAAAAAGTTCCGCTGCCCCTGCGCCGCTTCATCGGCGACATGTCGCAGACCGAGAAGATTCTCCTCGGGCTGGATCTTCGCAAGGCACGGGAGAAGGCAAGCCCTCTCACCTAACCTGGAAATTTCTCATGGCAAAGCCCCCCCCCACGGTTCAGACCCTCCTTCAGGAAAACCGGGAGTTGCGTGCGCGGCTGGAGGAGTCGGATTCTACGCTTCGCGCCATCCGTGAAGGTGAAGTCGATGCGCTCGTGGTGGAGGGTGCGGCCGGCCCGCGGCTCTTCACCTTGCAAGGCCTCGACGCCGAGCAGACCCGCTTCCGCAGCGAGATGCTCGCGCGGGTCAGCGATGCGGTGATCGCGGTGGACGCCGAGGAGCGCATCACTTTCCTGAACGCCGCCGCCGAGCGTCTATACGGCGTCCGCTCCGACGATGTGCTCGGTTGCACGTTCACCGAAATGTTCACCCCGCACTGGCCGAGCGCTGAGGCTGAAATCACGATGCGCACGGCGCTGCGCGAGCGCGGCGAGTGGCGCGGCGAGCTGATCCACCGCGCGCCCGACGGCCGTGAGCGGCACGTCGAGATGAGCACCACCGCCCTGCGCGACCCCGACGGCGCGGGCACCGGCTACATCAAGGTCATCCGCGACATCCTCGACCGCAAGAAGCTGGAGGAGGAGAAGGCGGACGCGCTGCGGCTGCTGGACACACTGCTCACCCGTGCGCCCGTCGGGTTTGCTTACTTCGACCGCGACCTGCGGTATGTGCGCATCAATGAACGGCTCGCCGAGATGGACGGCATCTCCGTCGCGGCGCACCTCGGGCGGACGGTGGGGGAGATTGTCCCCACGCTGGAGGGGGCAGTGCGGGAGGCGACCGAGCGCATCCTCGCGACCGGCGAGGCGGTGCTCCATCACGAGTTCAGCGGCGAGACGGCGCTCGCGCCGGGAGCCACCCGTTATTGGAACGAGAGCTGGTATCCGGTGCATGGCGAGGGCGGAGAGATTGTCGGGTTTGGCGCAGTGGTGGAGGAAATCACCGAGCGCAAGCAGGCGGAGGAAGCGCAGAGGCAGAGCCGGGAGCGCATCCTGCTGGCGAGCGAAGCCGCGCAGATGGGCTTCTGGTCGTGGCGGCCCGACGAAGATTCCGTCCTGTGGGAAACCCAGTATCCGTATCGGATACTGGGCGTGCCGCTAGGATCCCCGCCGGTCACTGCCGCCCGGTTCGTCGCAGAGTTCATTCATCCCGACGATAGGCCCATTTTCGAGCAGGCCGTGGCCCAGACGTTAGAGGCGCGGGAGCCGTTCGCCTTTGTGGGGCGCATCCGCCGGTCCGATGGCGAAGCGCGCTGGCTCGAGTTCACCAGCAAAAGGGACGCGGCGGAGAACGGACGCGCCACGCGCATCATCGGGACGGTGCAGGACATCACCGACCGCCTCCTGAAAGCGGAGGCTTTACGCGCGAGCGAGGAGCAGTTCCGCGCCTTGGCCGGCCAATTGGAGCATGTGGTGAAGGAGCGCACCGAGGAACTGGTCCAGTCGCAGGATCGCTTGCGGGCACTCGCGACGATGCTGAACCTTACCGAGCAGCGGGAACGCAAACGCCTGGCTGACGAACTGCACGACTATCTCACGCAATTGCTCGTGCTCGGTCTACTCAATCTCGGTCAGATGAAACGAATCGGTTTACCTCCGAAAGCAGTGGAGAAGGTCCAAGAAACCGAAGGGGTGCTGACCCAAGCGTTGACCTACAGTCGCACCTTGATGGCCGAACTGAGTCCGCCGGTCTTGCAGGAACATGGTCTTCCGGCCGGACTTAAGTGGCTCGGCGAACAAATGCAGCGCCAGGGGTTAATGGTGCTCGTCGAGATCGGCAATGCCTCGACGGGGTCCCTGTCGAATGACTGCGCGGTGCTCCTGTTTCAGTCGGTTCGTGAGCTGCTGATGAATGCGCTGAAACATGCGGGTTGTCAACACGTATACATCCGTCTGCAAGAGGGGGAGCGTCGGCTGTGCATTGAGGTGCGCGACGACGGCGTCGGCTTCGATCTTGCTGCTGCAGGCTGTTCTACTACCGCCATGTCCTCTAAGTTCGGACTCTTCAGCATTCGGGAACGGATGACCGCGCTGGGCGGGTGGTTCGATCTGCAATCGGCGCCGGGCGAAGGGACCACGGCCACTCTTATGCTGCCTGTAGACAGCACAAGTGAGCCGAGTTCTGAGTTGCAAGTTTTGAGTGCTGAGTTGTCCGATCAGGGACGAAACTCAGGACCCAGAACTCCAAACTCAAACCTGCACCAGCAGGACGCGAAGATTTGCGTCCTCCTGGTGGATGATCATGCCATGGTGCGGCAGGGCTTACGCACGGTGCTGGACGCCTATCCTGATGTGGAAGTGGTGGGCGAGGCCTGCAACGGGGAAGAAGCGGTGGCCTTCGTCGAACGGGTGCAGCCGTCTATCGTCGTCATGGACATCAATATGCCGAAGATGAACGGCATTGATGCGACGGCCGCAATCGTCTCCCGCTACCCGGGCACCGTCGTCATTGGTTTGTCCGTGCAAGCGGGTGGCGCGAACGAGGAGGCGATGAAACACGCCGGCGCTGCCCTGTTGCTCACCAAGGAGGCGGCGGTGGATGAACTCTATCGAGTGATTCGCGAGACGCTGGGCGCGAAGCTCAAAGGGACTGCTCTGGGCGCCGGGTTGGATAAGTGACGAGGCGGGGGGCGGAGCGGCAGGCTCACACCTGATGTGTCCGGTCACACGGTGAGGCCCAGACGGTGTTCAATGAGGGCAACTCGTTGTTCCAGGGTTTCCACTCGCAATCAATCTTGTGCCTAACGAGGGCCCGGGTGGCGAGAAACGCGAAAGGGGCCGCGCCGAGTCTTCGTCGAACAACCCACCGTTTATCCTCCGACTAGGGATTCCCCTAGGGGACTCGGAGAAGCGCCCTGCCTTATACTATGCCCCGGTCGGAATAAAGCTGTAGGAGTTCGCTGAATCGTGAGCGATCGATGACGGGTGACAGCTCGGGTTCCGCTATACTCGCGGAAAATCCTCCGCAGCCGGCTCGGGCGCGTTCCACGCTTCGGGCATACGGTGTCGGAGTGGCCTGCGCGGCCGGCGCGATACTCCTGCGGGCCTTGTTCGATCCCGTAATGGGTCCTCAGCTCCCGGTTACTACCCTGTTCGGTTTCGTAGCTCTAGCAACGTGGTACGGGGGATGGGGGCCGGGTCTCCTCGCTGCGCTCGTCAGCTACCTTGCCGCAAACTGGCTGTTTATCGAACCACGGTTTGCATTCAGCGCCGGCCCCGAAGAATTGTGGGGATTCGGGATCTATTTATCAACCATCGCCGTCATTATTGCGGTCATTGAAAATATGCGGCCGGCGCCTGGGGCCGGCTTCCGCGCGAATGTGAACGACGCGGGGGAGGAGGCAGGGGGTGTATGCGGCCCCGGGCCGAGCCGGACCGGACTCATCATGACGGTCGGGGTGCCGGTTGCCGGATTGCTCCTCATCGCCGGGTTTTTGTTATGGCAGATGAAGCAGTTATTGGACGCCAGCGGACGGGTGGCCCAGACCGATGAAGTGATTATGGCGGGAGAGAATCATCTTCTCCAGCTCGTCGAGATGGAATCGGGGTTGCGGGGATATCTGTTGACCGCAGACCGCCGGTTTTTGGAACCCTATGAGCAGGCGAGACAGAATATCGATCTCTCGGTCGCTCGCCTACACGTGCTGGTGTCCGATAACCGTCCCCAGGTCTTGGTGGTGGAGGAGCTGCAAGACCTGACGGCCCAGTGGAAAGCCCTTGCCGAAAGGATGATGACGGTCTCGAGGAGAGGTCAGGCTGATTTCGCGCTGCAGGACCAGGGGAAGCACCTCATAGACGGCATCCGCAATAAGATCGCCGCCTTTCTTGCCACCGAGCGGACATTGCGGGATGAACGGAGTCGTCAGGTGCAAGGGCGCGGGCAATTCTTCTACGGCATTACGCTGTCGCTGTTGCTGGGGGCCGGCACGTTAATCGCGCTGCTGATGATCCACCACCTGCGGGCGCTGGCGGGGACTTATGAAGCGGCCCTCCGCACCAGGGATGCGCAGGCGAAGGGCTTGCGCGAGAGCGAAGCGCGGCTCCGCTTTGCCCAACAAGCCGGTCGAGTCGGCACATTCGAGGTCGATCTGCAGGCGGAGGGCTTCATCTCGAGTCAGGGAATGGAGGCGCTGTATGGGCTGCCGCCGGGAGAATTCCCCACCACCCAGGCGGCGTGGGAGAGCCTGGTCCATCCCCAAGATCGGCCGAGAGTGTTCCAGCAGTTCCGGGAAGCCAATGAGACGGGCGAGCGGGATGGAGAGGAGTTTCGCGTGCTGTGGCCGGACGGGAGCGAGCATTGGCTGATGGGGCGTTGGCACACGATGATCCAGGGGACCTCCGGCTTTCCGACGCGGGTCCGCGGAGTCAATATTGACATTACCGACCGCAAGCAGGGAGAGCAGGCGGTCGCTAATTTAGCTTCCATCGTGACGTCGTCTGACGACTCGATCATCGGGATCGATCTGCGGGGCATCGTGACGAGTTGGAATCACGCAGCAGAACGCTTGTTCGGGCATACCGCAAAGGAAATGATCGGACACCCCGTGCTTCGGCTCATTTCTCCGGAGCGGCAGGACGAAGAGTCTCACATTCTCGAACGGATAGTGCGGGGTGAGGTGATCGAGCGTTATGAAACGGCTCGGCGTCGCAAGGATGGGACCGAATTAATTGTTTCTCTGACCGTGTCACCGGTAGTCAACTCCCAAGGAAAGATCATCGGCGCCTCGAAGATCGCGCGGGATATCACGGATCAGAAACGTGTGGAGGAGTCGCTGCTGCAACGCGACGCGGCGTTGACGACTGCCAACGACGCTTTGAAGAGACAGTCGGCGGCGCTGGCCGAATCGAACAAGGACCTGGAAAGCTTTTCCTACTCGGTGTCTCACGATTTGCGCGCCCCCCTGCGCACCATCGACGCCTTCAGCCGGATCGTCGAGGAAGATCACGGCCTTCTCTTGAACGCCGAAGCCCGTCGCTGCCTGACCATTATCCGCAAGGCCTCCGCGCAGGCCGGCGAGCTGATCGACGATCTGCTGGAGTTGTCCCGGTTGGGCCGCCAGGGCCTGGAGATCCGTTTAGTCACGATGACAGAGCTAGCGCGGGAGGCGGCGGACGAATTGAGGATCGTGCAGGAAAACCGCACCATAGAACTGACCCTGCAGGACTTGCCCTGCTGCCACGGCGACCGGCGCCTCTTGAAACTCGTCTGGAGCAATTTGGTGACGAACGCGTTCAAGTATACTCGGTATCGGGATGAGGCTCGGATCGAAGTCGGGTGGCTGCCGGACGAGATGAACGCAGATGCGGTCACGTACTACATCAAGGATAATGGCGTCGGGTTTGATATGAAATATGCGCACAAGTTATTCGGGGTATTTCAACGGTTGCATCGGAAAGAGGATTTCGAAGGCACCGGCGTAGGATTGGCGATCGTCCAGCGCATCGTCCACCGCCATGGCGGGCGGGTGTGGGCAGAGGGCAAGATAGACTGTGGCGCCACCTTCTTTTTTTCCTTGAGAAAGGCCACCGCATGAGGCAGGGGACGGAGATTTTATTGATCGAAGATAGTCCGGAGGATGTGGAAATCACCCTGCGGGCGTTTGAGAAATATCATTTGGCGAACAGGATTCATGTGGTGCGGGACGGCGAGGAGGCGTTGGAATGTCTCTTCAGTACCGGGCGATACGCCGGGAACCCCCTCAGCTCGACCACCCGGCTGATTCTGCTCGACCTGAAACTTCCCAAGGTCGACGGGATGGAAGTCTTGCATCAGTGCAAATCGGATCCGCGTACCAAGAACATTCCTGTCGTAATACTCACGTCCTCCAAAGAAGAGCGCGATCTGGTCGAGAGTTACAAGCTCGGGGTGAGCAGTTATGTGGTCAAGCCGGTCGACTTTACTCAATTCACCGAAGCGGTCCGGCAATTGGGACTCTATTGGATGATGCTGAATCAGGTGCCCTTGGAGCTTTGCCTCGGGGAGAAAGAGGTAAAAGCATGAGTGTTTTGCGCGTCTTATTCGTCGAAGACAATCCGATCGACGCCGAATTGGCCCTCCGGGAATTGCAGAAAAGCGGCTTCGCCATACAATGGCAGCGCGTCGATACGCTGGCGGACTTCACCTATCAGCTGTCCCATAAACAGCCGGATCTGATTATTTCAGACGATGCGATGCCGCAATTCAGTTCGGGCGAGGCCTTGGATTGTTTGCGGGAAAGGGGGCTGCAGATTCCCTTCATCGTCGTGTCGCATGCGATCGGCGAAGAGGAAGCGGTACAGTTGGTGCGCAACGGCGCGGATGATTATCTCCGTAAGGACCGGATGGGCCGTTTGGGCGAGGCGGCACGCCAAGCATTGGAGAAGCGGCGATTACGCGCGCAATACGCCGGAGCGCAGAAACAATTGGGGCTGTTGAATCGAGAATTGGAGAAGCGGGTCGTAGAGAGAACGGCCGAACTCGAGGCGGCCAATCGCGAGAAAGCTCACGAACTTCACGAGCGTCAACAGGCCGAAGCGCGGCTTCGCCAGCTGGCCGACACACTGGAGGAGCGGGTCAGTCAGCGAACGCAACAGCTTGCGGCCTCGTACGACCGGCTCCGGGCTCTCGCTACCGACTTAACAGTCGCGGAACAGTCGGAGCGGCGGAAGCTGGCGATAGAGTTGCACGACTTTCTGGCGCAGCTGCTGGTCGTGACTCGGATGAAGGTGGCACAGCTGCTGCGACAGGAGCCCGCGCCGGACGTGAGAACGGTACTGCAGGATGCCGATGGGCTACTCCATCAAGCTCTCGATTATACCCGGTCGTTGGTCTCCGAACTGACCCCGCAGGCTTTGTACGAGCGCGGTCTGGGCCCTGCTCTCCAGTGGCTGGGCGATCAAATGCGTCGACAGAAGCTCCTGAACGTCGAGGTGTCTGTTCGCGAAGCCGACCTGATACTTCCAGAGGCGGATGCGGTGTTGCTTTTCCACTCGGTTCGGGAATTATTGTTCAACGTGATCAAGCATGGACAGACCGATCAGGCGGCCATTTCAATGAGCTATGCCAAGGGTGAATTAATCCTCACTGTGTTGGATCACGGATGCGGCTTCGATCTCGAAAAATTGAACAACGATCATTCCGATCGGTTCGGCCTGTTGAGTATTCGAGAGCGGATGATGGACCTGGGTGGAAGATTCGACCTGCAATCGGAACCGGGCAAGGGAACGGTTGCGTCGCTCCATCTGTCCTGTACGTCGGTTGCCGTGGGCACCGAGGCCCCCACGGCCGACATGGAGCAGCCGGCTGCCTCAGAAGGCGCGATCCGTGGGGGGCACTGCCAGCCTAGCGCGTCAGGCGATAATCTTTCCGACGGAAAATTATCGACCGCGGTCCGGGTACTGATTGTCGACGATCACCAACTGGTGAGAGAGGGTCTGCACTGTCTTTTGAGAGAATACGCCGACCTGAGCGTGGTCGGGGAGGCATCTACCGGCCGTCAGGCGCTTCAATTGGCTGGTACGCTCATGCCGGACATCGTGATTATGGATATGCAAATGCCCGGTTGGAATGGAGCGGAAACTACGAAAAGGATGTTGAAAGAATACCCATTGATCACGGTGATCGGCCTTTCTGTTCAAGCCGATCCGCATATTGAGCAGGCCATGCTCGAGGCAGGGGCTACCACCTTCTTACCGAAGGAAGCGATCAACACGGACCTCTATGCCGCCATTCGTCAGGCCTCTGGCCGTTCATCCTCCCCCAAGCCCACCTAAGTAAGGTACCCTCCTGTGAGCTGACGGCAGGCAGATGTCTCTCCTGGAAGAGACTGGGAGCTCGTCTCGTCATGCCTATCTTGAACAGGTGGCCGTTCGTGAAGTGATCCTTGTCGTTGCAGACGATCGTGCTTTCCTGTTTGGGAAAGCCGCTTCACGAACGAGTCCACTCGTCGCTCTTTCGCCTCGGCGCTTAGAAGTGGAAGTTGAGGCCGACGGTCACCATGTGGCCATTGTCGTTGAAGCTTTTATCTTTGATGTTCTGGTCTTTCGATTGAATATCTTCCAGCCATAAGTACCGGTACGTGCTGTCGATCGATACGTGGTCATTGAAAAAGAATTGGAGCCCCCCGCCGGCGTGGAGGCCGAATCGATTTTGCGTATCGTCGAAGTTGCCCGGTCCTTTCACCGTGGTGTAGTACCATCCGCCGCCGCCGAGCAGAAATGGAGCCAAGCGGGTGTGCCCTAGCGGGTAGATGAGTGCAGAGACTTGCACCGGGTAGGTATGGATACGCGAGCCCGCCGTATCCTGGCGGCGATAATCGGCGGATCCTTCGAACGACAAATATTTGAACGGATTGATCCGGACCTGCGCGCCGCCGAACCACCGGGACTGCCCTTCTTTTGGGTCGGTATAGGTCGCGCGGCCGCCTAGGGAGAAGAAGCCGATATCCATTTGCTGAAACAGGTCGTTATCCGCGGCTGCGGCCGGTTGAGGAGCGAGTCCGGGCAATCCGGACAGCATGAGAGCCAGGAGTGGGACGGCGGAAAGAGTACGCATTATTGCCCCTCTTTTCGATGGTGATGTGCGTCCGATAAACGCCGGAGTTGTGTATGCCTGCTTCATAGGTGTTTCCTTTTCTTGGTTTTGCGCACGGTCGGTCAAAAGCGGTGCGTTGGGCGATAAAGCCCAACGCACCGGTCGTCGTCGATTCTTCCCTACAATAATGAAGCGCCTGATTCGGCGGTTTGGTTCTGAAGAAACCGTGCGGGAGAAGCGACTGACGGTCTTTCCCTGGTTCCGGTTCATCCGGTTATATTCGCCTCTTCTCTCTGACCGGCTTCGGCCCGCGCGAGGCCGAGTCGGGGGATTGCTCGGCGCGGTACCAGTCATCGACCCAGCGTGTAACCTCGTCCTTTCGGTCGGCATACCTCTCCTGCATCAGTCCTTTGAACTTGTCGTAATCCCCTTCGATGGTCATCAGGTCGTCGTCGGTGAATGCCCCCCACTGTTGTTTGAGCTCGCCTTTGAATTGACTCCACTTTCCTTTGAAATGATCGCTGTTCATCGTGTCTCCTTTTCGATGAGTAAGTATTGAATAATTGGAGCACCCGCGTGCGGCGCGACGGATGCCTCCGTCTGGTCTTCTCGCGCGGATGATCATTCCCCTTGCCATTGTGGGGTTATAGCTGGCCTCGGGGGAGAAAAGGACTGGGCGCACCCCTAGTTTATTCAGCAGTAAACCCTAATGCAGACAGGGGCATCGAACATGGCAAGTGAGGCAAGACTTCTTTTGCAAATCCGGAAAAGAGGTTCATAACCTACGCACATATACTTGGAGAAGTCGGACGAACCGCGCGAGGGCTCAGCGCAGCCTATTACTGAGCCAAGCCCTCGGGATTCTCGTTACTTTCCTCCGCTTCCGGACCCACTGGTCGGACCAGTGCTGCTACCACCCATTCCGGATGACCCGCTTCCGCTCGAAGGCCCGGGTGAGCCAATCCCTCCGGAACTCGATCTGCTCTTTCCGCCGATCGAACCCTTGCTCCCGCTTTCTCCGGTGTCCATTCCTGAACCAGCCCCTCCGCTACTCATTCCGCCTGGCAAGCTCCGATTCCCACCCATTCCGGAACCGGACTTTCCACTGCCCATTTCTGTCCCTGGAGATATGGTTCCCTGCTTGCCTGAGCCGGGGCGTCCTGTATCCATTCCGCTTCCTGCGCTGCTGCCCGAGCCGGGTCGTCCTGTGTCCATTCCACTGCCTGCGCTGCTGCCTTTTCCACCGCTCCCGCTGGCGCCCTCCGCAACGAGCAGTAAATCAGATGTCGAACCGCCATCGGCATGAACCGGGGTGGCGGCATAGTCTGAAACAGAGATAAGCCCCGCTGTTAATACGGCTGCTGAAAAGACCTGCATAGGTTTCATCGTGTTCTCCTTCCTTAAAGTTGGTAAAACCGGTCTACGAACGTTTTGCTGTCGCACACTGACAGTCACCCTCGTCAGGGTTCAGGCTAAGGGCATGCTGTACCCCCCTCTGTTCCGGACATCGAGCCGGGTCTTCCCGTTTTTGATCCATCCACTTACACCATCGTTCGCTACTTCTTCTCAGCCTCGTGATGCGGGCAGAAGTTCGCAGCAATGGTTCAGGTCGGGCGGGCCGCCGCCTCGCGCTCCCAATGGCGATGCCGGGCCATCGCGCCGATGAATTGGGATGCCGTTCCGCGGATATCGCCTTCCCGGCCGACGATAAGCCCCTTGTCCTCGGTCTGCCGGCCCGGTTCAGCATCGAGGCCCGCAGCGCTCAACAGCCCCTGTCCGGATCCGCTGGCTCCGATGGTTTTGCAATGTTTGTAGGCTTCTTTCGCAAATGCGACGGCCTCGTCTTCCTGTTGGAGCGCTTGGACGCTCTTATTCCCACCGGGGATATAGACGGCATCGAAGAGGACAGAGCTGGATGTCAGAAAACTGAAATCGATGTGAACCTGCGCGCCCTTGGCGCTGGTCAACATGCCCAGGCGTGGGGCCACGACCTTGGGTTGGGCTCCGGCATCGAGCAACGCTTTCTTCATGCCGTTGAGGTCGGCGTCATCGACTCCGTCGGCGGCGAGGATCGCGACCGTGCGCGTCGCGATGCCGCCTTTCAGGGAGTTGACCATCGCCAACGCGGGCGAGCGTTCCGCTGTTTTGTCTGCGGGTTTCGGCTGGTACTGCGCCGGATTTCCGTCCGCCGGGACGCTTTCGTTCAAGAAGGCGGGAGGCTTCGCGGGGACCGTCAGTCCCAGGCCTTGCGCGACGCGTTTGGCCAGAGACTGATCTACGCGGGTGAGCATGCCGATCATGCGTTCTCGAATGGCGGGCACTTCCAGCTTGCCGAGCTCAAATCGGAACGCGTTCACGATATGGTTTTGTTCCGGTTCCGACTGGCTGCGCCAGAAGAGCGCTGCCTGGCTGAAGTGATCGAAGAAGCTCCGGCTTCGCTGCCGCACTTTTACCCCATCCATTTTCTCCGCGTAGCTGACAAACCCGCCGAGGCCGGCTTTGGCTTGCATGGGGCAGCCTCCGCCGAGGGAATTCGGCTGGTAACTGGTCCGTCCCTCGTTGATGGTCTGGCGCATATGGCCGTCGCGCTGATTGTTGTGCAGGGGCGCGATCGGGCGGTTGATCGGGATCTCGTGCGAGTTGGGGCCGCCCAACCGGATCAGCTGGGTGTCGGTGTACGAAAACAGGCGGCCTTGCAGAAGAGGATCGTTGGAGAAATCGATGCCCGATACGAGATGGCCCGGGTGAAATGCGACCTGCTCGGTTTCCGCGAAAAAGTTGTCCGGGTTGCGGTTGAGGGTCATTTTGCCGATGCGTTGCACGGGGACCAGCTCTTCGGGAATGAGTTTTGTGGGGTCCAGCAGATCGAAATCGAAAGCATGCTCGTCTTTTTCTTCGACGACTTGTATCCCGAACTCCCATTCGGGATAGGCGCCGCTGTCGATCGCCTCCCACAGGTCGCGGCGGTGAAAGTCCGGGTCTTTCCCGGAAATCTTCTGCGCCTCATCCCACAATACCGAGTGGAGGCCGAGCAGCGGCTTCCAGTGGAACTTGACGAAGCGGGCCTGCCCCTTGTCGTTCACCAGGCGGAACGTGTGGACGCCGAAGCCTTCCATCATCCGGTAGCTCCGCGGAAGGGCGCGATCCGACATCACCCACATGACCATGTGCATGGACTCCGGCATCAGGGAGATGAAGTCCCAGAAGGTATCGTGCGCGGCCGCCGCCTGGGGCATCTCATGATGCGGCTCGGGCTTCACGGCATGCACGAGATCGGGAAATTTGAGCGCGTCCTGGATAAAGAACACCGGCATATTATTGCCGACCAGATCGTAGTTCCCTTCGTTCGTGTAAAACTTCACCGCGAACCCGCGGGCATCCCGGGCCAGGTCGGATGAGCCGCGCGAGCCCACGACCGTGGAGAACCGCACGAACACAGGCGTCTTGACCGACGGATCTTGCAGAAAAACGGCTTTGGTCAGCGGCGCCAGCGACTTGTACAGCTGGAAATACCCATGGGCGGCGGAGCCGCGCGCATGCACGACGCGCTCAGGGATCCGTTCATGGTCGAAGTGGGTGATCTTCTCGCGGAGATGGAAATCTTCCAGGAGCGAGGGTCCGCGCTCGCCCGCCTTGAGCGAGTTCTGGTCGTCGTTGATCCGCAAGCCCTGATTGGTCGTCAGGTACTCTCCCTCGCCGTCCTCACGAAAGGCGCTCAGGTCGCTACTCTTGGTATTCGGTGCGTCTCGTTTCTTCTTTGCCATCGATCACTCCTTTCCCTAGGAAGTCCGCGTCCTCGTTATCTCGATACTATTTTGGGCAGTATGTCTCGGAGGCCGACAGTGGTCTGATCTAGATTGCTCAGTTGGGAGATATCGCTGAGGCAGGTGCGGGCGGGTGACATGTCAGCAGTCTGACGGCGGACTGCCACCCGCGGTTGCGCCGGGTTTGCTCCCTCAGCGTAGAGGTCTTCGTTCACGCCTCGCAAGGCCATAGGCGTCGCTTCTTCTTGAGTGAACGGTTCCTGCCGATGGGCGATGCTCTTCGGACTCGCGCGCCTATTCGCCTGGTGTGGGGATGGGCTAGCGCGGAACGGCCGCCGCCCCTGCGCGCGCCGGCATCGCGTTCTTGGTCGGCATGATCTGCGACCCGTGCGAGGCCGCATAGACGGCCGTAAACTCTGCCCCGAAGAGAAAGATCTGCGAGGCGTAGTACACCCATAGCAAGATGACAATGAGCGAGCCGGCTGCGCCATACGCCAACCCCACGTCGCTCTTGCCCAGATAGAGGCCGATGAGCAACTTGCCGAGCGTGAAGAGGAACGCGGTCATGGCCGCTCCGACCCAGACATCTTTCCAGCGGATCGACACGTCTGGGATCAATTTGTAGATCATTGCGAACAAGAGCGTAATCACCACGAATGACACGAGGACATTAATCGCCTGAAGTACGGCCTCCGGGGCGGGGAGAAGGGCTTGCAGCGTGTTTCCCACGGCGGCCAACCCGGCGCTCAGCACCAGCGAGACCAGCAGTAAAAATCCGCTTCCTAATACAGCGACGAAAGAAGTGAAGCGGGCTTTCAGATCTTGGAAAATCCCGAGTCCCGGTTTGGTCTCTACTCCCCAAATGATGTTAAGGGCGTCTTGGAGTTGCGCGAAGACGCCGCTCGCGCCGAAGAACAGCGTGACGAGCGCCACACCCGTGGCGAGGATACCGGTGGACGGTGTACGGGCATGCTCCAGCATGCCTTGAATCGCTTGGGCGCTTTTCTCACCGACGAAGCCTTGAATTTGTCCGATGATTTGGCCTTCCGCCGCTTCTTGTCCGAACACCACCCCGGCAATCGCGATCACGATCAGCAGGAGGGGCGCCAGGGAAAAGACGGTATAAAAGGCCAAAGCGGCGCCGAGGCCTTGGGCGTGATCGTCAGTCCATTTGATATAGGTTACGCCCAGTAGTTTCCATAGCTCCTTCGGCTTCACACGACCCTCCTGCCGCTACACCGGACGTGGGGTAAACCGGGAGCTGCTATCAGTTCTCCCGATTTCCCCCGCTTTGCCCGGGGCCCGCCTCGCGCTATTTCTTCTTGGCGGCCTTGTCCTGGCCGTTCTTGGAGGTCGCGCCGTTCTTGGCCATCAACTGCTCCTTTCGTTTCTCCACCTGGGAACCGAGGGCTTCCCAATCGATCTCGCAGTCTTCGGCCTTCGGAAACATCTCCGACTCTTCTTCTTTGATGTGATGTTTGACGTTCTCGGCGAGCACCGTAAACTTGGCATCGTACCGGTCGTCGCTCGGCTTCATCTTTTTCAGTTCGGCGATGAGGACATGGACGACATGGTGCTCCTCAAGCGCTTCATTCATGAGATCTTCATCGTCGATTTCCGCCCCGATCGCCGGATAGATGAGTTCCTCTTCCAGTTTGGCATGCACGTCGAGTTCCGCCAGCGCTTCTTCGACGATCCGTTGCTTGGCCTTGGCATCGCCCGCCTGTTCGAACTCTTCAAAGAGACCCTTTACTTTCGTATGGTCTTCCCGAAGCATGTCGGTGATCACTGACGCGCCGGCTTCCTGAGATTTTGTCGACATAAGCATTCTCCTCGTATGAATTAAAATGGTTTACGCGTGCCGGTCCCTAAGAGAGGGGCACTTCGCTCTACACTATTATCGGTGTAACCTGTCTAGGGAAGGCGCAAAACTCGGTCGTGCCCTAGTCCATTCTGAATCCGACCCTAGCAGGCGCAACAGGCTCCGGGAGGGAAATGTGGCTGCCGCTGGAACTCATTCATCAAACTGCCCACGAGTTAGGGAACTTGAACCCGTATTTGCTTTAGATTCAGGTTGAAGCATGCGTATGCAGCCTGAGCCCTCTGGCGGGTGGATGATCTCAAGGCGTCATCACAACTTTAATACAACCGTCTTTCTTATCCCGGAAGGTTTGGTAGGCGACGGGAGCGTCGGTAAGTTTAAGCCGGTGTGTGATAACGAATGACGGGTCTATGTCCCCTTTTTCGATCCGCTCAAGGAGTGGACGCATATATTTGTGCATGTGAGTTTGGCCCATTTTCAGGGTGAGTCCCTTATTCATTGCGGCTCCAAACGGAATCTTATCAACCATTCCCACGTACACCCCGGGAATCGAAGTGGTGCCTCCCTTGCGGCAGCACATGATCGCTTCACGGAGGACATGCGGCCGGTCGGTCCCAAGGTAGACGGCGACCTTGGCCTTGTCGATCACGGCATCGAAGCTGCCGCCTGCATGGGCCTCAGTCCCGACAGCGTCGATGCAGCGGTCCGGTCCGCGTCCCTTCGTCATCTCCATAAGGCGGTCATAGACCCCTTCGTTCTCAAAGTTGATCGTCTCGGCGTTACCGTCCTTCTCTGCCATGCGCAGGCGTTCCGGCACGCGGTCAATGGCAATGACCCGGCCCGCCCCGAGCATCCAGGCGCTCTGAATGGCGAATTGTCCGACGGGTCCACAGCCCCACACCGCAACGGTGTCGCCCCGTTCCATCCCGCAGTTTTCGGCGCCCATGTACCCGGTAGGAAAGATGTCGGAAAGGAACAGCACCTGCTCGTCCCTGAGACCGGAGGGAATTTTAATCGGACCGACATCGGCAAAAGGAACGCGTACATATTCCGCTTGCCCGCCGGCGAAGCCGCCCAGCATGTGGGAGAAACCAAACAAGCCAGCGGGAGAATGTCCCATGGCCTTGCGCGCCACCTCTGCGTTCGGGTTCGATGTGGCACAGAGGGAGAACAGACCCTTCTGGCAGAAGAAGCAAGACCCGCAGGAAATGGTAAAGGGAACCACTACTCGATCTCCGGGCTTCAGCTTGTTGGCCGCCGCACGACCGACCTCCATCACTTCGCCCATGAATTCATGGCCGAGTACGTCGCCTGATTCCATAGTCGGCATCAGCCCCCATACAGGTGCAGATCGGAGCCACAAATTGCTGTAGCGGTGACTTTGACGATCGCGTCGCGCGAATCAATAATCTTCGGATCGGGAACAGTATCAATTCGGACGTCGCCTGTGCCGTGCCAACAGAGCGCTTTCATAATGCACCTCTCGTATTACCTGGAACGTTTGAAAGAGATAACCCTGGTAGACCCCAGCGTCCTCTCAGCACCGCCTTTTCAAAAGACCGGAAGCGCCGTGCAAGGCTGCGGCTTCTGCGAGTGTTTCTGATGTTGATACCGCTTGGTTGAATGTAGAGATAGGTCACCTTGGTGCTCGGCGAGCTACCACGCGTGAGAAGACATGTTTTCGGCATCGTTCACCTTTTCGTGCACAGAGGCGTGAAATGTGGTCCGTTAGACTTGCGCTTTGAGTTGTTCCTTGCTTGGGGCCGGGATCGCGCTATTCTTTCTTGGCGGCCTTGTCCTGGCGTTTTTAGATGTCGCGCCGCTCTTGGCCATCAACTGCTCCTTCCGTTTCTCCACCCGGGAAGAGAGGGCTTCCCAATCGATCTTCCAGACTTCGTCCTTCGGAAACATCTCCGGCTTTTCTGCTTTCATGTTGTGTGTGACGTTGTCGGCCACCCCCGTAAACTGGGCGCCGTAGCGGTCGTCGCTGGTCTTCATCTTTTTCAGCTCGCCGATGAGGATGTGGACGACATGGTAATCATCGAGCGCCTGTTCAATGAGATCATCCTCTTGGATTTCCTCCTCCCGTTTGGCCTGCACGTCGAGTTCCGCCAGCGCTTCTCCGACGATCCGTTGCTTGGCTGTGGCATCGCGCGCCTGTTCGAATGCTTCAAGGAGGCTCTTTACTTTCTTATGGTCTTCCCGAAGCAGGTCGGTCACCCATGGCGCACTGGCTTCCTGAGATGTGGTCAACATAGGCATTCTCCACTCGTAAATAAAGATTGACGTCCCTGAGATGGGCGCACTTCGCTATACGCTTTTCATTTGGTATAACCGGTTTTGGGGATGGGCAAGAGTCGGTCGTTCCCTAGTCTATGCAGAATCCGACCCTAGCAGGCGATCATCATCTCATTTCGTGAAATGAGCAGGCTTCCCCGCACGCCGGGCTGTGTTGCGAGCAGGCTCTGGCGGAAGATGGGGCCGCCCCTAGCTCTGAGTTGAACCGCGCCTAGGGTTCATCGCAGGTGGCAAGGCGCCCCGCTGTGATATGATCATGACGGTTGGCGCCTGCCCCGCTCACATCTCTTAACGCCGCGGTCGCCTGTAGTTGGCCGCCGTCGGAGTTATTATGCATAAGCCCAGGGTTTTCATTGCGGACGATCATCTCTTAGTGGTCGAAGGGCTCTGCCAATTACTGGCGGAGGATGCGCTGGTCGTCGGCTGCGCGCATGGCGGGAGTGAGTTGCTGGAGAAGGTGGCGGCGTCGGCCCCGGACATAGTGTTGCTGGACGTGTCCATGCCCGGCGCGAGCGGTTTCGATCTCGTTCAATCGCTCAAAGCGCAATTGCCGCGTGTGAAAATTATTCTTGTCACGATGCTGAGCGAGCCGTTCTATGTCAGCGAAGGTTTTCGGCAAGGCGCCGACGGATATGTGCTGAAACAGTCTGCTTCGCAAGAGCTTATGGCCGCCATCCGCATGGTGCTGAGCCACCGCCGGTATGTCTCTCCCGACGTCGCGGCGGACATACGCGAATCGATCGAGCATCCCTGGATGCATCCCGAAGGGTACACTGTCCGGTTGACGCCGCGGCAAGACGAAGTGTTGCGCATGCTGGCCAACGGTATCCCGACGAAAGCGATCGCTGCCGCGATGAATGTCTCTTCGAAAACGGTCGAGTTTCATAAAACGGGGATTATGAAAAAGCTCGGTGTAAAGACCGCTTCCGATCTCACCAAATTTGCGCTGGCACGGGGGTTGACTGAACTCTGAGGCGCCGCCATCGAACCTGGCCCTCAGGCAAGTTCGGCCGAACGCACCGATTAGGTAGACGAGGCGTTGTGTGAGGCCGACGGCGTTTCAGGAGGGGCGATGAGCCCGAGGGTGATGGCGTGTTTGGTGAGTTCGGCGGTGGTGCGCACGCCGAGTTCTTTCGAGATTTTGCTCTTGTGAAACTCAATGGTCTTAACCGTTACGTTGATCGCGGAGGCGATCTCTTTGTTGGATTTACCTTCTGCGACTAACTGCAGGACCTCTCGCTGGCGTGAACTTAACATCACGGCCGGGGCGTTGGTGGTCGGTTTTGTCGGTTCCTCCGCCGCGTGCAGCGCCTGATCGACGAGACCTTGCGCAACAACCGGAGAAATGTACGTGCGGCCGTTCAGGACTTCCTTCACGGCAAAGAGCAGCTCATCCGCAACAGAGGTTTTCAACACGTAGCCCCCCACTCCGACCCGGAAGGCTTCGTTCACATAGTGCGGCTCCGCATGCATGGTGAGAATGACAATCTTGACTTCCGGGCAGGATTTCTTCACGTGCCGGCAGGCATCCAGCCCATTCAAGAGAGGCAGAGAAATATCCACGAGGGCCAGGGCAGGGCGAAGCCGTTCCACCGCTTCGATAAAGCTGCGTCCGTCTGACGGGGTCGCGGCTACACTGTATTCTTTCTCCAAGATCTTGACGACACCTTCGGCCACCAGACGGTGATCGTCAGCCACGATGATTTGCGGTTTCATGGTCGTTCAGCCTTTTTGTTCGGGCGTGCACCGCAATGCTGAAAGGGCGCTCCGTGAAAGGGGTGTAAGCGGCTGCTCATGGAGCGTTCAGCGAGTGCGATACTATACAAGGAGGTTTATGCCCCTGTCATCACCTGAATCGCAAGGGGTGCATGGATGGATTCCTTACGAAATGGTGGCATAAACAGCATCGCGCCTTCAAGTTTTTGCTGGCCCCCTAGGGGGTGCCTAGCGCGGTCGGGATAAATTCCAAAATATAAGACCCTGTTCAGTCAGAGAAATTCCGCGGGGCTTCGCCGGGCGGCGGTCGTTCGCGCATCGTCCTCTGCCGATTCAACCTTCTCGGTCTTGCACCGTACCTGTCGCACTTGTGCGTGCCTGTATCAGGCTTCAGGGGGCCCGTATGTGCTGTAGGGCGGCGCGCTCCCGAATCAATGAAAACAATGGACGGGTATCTGTCGCTCTGTTAATGTGCGCAACTAATGGCGCTTGTTATTTCTGCAGCGCACCCCGCGGACCCTTTTTCTTACACACGTCCGGCTCTCCCTCGCCGAGCCATGGCGCTCCTCACTCCTGTGCCGTTCTTGATCGCATTTCTGATTCTGCTCGTGGTCCTTCCCGGCCGGGCGCATTCGTTTACCCAGGGAGAGCTCTATCGCGAGGCGAAAGCCGCGACGGTGCTGATCGTAGGAATCAACGATGAATCCAATGCCCTCTCGTTCGGCAGCGGGGTGTTCATCTCGGAGGAAGGGCTGGTCCTGACCAATGCCCACGTGGTGGAACATTCCACCCGGCTCTTTGTCTATATCCACAATGAATCCGTCGATCCTTCCGCGACCGTGGTGGCGATCGATACCGACCTCGATGTCGCGGCGCTCCGCATCCATACGAGCGATCCGGTTCCCTTCCTCCCGTTGGCGGCTGAAACGCCCGATGAAGGCACGCCGGCGATTGCGGTCGGGTACCCGCGTGTGCCGGACGTTTTGCAAATGGGCTTGACGCTGCATGCCTCGGTCATTCCGATGACGATCAGCGGGGCAGCCATGGGACGGTCCCGAACGGCCGGGCTGCTGATTCCCTTCGTGCAAACCGTGGGGCTGGTGAATGCCGGCAGCAGTGGAGGGCCGCTGGTGCATGGTGAGACCGGTGAGATCGCGGGGCTTGTCGTTCATACCGTGCCCTATTTAGAGCAGGTCAAGAATGCAGGCGGCGAGCGGCTGGGCTCAGTTATGATGCGCGCCGGTATGAGTTATTCTCTCCCCGTGTCTCGGCTGCGGGACTGGTTACAGCAGAATCATATTCCGTTTTCGACGAAGCAGAGGCACAACGTTCCGCTGTCCACGCGCGCGCTTCCCACTCGTTCGTTCATCGCCACCGCGCATCTTCTGCATTTAATGGCGACGGTTCTGCATCAAGATCGCGATCTCCTGGATCTAGCCATTCACCACTATGAATCGGCACTGCAACTCGAACCGAACCGGCCTGACGTCTTACGGAATCTCGGACTGGCCTTCACGGCAAAAGGAGAGCTGGACCGGGCGCGCACGACATACGAGCGGGCTTTTGCGCTGGCTCCGGGCGATCCCGTCCTCTTAAGAAATATGGGCGAGCTCCGAGATCGCCTGCGCGATCCGGAAGGCGCGGCGGACCTGTATCGAGCGGCGCTGCGGCACGACGCCTGCTTGGTGAGCGCGTCATTGGGGCTCGGGACGGTGCTGCAAGCACAAGGACATAAGGAAGAGGCGAGGCAAGTGCTGAGGCGCGCGGCGGCCTGCACCTCGTCTTCGTCGGATGCCGCCTATCACGTGGGCCTTGCGTTGGAGCAACAGGGGCTCGGTCGAGATGCGTTGCAGATATGGGAAGAGTTTCTTGGTCACGTCCCCAGTCCGGCCGCGGTCA
Organism: Nitrospira sp.; assembly: GCA_030653545.1. Taxonomy (NCBI): domain Bacteria; kingdom Pseudomonadati; phylum Nitrospirota; class Nitrospiria; order Nitrospirales; family Nitrospiraceae; genus Nitrospira; species Nitrospira sp. The sequence goes on along the minus strand of JAURZE010000028.1, from coordinate 16,303 downwards.
ATGAGCGGCCCATCCTCGATAAGATTCGCCAGCGAGTCGCTCAGCTTCATGTCCAGCTCAGGCTGCAAGATCGCGAGCCCGACAGCGTGCAGATTCCCGCCCGCCCGTAGTCATTTCTTCATCCACTCCAAGACATACTTGCACAGTTTCCGCTTCACCGTCCCTCCCTCTTCGGCCTTCTCCGACTAGGCGGCGTCGCGTTAAAAACTAGGCGCTTTCCGAGGTTCGCTGAATCGTTGGGAGACGTAGAGTGACGCATGTGGAAAGTGTGTTCACCTTAACCTCAGGAGGCATCCAATGGTATCAATTCCAAAATTCGTCGGTCTTTTGTCGTGCGGCGCCGTGTTGTGCATGGGCTTGTCCCATAACGCATTGGCGGCCAATGAAATGTCCGGCGCCGCCGACCCCAAGGGCGGGTCGGCAGATCATCAGAAGAATGATCAGATGAAGGGCGCGCATTCGGACGCGGGCAAAACGATTAAGGGAGAAGTGGTCCGCGTTGAAGGCGACAATTATTTTGTGAAGGGGCAGGATGGGAAAGAAGTGCATTTGCAGATCGACGGCAACACGCAAAAGACTGGGACTTTCAACCAGGGTGATCGCATTGAAGCGACCGTGAACGACCAGAATCGCGCATTGTCGATCCGGTCGGCCCGTGGCACTGAGGCCGGGCAGAGCAAAGAATCCGGACGCAAGTCCGACTCAATGAATGATTCCGGGAAGACCGGCTCCTCCGGCTCTACCGATATCGGTCGGTAGAAGAATCTGTTTCCTTGGAGGGGCGGCGGGGGTGATCCTCCCGGCGCCCCTTTCACTGGTCGAAACTAGACAGAATCGCACACCCTTCGACGAGCATCTGGCGGACAATCACGAGGGAAATACAGGGCAGCATGGCTACCGCAGATACCCTGCATGCATGGCGGCTCTCAGCCATCCGGGTAACGATGGCGCCGGCCTTCAAGTGGTCGGCGCTGACGGTCATCGTTGTCTGTCTGTTGGCCGCCGCCGCCCTGCTGATGGTGAATAGAGCATTGCCCTCATTCATTGAGCGGCAACTCAACGAGCATGTGCAGGGCTATAAATTTACGGTGGCCGAAGCGGCCCTCTCTCCTACCCTGGCTCTCGAGATCCGGCAATTGACCATGACGCAAATCGAGCATCCTGATCCACCGGTTGCGGTCATTCCCAGATGGCGTCTCAGCATTCAATGGAGCCGGATTTTCTCCGGGGTGGTGGTGAGTGACTATCTCATCACCCGCCCGACCCTTCACATCACTCTCCCGCAGGCCACCAGCGGCTTGCAGGAAGGAGAAGCAAGCCGCGAGCAGGGGTGGCGAGAGGGAATCTATTCGTTTTATCCCATCAAGATCAACGAGTTTAAAATCGCCGACGCCGACGTGACGTACTTGGATCAGGATCCGTCTAAACCCCTGCGAATGACACATCTGAATCTTCTCGCGGGAAATATTCGGAACATCCGGTCCCCCGATGACACCTATCCTTCCGAGCTCGCCCTTGACGGCAATCTCTTCGGCGCAGGACGGGTGGAGATGACAGGCCGCGCCAATTTCCTGGCCGAGCCGCATGTAGGCATCAAGGTCGATTTGGCCTTGCGGGAGGTCGCGCTCGAGCCCCTGCTTTCCGTCACAGGGCGTTACAATGTTCAGATAAGCGGCGGGGTACTCTCGGCTGACGGGCACCTGGAATACACCGCCGAAGGCGAGACAAAGGCGAACTTGAAGGCGCTGACGATTGAGAATGTCCGCCTGGATTACGTACACACCTCCGAGACGAAGGGCAAAGAACCCCGGGTGGGTCAGGCTGCCGTGACGACCGCCAGGAAGCTCCAGAATAAGCCGGAGACACTGATCCTGATCGATCACGCGGAAATCAAGAACAGCGAATTCGGCTTTGTCGACGAAGCGGCCAAGCCACCGTACCGCGTGTTTTTAAGCCAAGGCGAACTCCACCTCGATCACATCAGCAATCATCTCACCGAAGGCAGCGGCACCGTTACTCTTACGGGGAAGTTCATGGGCACCGGCAATACCCTAGTCAGCGGGACCTTTCGGCCTGAGACGAAATCTCCGGACTTCTCTCTGAACACGAAGATTGAGAAGACTCAGATGCGGGCGATGAACGATTTGCTCCGCGCCTATGGCAACTTCGATGTTACCGCCGGCCAGTTTTCGCTGTATTCGGAGCTCACCGTCAAGAACGGCTGGGTCGAGGGGTACCTCAAGCCGCTCTTCAAAGACATCAAGGTCTTCGATGCGCGGCAAGACAAAGAGAAAAATCTGTTTCACCAACTCTATGAGGGCCTGGTCGGAGGCGTGGCCAAGCTGCTTGAAAACACACCACGGGAGGAAGTCGCAACCAAGACGGATCTATCGGGCACCCTGGAAAACCCCCGGATCACGACGTGGCAAACCGTCGTCAATTTGGTGAAAAACGCGTTCTTCAAGGCGGTGCTTCCCGGCTTTGAAAAAGCGATCGGGCCGCACTCGGCTTCCGGGCCCGGCGCACTTTTGCCGACGGCGGCTGGGACCAACCTGGCGGGGCTCCCCTGTCGGCGCCAAGACGGTGAGCAATGGAGACCAGACTGCGGCCGGTGCTCTCCTCATAATTGCGCGTAGGCGATTGAGTCCTATCAGTGCAGTCAACTTCCACATCCGAACAAAGGAGGAACGGTATGAAGAAGGAAATGATCTCGGTTGGATTGGCGCTTCTGCTCGGTGCCGGCACGGCCCCGGCATGGGCGCTGTTCGAATCTGACAGGGCGCTCAGTGAAAAGGCGACCGTCAGTATGGTCGAGGCGATTAAGACCGCGGAGCAGGCACGCCCTGGCAAAACGGTTGAAGCCGATATGGGGAAGGAAGACGGCCGCATCGTCTACAAGATTGAGATCGTGGACGGGAGTAAGACCCACAAAGTCTACGTTGATGCCATGACCGGGAAGGTGCACGAAATCAAATAGCGCTGGCGCTGCGGCACATGGGGCGCCCAGCTAGATTCACTAGATGGGTGCCCCTCGTCGCAGCAAGGAAGGAAGGGGAGTGTAGGCTATAAGACGCTTCTTGTCGAAGGCCGGAATATCTGTGCAGGCCACGGGACGCGTCGCGACCTTCCGTTCCATAACACATCACAGTAATGGGAATATTATGAAGACATTTACCCTCAGCCTCATCGTTTCCAGAGGCCTTGCCACCGCCGGGTTTCTCGGTTGCGTCTTCGTCTCCAGTTACACTCTTACCGCCGCCGAAACGGTCTCGCCGCCGTCCGTTTCCGCCGATAATACAGAAAAGAACGTTCGTGATAATGACGACGCGACGCTCACTCCCGCTGATCAGGCTCAAGGTAGCCAGCATGACGTGGATGTGACCCGGCAGATTCGCAAGGCGCTTATGGCAGACAAGACGTTGTCGATGAATGCCCAGAATATCAAGATCGTGACGCTGGGCGGCAAGACGACCTTGCGAGGACCGGTGAAAAATGTTCATGAGCGCGAGCGCATTCTAACAATGGCCGGCAAGGTGGTCGGGCTCAAGAATGTAGACAATAAACTTGAAACGACCGGTCCGTAGCATCGATCCCACACCCCTTCATCGAACAAGGAGCACAAGATGGCTAAAACATCAGTGTTTTGTATCGCGACAACCTATACGCAGGCGGAGCAAATCGTGGACCGTCTCAAAAATTCCGGATTCTCGAACACCGACATCTCTGCTCTCTTTCCCGACAATCAGGGGACCAAAGATTTCGCCCACGAAAAGAACACCAAGGCTCCTGAAGGGGCTGCGACCGGCGCCGGCGCGGGGGGTGTCATGGGCGGTGCCTTGGGCTGGCTGGCGGGCATCGGCGCTCTGGCGATCCCGGGCATCGGCCCGTTTGTCGCGGCCGGCCCGATCATGGCGATGTTGGGGGGCGCGGCAGTCGGAGCCACCCTGGGAGGGATTACGGGAGCGCTTGTGGGAATGGGCATTCCTGAGTATGAGGCCAAGCGTTACGAGGGCAAGCTGAAAGAGGGGAACATTCTGATCTCGGTGCATTCGGAAAATTCGGCAGAGACCAGTCGTGCCGAGGCTATTTTCAAGCAGGCCGGCGCGCAGGATATTGCGACGTCCGGTGAAGCCGCTGTCGCAACGCCGAAGGTCTGAACCGCGGGTAAACCCGGTCCCGAGCGCCGCCGAAATCTTTCGGCCGCGCTCGGGCGTCAGCCCGCGGAATCACCGGCTTGAGCGGCGAGCCGTCCAAATGGTGCTCCACACCCCCTGCTCACGCTTCACAAGACTGAGCAAGGGCCGAACGTGCTCTATATACACAACAGCCGTTACCTCGTCATTCCGTACCACTATGACGGGGTAACGATCAGATTGTTGCCCCGCGACTATCGATTGGTGCCCGTTGAACAATGCAGCGTACCCGATGGCGATACGAAGGCTGAACGGGCTTGCGTCAGGATTGCCGGCTGATCCTCTGGCGCCCCGGACATCATTCTGTTGGCCGACCGATCGAAAAATTGACCTATCTCAACAAGCGGGATGGGCAGGTTCTTGAGAGACTCGATGTGGCGAAGCATCGGCATTTTCATTCCGATCATGGGCAACTCAACGCATCGGACTCGCTGGTGCCGATCTTTTGCATATTCTCGCGCGTTCCCGTCGCTTCATGCGGCTCTGGAGCATCGCCCCGAGGAGGCGAAGAGACACTCGCTCAAACCTGTCCTCGACCGCATTTTGACCGACATTCACCCGACGGATCGTAAGAACGTTTGCGCGTCACCCGTCAATGTCTGCCGTAAACACCTATTCGAGTCCGGGACGTCCACCCAGCTTAATTCGACGAAGTGCGCCGGGCGATCATCGAACGTGAGGCGGCCGACTGCATGGCGACGTCCACCTGCGCTGCTCCCTGTGCACGACCGTGGTTCTCGGATCTCAGAATTTCTTGTGTGACAGCCATCACGATTTAGAGGACACGGAGGGAAGCCATATGTTACGGCGAAGCCGGCGAAGAGCAAAAGTGAGCAGCGTGAGTCCCGTTCGGCCTGCATAGTGAACCCTCCATGATACAAATGGTTCGCTCAATCAACGAGCAGTAAAAATATACGGAGGAGTCGAAATGAATTCGCACAGTCTTTGGAAACATCGAGTTTTGGGATGTCTGGCCATTGTGGGGATTCTCGCCAGCTGCAATAGCTCCAACAATGACAGCGCGCCGCCCCCGTCGGCGAGCGGGCCCTCGGCGGGTCCGGCCAACCCCGGATCACCGCCTGCGCATACACTGGGAAACGTGGCGAACGGCCGGACCGTGTTTCGCTCTGAAACATTCGGCAACGAGCGGTTCTGGACCGATGCGATTCGGTTGCCGGCCGGCATTGTGGCGGCGGGAGTGACGCCCCTCCAGGCTTTGGCCCTCGGCCTTCACGTCGATATCGACGCGCTCGATGCCGGGACAGTTGCTGCCTTGACCGCAGAACTGCAAGCCGATCCGAGCGGTCAGACCTCGACGATTCTCAACGATCCGGCGACAACCGTCGCGCTGATCAATGCGAACGCGGTGATCGGCTTGCCGGCCAAGGACACCAGCGGCAACGGCGTGATCAACATTTTGCAAGGCGACAAGGTGGGGGCGAGTTGCGCGCTCTGTCACACCGTGACCGACGGTTCGGCCTTGAATATCCCCAACGGAGGATCGATCGGACACCGGCTGGACGGGCTCGCGCCGCATACTCTCGACTTCGGCACGCTGGTCTCGGTGGGCATGAATTCGCGGGCCTATTACCCGGCGCTTCAATTGGCCCTGGCCGCGAACGGCGGCGCCACGCTGGGGCGCGCTCCCACGGGTCTCACCGAAAACTCGACCGAAGCTGAAGTCGATGCCTACTTGAGCAACAAAGCGTTTTACCCGATCGGCATGTTCGACGACTCGATCGACGGCAACGGCGACCCGATGCACAATATGCCGCTGTTCAGGCAGGACCTCGCGCATCCCTACGGCAGTGAAGGCGCAATCGCCAAGCTGGATAACTTCAGCAATCTGGTCTACACGGCGCTTCTCGACCCCACCACGATCTTGACGCCCGGAGGTCTCGCATTCTTGCAAAAACTGGGCGGGAGCGCCGCGGGCAGCGAGATCGCAGCCGATTACGCGCTTGTGCTGGCGGCCACCGGCGTGACCGGACCATTTCCCTTTGTCCAGGCGGCCGCGCCGGGGAATCCCGCCCTAGCCGGGACGGAAGAATTTCCACTGGGAATCCGCGTCGACGAGACCAAGCTCAACGACATGAATGCGTTTCTGTTTGCGCTTGCCGCGCCCGCCGGCAAGGCAGGCGATCCCGTCGTGATCGCGCGCGGGCGCACGGCGTTCCAGTCCAACAGTTGCACGAACTGCCACAATGTCGATCAGGGTAAGTTTGTCCCCACATTTATTGTGCCGATGAAAACTATTTTCCCGGGAGATAATCCCGTCGTGTTATTGCCTCAACGCACGCCGCCCTTGAACCCGATCCTCGATACGCCGGGCGTGTTCTTTGACGATAAGATGGCTGTCGTCAATGCCAGCATCAGAGGCCTTGAGCGCGGGACCGCGTTGCCCTTGTTGCTCGACCTCGATCGCAAGCCGGTGTTCTTGCATGATAACACCGTACCGTCATTGGAGGCGTTGCTCGACCCCAGCCGCGGTGCCACGGCTCCGCATCCGTTCTATCTGTCGGACGCCGCCCAACGCGCCGACATCGTGCTCTTCCTTCGCAGCCTCGGCACAAACTGACCGGGCCGGCCAGCCCCTCTTCGGAATAGAGGGGCTGGCAGAAGAGCGCGAAGCGAATGAAGGCCGTTCGGTCTCAGCCCTATGAGGGCACGGTCACTATAGCAAGCACAGAAAGCGGACGAGATTCTCCGGGTTGTGAAGGACATTGCAGTTCTACCAGAGGACCGGTCTATTCAGCGACGGCGGGCGAGAAGGTCAGATGAGCGATCGTCATACACAGAAGCGCAATAAACAGGGGTGCCGCCTCCTTGGGAGCTGTCTGGCGCTGTGCTGCCTGATCGCGGCTCAGGTGATGGAAGCGGGGGCATGGACCGGGCAAAGAGAGTTGCTCATTCCTATCCTGTGTATGACGATGGATCGGGAACCGGGCGGGACGGTTGCGTATCTGGTGTTGTCGTTTGAAGACCGCAACGATCGGGGCGGTCTGGCGGTTCACTTCAGGACAAAATCCGGCCGCTTTTCACCGATGGCTCAAACCTCGGTGGAGCAGGCCATCCGCCGCGCGGCTCACGCGCTCCGGCTATCCACCGATTCTTGGACAGTCATGTTGTCCCTTCCCTACAACGGCGTCACGATTTACGGAAACAGCCTCTCGGCCATGGTCGGCTTGAGTGTGATCGCGCTGGCCGAAGGCAAATTCATCCCCACCGACCGAACCATTACCGGGACCATTACGCCGGACGGCCATATCGGACCAGTCGGCTCCGTGGGGCGGAAGGTATTCGCGGCATACGAAGCGCATCTGCGGCGTGTGATCGTATCGGAAGAACATGATCCGACCGACGACGAGTGGGAGACGCCGTTTCTCATGCATGTCTATCCTGCCGGATCGGTGGCGAAAGCGTACGCCGCCCTTATAGAAGAAACAGTCCTCGCTCGATGAGACAGGGTCGATGCGGGCAGGCCGGGCGCCGCCGCCTCTCGCTTCATTCTCTCACCGATGAGCAATTGTGATCAGATCGCCTGGAGGTTCCCGGGCACAGTGGATACAGTCTTTTAGCGCAGGGAGTTCCGTCACGCGGGCGCGTGCCATAGCGATGGTTCGATCTGGCATCCACGCGTTCATCGATACGCAATCGACGTATGCCGCCATTCATGCGAGATAACTGAGGAGGTGACGTTATGACGATCGTGGGCTGGATTGTGTTCGGACTCATCGTCGGAGTAGCGGCCAAGTTTGTGACACCGGGGCCGGATCCGGGAGGGGTGATTCTGACGATTCTATTAGGCATCGCGGGCGCGCTCCTCGGTGGATTCATCGGGCGCGGCTTAGGATGGTATGGAGAAGACGATCCGGCAGGCTTTTTCATGGCCCTGCTCGGTGCCATTCTGATTCTGGTGGTTCGCCGGAAATTTGCGGGACCGGTGCGAGCCTAGTCATCCAAGGATGCCGTTGTGGAAGAACACTTTCTGCAAGGAGGCCAAGATGAAACTGTTAGGGATAGCGCTCGCGGTGCTTGTTCTTTGGACGACCGTCGCGCTCGATCCGGCCTATGCCGCGCGCGATAAGAGCGGCGTTCTGAAGGCCAGCAACCTGATCGGCGCACCCGTGCAAGATATTGAAGGCAAAGGGCTGGGAGATATTAAAGACCTCGTCATCGATCCGCTCGGAGGAGACATTGTATATGCCGTGCTGGACTTCGGGGGGTTTCTCGGAATCGGAGACAAGTATTTTGCCGTTCCGTGGGACGCGCTGAGCGTGAGTGAAAACCAGAAGTATCTCGTCCTCGACGTGAGCCAGAAAGTCCTCAAAGATGCCCCGGGTTTCCCCAAAGACCAGTGGCCGGATATGTCGAACCAGGAGTGGATAGGGACGGTATACCGATTCTATGACCTGGCGGGTCCTGAAGAAGGAAGAGAGGCCACGCGCAAAACCAAGAGCATGATCCAGTCGAAATAGCAGGCTGCGCAAGGCTTCCGACGGGCTCGGCGGTGGAATCGATGCCATGGCAGGCCGAAGTTGCGGTCGGCCGTCCCCTATGCTTCTCGGCGACCTCGAGCGAGATTTACGTGCAGGTCAGTAGGCACTCCGGCTGTCGGTACTTGCCTGGGAAGAGGGACCGCGATGTTCGCACTAAATATTAACGGCGAGGATCATGACGTCAATGTCCCGGAGGACATGCCATTGCTCTGGGTCTTGCGGGATGTGCTTGGCATGACCGGCACGAAGTTCGGCTGCGGGATTGCCCAGTGCGGCATCTGCACCGTGCATGTGGATGGTCAGCCGATGCGATCGTGCGTTTTGCCTGTGGGGTCTGTCAGAGGAAGGAAGGTCGTGACCATTGAGGCGATCGGCCGGACACCGATCGGGGCGAGGGTACAGAAAGCCTGGCTGGATCTGGAGGTGGTGCAGTGCGGATATTGTCAGCCGGGCCAGATCATGTGCGCGGCAGCGTTGCTGGCTGCCACACCTCAGCCCGACGATGCCGACATCAACGCGGCCATGTCCAGTGCGATTTGCCGTTGTGGAACCTATGTGCGAATCCGCGCCGCGATTAAGCGAGCGGCGCAGCTTTCCTAGGTACATGTGCAAGGCCACTCAGTATGGATGTTGAACGCCCAGTGAATGAACCGAAGCGCGATCCCGGAGCCGTGGCCGGGGGGAGTATTTCCCGTCGTACGTTTCTGAAGGTGAGCGCGGTCGCCGGCGGAGGCCTTCTCTTGAGCTTTCTGCTCCCTGGGATGGCCGGGGCGACGACCGCAGAGCAGTTCATGCCCAACGCATTCATCCGTATAGGTCGTGACGGCCGCGTCACCCTGATCATGCCTTATGTCGAAATGGGGCAGGGCACCTACACGTCGATTCCGATGCTGATTGCCGAAGAGTTGGAGGTGGACCTTGCGCACGTCTCTCTCGAGGCAGCTCCTCCCGACGAACGGCATTATGCCAACTCGATTTTTCACATTCAGGCCACGGGCGGCTCGACCTCCGTGCGCGCCTCATGGGAACCGCTCCGCCAGGCCGGAGCCACCGCGCGCCTCATGCTCCTGTCCGCTGCGGCAAAAACCTGGAAGGTGGACCCTTCATCTTGCCGCGCGAGGAAGGGGGAGGTGATCCATGTCACGAGCGGCCGCAGGCTCGCCTATGGAGCCTTAGTCGATAGGGCGGCGAAGGTGCCCATGCCTAGTCACGTTGTGCTCAAGGACTCCAAGGACTTCACGCTCATTGGTACCTCCGCCAAGCGTCTCGACAGTCCCGACAAGGTCAACGGCAAGGCGCAATTCAGCATCGACATCAAGGTTCCCGGCATGAAAATCGCCACCGTCGCAGCTTGCCCGGTGTTCGGCGGCAGACTTGTCTCTGTTGACGAGAGCAAAGCCAAGAAGATCGAGGGTGTCCATCAGGTGGTGCGGCTCGACCATGCCGTGGCGGTGATTGCCGACCATATGTGGGCGGCCAAGCAGGGGCTGGCCGCGCTCGACATCGAGTGGGACGAAGGCCCCAACGCCGGGCTCAGCACCTCCGACATCGTGCAGCAGCTCGAAGCCGCCCTATTGAGGCCAGGCGTGATCGCACGCAAGGACGGTGATGTGGCCAGGGCCATGGCCGACGCGGCGCAGAAGGTCGAGGTGGTGTACCAAATGCCGTTCCTCGCACATGCGACGATGGAGCCGGTGAATTGCACGGTGCACGTCCGCAAGGACGGCTGCGATGTGTGGGTTGGCTCGCAGGTTCTCGCGCGCGCACAGGCGACCGTCGCCGAAGTGACCGGCCTGCCTGTAGAGAAGATCCGGGTGCACAATCAACTCTTGGGTGGCGGGTTCGGCCGGCGGCTGGAGGTGGACTTCATTACCTTGGCCGCGCAGATTGCGAAGCAAGTCGAGGGTCCCGTGAAGGTGGTGTGGACGCGGGAAGAAGATATTCAGCACGACGTGTATCGGCCCTACTACTACGACCGGATGGCTGCCGGTCTCGACGACGAGGGGATGCCGGTCGCATGGAGCCATCGCAGTACGGGGTCATCGATCTACGCGCGATGGCACCCGCCGGCATTCAAGGATGGACTCGATCCCGATGTACTGGAAGGCGCCGCGAAGCCTCCGCCGCCCTATGCCCTGCCCCACATGCTGATGGAATATGTGAGGCAAGAGCCTCCCGGCATTCCCACTGGGTTTTGGCGCGGTGTCGGGCCGACCCACAACGTCTTCGTGGTCGAGAGTTTTATCGACGAGTTGGCGGCGGCGGCGAAGAAAGATCCCGTGGAATACCGGCGCGCCCTGCTCGGCCCATCTCCACGTGCCCAGGCGGTGCTCGATCTGGCTGCGGAGAAGGCGGGTTGGGGGCGGTCTCTGCCGGAAGGCCATGGCCGCGGCGTGTCGGTTCAGTTTGTATTCGGCAGTTATGTGGCCCAGGTCGCCGAAGTCCGGGTTGCCAAGAACGGCGAAGTGCGCGTGATACGTGTCGTGTGCGCCGTGGACTGCGGTGTGGTGGTCAACCCGGACACGGTGAGGGCGCAGATGGAAGGTGGCATTATCTTCGGCCTCACCGCCGCACTCTTCAGCGAGATCACGTTGAAGAATGGCCGCGTCGAGCAGAGCAATTTCAACGACTACCGTATCATGCGGATCAACGAGGCACCGGCGATCGAGGTGTACCTGGTGGAGAGCGCCGAAGCGCCGGGCGGCATCGGTGAGCCCGGTACCTCGGCAGTGGCGCCGGCATTGACCAACGCGATTTTCGCGGCGACCAGAAAGCGGATACGGAAGTTGCCGGTCACCCGCGTGGAATGACGTGTCGCATGGCGGAGGAGGGTGCTGTGACGGGCTTTAGTCGTACGCATCGGTTCGTCCTTCTCGGACTGTCGCTCATTACAGCCGTCAGCGGGTGTATGTTGCGCCCGGATGGGCCCACGGACTTTGCCGGCGGGACGCGGGTCGCGTTGGCAGATTATCGGGAAAGCGATCCTACCGGCGCGCCGCCAGGCGTTGCAGGAGCCGATTGGGCGGCTCGCGGCGAGTATCTCGCACGCGCCGCCGACTGCATCGGCTGCCATACGACTCCGTTCGGCAAGCCGTTTGCCGGGGGACGGGCGTTCACGTTGCCGGTCGGCACGCTCTATTCGACGAACATTACGCCGGACAAGGAAACCGGGATCGGCGAGTGGACCGATGACGAGTTTGTCCACGCGATGCACGAGGGCATCGGACGAAACGGCAAGCGTCTCTATCCCGCGTTCCCGTATCCCGCGTATACCCTGCTCGCACGCGAGGATGTCCTATCGATCAAGGCCTATCTCTTCAGTCTCAAGCCGGTCCGGCACGTGCCACCGGACAATGCCCTGTGGTTTCCGTTCAACCAGCGATATCTGATGTGGTTCTGGGATGTGCTCTACAACCCCGCGCAGCGTTTTCAGCCGAACATCGATCGCGCGCCGGCGTGGAATCGAGGAGCCTATCTGGTCGAAGCGCTCGGACATTGCGGAGAATGCCATACGCCGAGAACATTGCTCCAGGGGCTGGATGCCCGCAAAAAGTTCGGGGGCGAGATGATCGAGGGATGGAAGGCCTACAACATGACGTCCGACCGACAGTCCGGGATCGGCGCCTGGTCCGACGATGAGCTCGCAGACTATCTCTCACGTGGGCACGCCGATGGACGCAGTACGGCGGGGGGACCGATGGGCCTTGTTCTGAATAACAGCCTCCGTTTCCTGACAGGCGACGATATCCGCGCGATGGTGGTGTATCTGAAAACCGTTCCACCCATTCATGAGCCGGGCGATCTTGCGGTTGTGCAAGGACGCCCCGGTGCAATAGGACCACAGGTTGGCATGAAGGGCCCGCAGCATTCCGCTACCACCGATGGGGATCTGGGCCTCCGGGTGTTCGAAGGCGCCTGTGCGAGCTGCCATCATTGGAACGGCAGCGGCGCCCAGTCGCCCTATGCCGATCTCCTCGGCAATCGAACCGTCAACGATCCAACTGGGGTCAATCTGACGCAGGTCATCCTGCATGGATCCAGCCTCGAGTCTCCACAAGGCAACATGTTCATGCCCGCGTTCGGCAGAGCCTATTCCGACGCGGAAATTGCCGCCGTGGTGAACTATGTGACCGGTCGATTCGGCGCCCGCGCTTCGACCTTGACGCCGGATCAGGTCGCCAAACGGCGCAAGGAGAAGTAACGACAGCTTCGCGCGGGAAGGAACGCCGTCCGCGCAGGCTCCGCGATGCTGGACCGGAGGACGTATGTGGCAAGGAGGAATGTGAACGAGCTGCAGTCGATCATAGAGGCCCATGGGGCCATGGCACAGCGAGGTCTGCGGATGGCACTTGCGACCGTTGTCAACGTCGCGGGATCCGCCTACCGGCGGCCCGGCGCGCGGATGCTGATCGCAGCCGACGGCCGAACGGTCGGTTCGGTAAGCGGCGGCTGCCTTGAGCGCGATGTGCTCAATCATGCTCAGCGGGTGCTGCAATCGAACGAACCCAGGGTGGTCACCTACGATGCGATGTCTGGCGATGACATCGTCTGGGAATTCAATCTCGGCTGCAATGGGATTATAGACGTGCTCATTGAGCCTCTTCCCACCAGGGGAAACGTAGACGTGCTGGCCTTCCTTGCCGACTGTCTCTCTCTGAGGCACAGAGGAATTATCGCAACCCTGTTTGCTGTGGAAGGCCCTATGAAGGCGACGATCGGCAATCGGTTGCTGCTGAGCGGACAGAAGCCTGCGATCCATGACATCGGGAATGATGCTCTGGCGGAGGCGATCGGGAACGACTCCCGGCAGGCGCTTGCAGACGGTCGTTCGACAATCAAGAGGTATGAGCTGGCCGCAGGGTGCGCTCAGGTGTTCATCGAGATTGTTCAGCCACCGGTCCCCCTCATTGTGTTGGGTGCGGGATACGATGCGGTACCTGTTGTCCGGCTTGCGAAGGAATTGGGGTGGCACGTGACCGTGGTCGATCCTCGCCCAGGTCACGCGATCCGGACGCGGTTTCCCTTAGCGGATGCGCTGATCGTCTGCCGGCCGGAGGAGGTCTGTAAGCGCATTCCGTTAGATCGAGGCACAGTCGCGGTGGTGATGACCCATAACTTTCTTCATGACGCCGAACTGCTGATGGCGTTGATCCCGTCGCCGCTGCTATACCTCGGTCTGCTCGGGCCCAAGCAGAGGGCTCAGAGATTGTTGGACGGAATTCAGAACCTAGGCGTCGTCCTGAGCCAAAGCCGACTGGGCCAGATCTATGGTCCCATGGGTCTCGATATCGGAGCGGACACTCCTGATGAGATCGCGCTCGCGGTGATCGCCGAGATTCAGGCCGTTCTCACAGGCCGGCTGGGCGGGATGCTGAGGACCCGGGAAAGGCCTCTGCATGAGGAGCGCCACGGCGTTGAGGTGATTCCCGTATCAGGTACCATACAAGGAGCGCTGTCTTGTGGCTATGCGTATTGACGAAGCCAGCAATGCGCCGGGTATCAGAGGGCAACGACGTGGTCCGTCCACGGCCATCATTGTCCTTGCTGCGGGGGCGTCGACACGTATGGGGAGACCCAAGCAGCTGCTCATCTATGGCAGCCATTCCTTGTTGCGGCATGCCGCATCGGTGGCCATCGAGTCTCGCTGCGGACCTATCTTCGTGGTGCTGGGGGCGTATGCGAGCCGGCTCCATCGCGAAATCGACGATCTGCAGGTACGATCTGTCTTGAACGAACGGTGGGCCGATGGCCTGGGGTCGTCGATCCAGGCTGGATTGGCAGCACTCACTACCTCAGATGGTTCAACGGGAGACACCGGGGCTGTGATCTTGATGCTGTGCGACCAGCCCTATGTGACGGCTGCCGTCATCAACAACCTTGTCACGGCCTATCATACGGCCGGCAAAGGGATAATCGCTTCGGAGTATGACGGAACCTTGGGCGTGCCGGCGTTGTTCGGGCGCGAGTATTTTATGGAACTCGCGACAATGAGCGGCGCAGCCGGGGCGAAACGCCTCATTGCCGCTCACGCGTCTGAGGTTGTGCCTGTCCCATTTCCCAAGGGCATGACGGATATTGATACAGCTGAAGACTACGGGCAGCTACGCGTGCCATGGCGCAGGAGTCTCTCTAGCCACAGGCCGGCGAAGGGTTCTATTCGTTGAGGCCTGCACGATGACGGTAAGGAACGCACTCGCATGAGCCCATCCCCTGACCGCGCGGACCAGACCCTTCCCATCCGGGACGACGATCATATCGTCGGGCCTGACACGGCGGCGGTCACCGTGGTGGTGTATTGCGATTTTGAATGTCCGTACTGTCGGCACGCCTCTCCCATCGTGACCCGTCTCCAAGATCGACTCAGAGATCGACTGCGGGTGGTCTTCCGCCATTTCCCGCTCATACATAAACATCCCTTGGCTCAACAGGCTGCAGAAGCGAGTGAAGCGGCCGGCGCCCAGGGGCAGTTTTGGGCGATGCACGATCTGCTCTTCGAACATCAGGATGCGTTGGCGCAAGACGATCTCCGCCGGTACGCGGAGATGCTTCGTCTCGACCTCGCTCGATTTGAGCGGGAGCTCACCGGCCGTGTGCATGCGAAGCGAGTGGAGCGGGATCGTGAGGGCGGCCGCCGGTTCGGCGTGAAAGGCACGCCGACCTTTTGCCTCAACGGCGTGGTCCATACAGATGAGGACACTCTTGAGCAACTCGTGTTGCGCCTGTGTGGCGAAGCGCCGGGATGACGCGATCGGTGGAGGGTTCGCGCAAATCACTGATCGAGGGGGCGGACGCACATTCGTCGCTGGCCCATTGCGAGGGAAAGACGACCATTCGGTCTAGGTCCGGCTGCGCGAGTTCTTACCGGATCGATCGGTCTCAACTGAGCAATAGTGATCAGACGACAGGCGATCCGGCAGTTTAGCCTGGCAATCTAGTCATTGTGTTCAACAACCAGTGCTTGCGCACCCACAAAGGAAATCGGATTATGAAAAAGATAGCTATCGTACTCATCGGGATGGGATTGGTGAGCCTCCCATTCGGCATGCCTGCTCATGCCGAAATGAAGCCGGACAATCCTACCGCTTCGAGCGAGAGCGGGTCACCGAAGCCTCGGGGAGCGACGAAGGTCGGCGAGACGGATATGACCAACACCAAAGGCGAGGCCGGGGGTATTCCCAGCAACTATACGATCATGCCGGTGGTCCGGGGGAAGAAGGTGGAAGTCAATAGTGAGATGATCGGCGACACGGTTAAGAATCCCAAAGGTGAGGAGCTGGGGAAGTTGGAACAACTCATCATGGATTCGGAGACCAAGCGTATTGAGTACGCGATGATCTCAATCGGCGATACCGGCCAAATGAAGGCCTATCCCTGGAGTTCGTTCAAGGTGAACAAGGAGCAAGGCAACGTGGTGCTCAACGTGACCAAGGAACAGCTCGGCATGAAGGCGACCGATCTCTCTCCGGATATTTCATCATTGCAGGAGCAATTACAAACGTTGCGAGACAGCGAGGCGCGGAAGGGAGTGCGCGAGGGACAGAATTTCGGTGACCGCGGCGCCACCGGCCCGCAGGGCGAAACCTCCAAGGGCGGGGGCGGGGCGGAACGATC